>JBCCGJ010000086.1:0-18384 GCA_039029335.1 Actinomycetota bacterium | reverse complement strand
GCCCCGGTGGGGGTCGGGTTGTTCGCCGTGGCCTCCTGGTTGCCGTTCGCCGTCGACGGTGCCAGCTACCTGGGATCGACCCTTTTGTTTCGGCGTCTGCCTGGCCGCTCGCAACCTCGCCCCCGAACCGGGGAAGCCGGAGCCGACGAGCCGGCGACGACCGGCACCGGCACCGGGGGCTTGCGCAACGGGGGTTTTGGTCGGGCGTTGCGACAGGTCGGTGCGGATCTTCCTGCGGGGCTCCGCTGGCTCTTCCGCCATCCGATGCTGCGGCCGTGGACGATTTCCGTCGCCGTGTTCAACATCGGAGCCGCCACGTCGTTCAGCCTGCTGGTGCTGTTGGTCATCGATGTGCACAACGGGTCGGAGGCCGCTTTCGGGATCACGCTGACCGTGGCGGCGGTGGCCGGGGCGATCGGCAGCACGGTGGCTCCCCGGCTGGTCGAGCGACACGGTCGGGCGCCGGTCCTGCTGGTCGCCGCCGGACTGTCGGCCGTTGTCCTGCTTGGCCTCGCCGCGGCGCCGTCGCTCAGCACGGTGATTGCGCTCTGGGCGGTCGGCGCAGGAGTATCCGGCATCCTGTTGGCGATCGGTCGCGGGTTCATCCAGCGGTACTGCCCGAACGAGATTCTCGGCCGGACGGCAATCGCCTCCCGGACGATCACCAGGACCGCGTTTGTTGTCGGGGCCTTCCTTGGCGGGGTCGTCGGTTCGACAGCCGGTGTCCGGACGGCATACGCCGTTGCCGGCGCCATTCAGGTCATGGCCCTCCTGCCGATGGCGCTGGCGCTCCGAAACGACCACGCCTAGCAGGACACGATCGGCCGACCGCCGGTTCGGCGCGCGGCGACGACCCCGTTCCTGCGGTGCAAAACGTTTTCAGGCGGTGCGGTCGAGACGGACGCGAGCACCGAAGAAAATCGGAACCTCGGAGTAGAGCGGCTGCTGCTCGGCCAACAGTGGGCCGGCCGAGGGTTCCCCGGTCTCCTCGACACCGAAGCCCGCGGCGACGAGAGCGTTGAGATAGGTGGACAGCATGCGGTGGTGATTACCGGCCCGTCGAACACCGTTCGGGTTGGTTGAGCGCCAGAACCGTTCGTCGAAGTAGCCCCGGATGGTGACCGCCGGTTTGCCGTCCACCAGCGCCCGGCCGGCCTCCGGTACCAGAAAACACGGATGGCCGATGACAAACACCAGCCAACCGCCGGGCCGAAGGACCCTCGCCACCGCGTTGAGCACCGCATCGAGATCCGGCACATCCATCAGCGCGAGTTGGCAAACCGCACCGTCGAACGTGCCGGGGGCGAACGGCGCCAGCGTCTGGGCGTCGGCCTCGACGTAGCGAATCTCCCGACCGCCGGGCGTCCCGTGCGCTTGGGCGTTTGCCAGCATCGCCGGGGACAGGTCGGTCCCGGTCACGGTTGCGCCGGCGGCGGCCAGC
Source organism: Actinomycetota bacterium (assembly GCA_039029335.1). Taxonomy (GTDB): domain Bacteria; phylum Actinomycetota; class Acidimicrobiia; order Acidimicrobiales; family SZUA-35; genus JAHELU01. The sequence goes on along the minus strand of JBCCGJ010000086.1, from coordinate 16,943 downwards.
AGACGGCTGGCGATTCCCTGCCCGCAGGCCACATCGATCACGGTCAGCCCGTCGACCGGCGGCAACAGGTCCGCCAGGCACGCCAGCGCCGTTTCGTGCGGACCACTCCCCGACTCCAGCAGTTCGTCGTACCAGTCCGCAATGTCCGACCAGGTTGGTCCTGGCGAAGAGGAGGTCATGGCCAGAGTGTCCCACAGCGCGGTCCGGACACCCCGTCGACATGAGAGGCAGGCGCCGGGAGACGGGTCGACCGGCTGCAATTGCGCGCCACCCTGCCGACGAACCAAAATCAACATTCGAATCCTCGATCGACAGGGAATCCACGGAGCTGGACCCCACGGGAGTAGTGCGATGACCGACCTTGGTGCACCGGCAGCGCAGGACATCTTCACCGACAACCAACGGTGGGGAGACCTCGACGAGTGGAACCGGACCGCTCTGGATCTTCACGAGCAGGGCGGGATTCACCGGATCGAGCGGGACGGGTTCCAGCCGTTCTGGGCGGTCATCGACCACCAGGCGGTCCTTGACATCGAGCGCAAGCCTGCGGCGTTCACCAACGGGCCGGAACCGGTGCTCCAGGCGGACGCGGCGATCGAGGCCCGGCAGTTGGAGATCAAAACGCTCATTCACATGGATGCGCCGGACCACGGGAAGTACCGGCGGCTGACCAACAGCTGGTTCAAACCGGCCAGCGTTCGACGCCTGCAGGATCGCCTGGACGAATTGAGCCGTGAGGCGGTGGCCACGATGGAGGCCAAGGGCGGCGAGTGCGACTTCGCCGTCGACATCGCCCTCCCCTACCCGCTGCAGGTGATCCTGAAGATCCTCGGCCTCCCGGAGGAGGACTTCCCGCGCATGATGATGCTGACCCAGCAGCTGTTCGGTGCCGACGATCCGGACCTGCAGCGGGAACCGCCGTCGCCGGAGGTCGTCGGCCAGGTCATCACGGACTTCTACAACTACTTCACCGAGCTGACCGCCGCCCGACGGGCCGGACCGACCGACGACCTGGCCACCCTCATAGCCAACGGCCTGATCGACGACGAGCCGATGCCGGACCTGGAGACGATGGGGTACTACGTGATCGTGGCGACAGCGGGTCACGACACCACCTCCTCGGCGATGGCGGGCGGGATGCACGCCCTCATCGAACATCCGGAACAGCTGGCCAAACTGCAGGCCGATCCGGAGAACCTGGTGCCGAACGCCGTCGAGGAGATCATCCGCTGGACCGCCCCGGTCCGACACTTCATGCGGACCGCCCGGGAGGACACCGAGGTCCTCGGCCAGGAGATCAAGAAGGGCGACTGGCTCTACCTGTCCTACAAAGCGGCCAACCTGGACCCAAAGGTCTTCGAGGATCCGCTGAGGTTCGACATCGAACGGTCCAACGCCGACCGGCAGATCTCGTTCGGCTACGGGGTGCACTTCTGCCTCGGGGCACAGCTGGCCCGCAATGAGATCCGCAGTCTGTTCTCCCATGTGCTGCCACGAATCGACACGGTCGAGCTGGCCGGTGACCCGGCAACGATGAAGACCACCTTCGTCGGCGGCCACAAGACGCTGCCCATCCGCTACACCCTCAAGCCTGCCGGCTGATCGACCATCCCGCAGGAACGTCAGATCCGCGACTCGCAAGAGGCCGTCCATCCAGCCGAATCAACCGATCACGGTACGAAGAAAGAGAGGTCCGCCCGTGACCGCAGAACACTTTCCCGTCGAAGCGACCCACATCCTGATGTTCGCCAGGAGCATCGGGGACCAGAACCCGATCTACCACGACGCCGAGCAGGCGGCGGCCACCGAGGTCGGCCATATCATCGCCCCGCCAACCTTCGTGCAGGCCGGGGCCCAGTTCGACCCGGATTACTGGCTCCGGCCGAAGCCGGGCGAGAAGTGGTTCGGGTCCGGCGCCACCCCAACCGGCACCCCGCCGGCGGCGGAGACGGCGAACCAAGGGGATGGCGACGGCGACACGGGTGGGAGCCGGCGCAGCGGCGGCGGCCTCCACGCCGAGCAACACTTCGAGTATCACCGGCACCTCACGCCGGGTGATGTGCTCACCGCGACCGTGAAGCAGGGCGAGAGCTGGCAGAAGCAGAGCAGGCGGGGCGGCACGCTCACGTTCTCCGAGCGGATCACCGAGTATCGGGACCAGGACGGGGAGTTGGTCATCACCGCACGAAGCGTCGGTGTTCAGACCGAGAAACCGGTCGAGCAGGACGGAGCCTCGTCATGACCCTCAAAGCGACTGAACTGACGGTTGGTGACACCAGAACCGAGGTGCTGGTCGAGGACCTCACCAGAACCCAGATCGTGATGTACGCCGGTGCATCCGGGGACTACAACCCGCTCCACTCCGACGACCTCTACACCCGTGAGGTCGCCGGCTATCCCGGGGTCTTCGCCCACGGCATGCTGACCATGGGCATGACCGGCAGGTTGATCACCGACTGGGTGGGCGACGGGACCCTCACCGGCTACGGGGTCCGCTTCGTCAACCAGGTCTGGCCCGGCGACACCCTGACCGCCACCGCCGAGGTGACCGACATTCGGACCGAGGGAGACCAACACCTGGTCGACCTCAAGATCACCACCGTCAACCAGCACAACAATCCGGTCGTCACCGGAACGGCGACGGCCCGGATCGACCCCTGACCGGTCCGCGTCGGAGAGGTTTTCGAGGAGGGGTCGGGGCTCCTGACCTGGTTCGCCCGGCCAATTCCGAACCCCTACTATGAATTGCTCGCACCGCAGCAGACGGAGGCCGGACAGATGATCGACTTTGAAATCCCCGAGGAAGCCAAGGCGATACGGGACAAGGTCCGGGCGTTTGTCCACGACGAGTTCATCCCCGCCGACACCGGCCAACGGGGCGACCCGGACACCCTCTACGAGGTGCTGGGTAAGCTCCGGGCCAGCGCCCGAAGCCACCGCCTGTGGTGTCCCTTCGTCCCGACCGAGTGGGGCGGCATGGGCCTCGGCCCGCTGGCAAACGCCCTCGTCCAGATGGAGCTGGGTGAAAGCATCGTTGGCGCCCTCGCCCTCAACACCCAGGGTCCGGACGACGCCACCATGCTCACGCTCCTGCAGAAGGGCACGGACGAGCAGAAGGAGAAGTACCTCAAGCCGCTGCTCAACGGCGACATGCGGATCTGTTACGCCATGACCGAGAAGGCGGCGGGGGCCGACGCAACCGGAATGCAGACCTCGGCGGTCCTTGACGGCGACCACTACGTGCTCAACGGCGAGAAGTGGTTCATCTCCTCGGCGGCCGTGGCAGGCATCGCCGTGATCATGGCCAAGACCGACCCGGACGCACCACGGCACGAGCAGTACAGCACCTTCATCGTCGAGCTCCCGAACCCCGGTTTCAACATCGTTCGCAACATCGACACGATGCACCAGCACGACGAGTTGGGAGAACGGCTCGGCCGGACCCACTCCGAGGTCATCATCAACAACCTCCTGGTCCCTGCCGAGAACATCCTGGGCGGCCGGGGCAAGGGTTTTGCCATGGGCCAGCACCGCCTGGCATACGGTCGGCTCCGCCACGGCATGCACAACATCGCAAAGGCTCAGCGAGCACTGGACCTGGCCACGGAGCACGTCGTGAACCGGGAGACCTTCGGCGAGCGGGTGGCGGACCGGCAGGGCGTGCAGTGGATGCTGGCCGACTGCGCCAGCCAGATCTACATGGCCCGCCTCGTGTTGCTGCACATCGCCTACAAGGCGGAGAAGGGCATGGACCTCCGCCAGGAGAACGCCATCGCCAAGGTCTACCTGGCCAACATGGTGCACGACGTGGTCGACAAGGCCATCCAGCTCCACGGCGCGCTGGGCTACAGCCACGACACACCGCTGGCCGACTGGTACACCAGCATTCGCTCGCAGCGACTGGTCGATGGCCCGGACGAGGTCCACCGGTGGCGGGTCGGCCGCAACGTGGTCAAGGCGTTCGAGCGTGACGGCACGACCGCATCGGCCACCGGCGGCGAGCTGTTCGAGTAGCCGGCCTCAAGCGATGACGATTCCCGCACCCGCCGGTGACCCGCCGTGACCGCCGAGTCGCCCTTCGACTACAGCGGTGGTGAGGCCCACACCGACTGGTTGGCTCTGGTGACCGAGGAGGCGATCGATCCGGAACTGCCGATCGTCGATGCCCACCATCACCTCTGGGTCAGGGAGCCACCGCCGTACCTCCTCCGTGAGTACCTGGCCGATCTGAACACCGGCCACAACGTGGTGGCCACGGTCTACGCGGAGTGCCGCTCCATGTACCGCCTTGGCGGGCCGGAGGAGATGAAACCGGTCGGCGAGAGCGAGTTCGTGGCCGGGATGGCGGCCATGAGCGACTCCGGAGCCTTCGGATCAACCAGGGTCTGCCAGGCGATGATCGGATGGGTCGACGTGATGCTCGGCGCTGACGTCGGGCCGGTGCTCGACGCTCACGTTGCCGCAAGTGGTGGTCGGTTTCGAGGGGTCCGGGTGTCGGCGGCCTGGCATCCCGACGAGACGATCTTCTCCTTCATCGAGGACGGCGACCGGTTGACCAGGCCGGAACTGCGGGCCGCAGTCGCCGTCCTTGGAGACCGGGACATGGTCCTGGACTGCTGGGTCTACCACACCCAGCTGGACCAGCTGATCGATCTGGCTGATGCCGTTCCGGGGCTGACGATCATCGCCAACCACACCGGCGTCCCGGTCCTGGCCGGACCGTACCGGGGCCGCAAGGACGACGCCTTCGCCGATTGGCGGGCCGGCATGACCGAGCTGGCGAAACGGACCAACGTGGTGCTGAAGCTCGGCGCTCTGCCGCTGCGGGCCAAGGACAATGCGGACCCGACCGGCCCGCCCACCTCCGATGACGTCGCAGCCGCCTGGGGTCCGTGGATCGAAACGGCGATCCAGCTGTTCGGGCCGGATCGTTGCCTGTTCGAAAGCAACTTTCCGGTCCACCGCCGATGGTGCAGCTACCCGGTTCTGTGGAACGGGTTCAAGAAGATCACGGCCTACTACTCGCCTGACGAGCGGCTGGCGCTGTTCAGCGGTACCGCTTCCCGGGTGTACCGCCTCCCCGGCGGTTGATCGTTCCAAACGGAGGCAGGCCGGTGTCGAATCAAACCGCCGATGGTGCGCCCGGTTCGGGCGGTCCGCTCACCGGGGTCCGGGTCATCGACCTGAGCAGCGTGCTGATGGGGCCGAGCGCAACCCGGGCCCTGGGCGACCTCGGCGCCGACGTCATCGCCGTCGAACCGAAGGCCGGTGATCGGAACCGGGGAATGGGACCGGGCCCGTCGGACGAGTTCTCCGGTATCTCGCTCAACCTGCTGCGCAACAAGCGCAGCATCGCAATCGATCTGAAGCAGCAGGCCGGCCGGGAGGCGTTCCTGGCCATTGCCGCAACCGCCGACGTGATGGTCACCAACCTCCGGCCCGGCCCGGTTGGACGTCTCGGTCTCGACGACGCCGCAGTCCGGGCCGTCCGGCCGGACATCATCTACTGCCGGGCCCACGGCTACCCGTCCGACTCCGAGGATGCCGACGCACCGGCCTACGACGACATCATCCAGTCGACCAGCGGGTTCGCCGACCTCTTCGCCCTGATGGGGCTCGAGCCGATGCTGTTCCCGATGCTGGTGGCGGACAAGGTCTGCGGCATGGCGATCACCAATGCGGTGCTGGCTGCGCTGTACCACCGGGCGGTCACCGGAGAAGGTCAGCTGGTCGAGATCCCGATGGTTGAGGTAATGCGGGCCTTTGTCCTGACCGAGCACGGGTCCGGGGCGATCCCCGAACCACCGGTGGCCGGCGCCGGCTACCCCCGGATCCTGACCCCGGCCCGGCGTCCACAACCAACCGCCGATGGTTGGATCAATATCCTCCCCTACGACGAGATGCATTACGAGCGTCTTTTCCGGGCCGGCGGGCGGCCGGATCTGATCGGCGACGAACGGTACGCCAGCAGACGGGCCAGGACGACCAACAGCGATTCCCTGTATCGGGACATCGCCGCAATCCTGCCGCAGCGGACAACCGCGGCGTGGCTCGCCTTCTGCCAGGAGCACGACATTCCGGCCACGGAAACCGCAACCATCGCCGACCTGGTCGACAGCCTTCCGATGGAGGAGCATCCCGCTGTCGGCTCGTACCGGTACATCCCGCCCGGCGAGCGGTTCTCCAAATCCCCCGGCGGGCTGCGCCGACCGGCGCCGCGGATCGGGGAGCACGGCGTGGCAATCCTTGGCGAGGCCGGGTTCACAGCAAGCGAGATCGAGGAACTCATCAACAACGGTGTCCTGCATCAGCCGGCAGACGACATCCCGACCGCTTCGGAGTGATAGGAGGCACCGGCCGCGGGCGGCTCTTCGTCTCCAGGACGCCGTATGCTCGTTGGGGCGATCCCGGATCCCGACCTGCCCGGAGAAGGACATGAGCATCCGCAGAAGCCTGTGGACCGAAGACCTGGGAAACGTTCGACCAGGGAAACAATCCAGGAGCCGAGCAACCCAAAAAGCGCTGCTCGATGCCGCGGAACACCTCTTTGCCGAGCGGGGTGACGAAGCCACCACGATCACCGATATCGCCGAGCGCGCCGGCTCTTCGGTCGGTGCGGTCTACCACCACTTCCGGGACAAAAACGCCATCCAGCACGCGGTCTTCGAACGATTCCGCGAAACCTACGAACAAACGGTCCGGGACGCGGTGTCTCCGGCCAGGTGGGACGGCGCTTCCATCGCCCAGATCGTTCACTACTACGTCCAGTTCTCCCTGGACGCCGGCCGAGCCCGCCCGTCCTTCCTTGGCGCCGCGATTCGACTGGCCGGCTCCGATCCGGAGATCGCGGCCAGCCTGGCCAACTTCCGCGTTGCGCTGGACACCGGGCTTCGTGATCTGATCCTGGCCAGGCGGAGCGAGATCGGTCACCAGGACCCGGAGAAGGCGGCAACCTACGTCATCGATCAGCTTCACTCGATGCTGCGGACCCGGTTGTACGAGCCGGAGGTCCCCACCCGATTCTCGTCCCGCAGTGATGACGAGTTCGTCGAGGAGACCACACAATCCGTCTGTCGGTATCTCGAGGTGGCCGACTTCCGGGCCTGATGGCCCAGGGCACTCGCCACCTCGTCATCAGCAACGTGCCGAGGCGGCTGCAGCGACGCTCATAGCCCCGCCGCGTCGCGGTAGCGGTCCCGAAGAAGACGCTTGTACAGCTTGCCGGTTGGCAGCCGGGGCAGCTCGGCCTCGAAGTCGACCGAGCGGGGACACTTGTAGTGGGCGATGCGATCACGACAGTAGGCGATCAGCTCGGCGGCCAGCGCCGAGTCACCCACCATTCCGTCCGCCACCTGGACCACCGCCTTCACCTGCTCCCCCATCTCCGGGTCTGGCACGCCGAACACGGCGACGTCGAGCACGGCGGGATGGCCGATGAGCGTGTCCTCAACCTCCTGGGGGTAGATGTTCACCCCACCGCTGATGATCATGTGAGCCTTGCGGTCGGTCAGATAGAGGTACCCCTCGTCGTCCAGGTATCCGATGTCACCCAGGGTGGTCCGGCCGCCGGGGAGCTTCGCCCCTTCGGTCTTCTCCGGATCCTTGTAGTACTCGTACTCACCGCCGCCGGAGAAGTAGATGGTGCCAACCTCACCGGCGGGTAGGTCGTTGCCGTCGTCGTCGCAGATGTGGAGGGCACCGGCGGGAGGCCGACCTACCGAGCCGGGATGCGCCAGCCAGTCCTCGCTGTTGATGTAGGTTGACCCGTTCCCTTCGGAACCGGCGTAGTACTCGTGGAGGATCGGTCCCCACCAGTCGATCATCTGTCGCTTCACCTCGACCGGGCACGGGGCGGCGGCGTGGACCGCGACCTCCAGGCTGGACAGGTCCGCGGTGCGGTCCGCCTCGGCCAGCTTGAGCATGCGGATGAACATCGTCGGGACGAACTGGGCGTGGGTGACGCGGTGCTGCCCGATCGTCGCCAGACAGCCGGTGGCGTCGAACCGCTCCATCACCACCAGCGTCCCGCCGACCCGGTGGACCGCCGTGGAGAAGGCGAACGGCGCAGCGTGGTACAGCGGCGCCGGCGACAGGTAGACCATCTCCGGGCCGTATCGGTAACGCTGGGAGAAGAATCCGGCCACCCGTGCCGGCAGCTCATCGACCCGCTCGACCGGGAGCGGCCGCTTGACACCTTTCGGCCGACCGGTGGTCCCCGACGAGTACAGCATCTGCAGACCGGTGCTCTCGTCGTCGATCGCCGTGGTCGGATGGTCGGCCACCGCATCCTCATACGACTCCCACCCCGGCCCGGTTTCCGAATCAGCGGGGACGCCGTCGGTCATCAACCACCGTTCCACGTCGGGGACAGCCGCCGGGTCCAGGGCGGTGGCCACCTCGGCCTTTGCCCGGGAGCTGATCACGATCCTCGCGTCGCAGTCGTCCAGGATGTACGCCACCTCATCCGCAGCGAGGAAACTGTTGACCGCGGTCAGGTACAGCCCGCTGCGCAGTGCGGCCCACGCGACCTCCATGAACCGGATTTGGTTCTCCATGAAGAGGGCGACGTGATCACCCGGCCGGAGACCACCGGCCCGGAAGAGGTGGGCCAGTCGGTTGGACCGCTCGTCGAGTTGCCGGTAGGTCAGTACCTCACCGGAGCCGGCCATGATGACCGCCGGGTGGTCTGGTCTGCTGCTGCGGTGAACACCGGGATACGCCACGTCATCATCCTCCGACCTCCATGATCAGAATCTCGGCCGGGAGATGCAAGCCGGACGACACAACGAGTCAGGTCTGCGATGGCGTCGTTCGGACCCGTGGCCGACCTGTCCGCCCGATGGCTACTGGAGCAGGATGTGGACCCGACCCTGGACCTTGGAGGACTCGATACCCAGTTTCAGGCCGGCCAGGTCACCGGCCGGGATGGCCCAGCAGACCTGCCCCTCAACAGAGTCCTCGATCGCCACCGCAGCGTCGTAGGCGAAGTCGTCGACGCCGGGAGGGCAGGCGTTCTCGGTTCGGATGACAAGCGTATTCGACGCGTCGACCAGGTTGAACGAGAGGTCGCCGAGACCGGCGCCGTCCGTGCCCCCGTCGTTGGTGACCCGGATCCTGGTGGCCGCCAGCATCTGCCCCTCGTCGGCGCCGGCCGTGTCCGCGGACGCGTCCCGGACCGGCTCCAGAACCTCGATGATCCACCGCTGCTCGGCGCCACCGTCGGGGTAGAAGACCACAACCCCCGTCACCCGGGGATGGGGCTCGTTCACCGAGCCCGGTCCCGTGGTCACCGCTTCGTCGGTGGAGCCGTCCGGATCCCCGTCGCCGCCGAGGGCAAAGAACAGGAATGCGCCCACCGCAACAAGCGCAACAACGCCCAGGACGGCAAAGAGAAGACCGCGGGACGATCCGCCCGGATCGGCGGTTAGCATCGCCCGGTGGTCGGGGTCCGCCCCGTAGGATCCGGCCGGTCCGCCGGGTGAGATTCCGGGTGCCGCAGCGGCGAGTTCGTCGAAACTGACCGGGTCCTGCCGCGGGACACCGTCGGCCGGCGGTGGGCCGTCGAAGGCGGGCGCGTCGAGTGCGGGCGCAGGACCGAGTCCCGCGGTCTCGTCCGGTGTGGCCGAAGCGGGCCCATCGCCCGCCGGGTCGAGATCGGCGGGAGCCGCCGGATCACGGTCAACGCCGGCCGCCGGGTCACGGTCAACGGCCGCCGGGTCGAGATCGGCGCCGCGACTCGAGCTGGAGTCTGCGACGGGCATCGGGTCCTGGTCGACCGCAGGATCGCGGTCGGAGCCAGGCACCGGATCGCGGTTGGTGCCAGGCACCGGGTCACGGTCTGCGCCGGGCAGCGGGTCATAGCCGGCGCCCGGCGCCGGGCCACCAGCACCACCGCCGTCCACCGCAAAGCTGTCCGTGGGGAACCCACTGGAGGCCGTCTCGGCATCGACGCCGACCCCTGCGCCGCCGACCCCTGCACCGTCGGCCATTGGTGCATCAATGGTCGGTCCCCCGGGGACGGCTGTTTGATCGCCTGTCGGGGCGAAGCCGTCCCTCACGGCTCCGGCAGCGCCGTCCGCCGCTGATTCGTTCAGCCCGGCGGAATCGCCGAACCCGTCAAACCCCTCACGGGGACCGTCCGCGGCAGCACCGAACCCGTCGAACCCCGGGCGCTTATCGTCGCCGAACCCGGCTGCGGCCCCGGCCGCCTCGCCGAACCGATCACGGAGGCCATCCGTCGCAGCTTCGGCCGCCTCGCCGAAACCATCGAACTCGGCCGTCAGGCCGTCTCGGGCACCGGTCGCCGCCCCGGCCGCAGCACCGGTCCCGGCCGTCCCGTCGACACCGTTATTCGACGGGTCACCAACAACATCGGCCGCCGCGTCGGCGTCGGCCGGCTGCGGCGGGCCATACCCGTCCGGCCACCACTTGCCGTCCACCGCCTGGTACCAACCGTCCGGCGGCGGCCAGACGTATTCCTTGTCATCCCATGCGGTGTAGCTGGCCCCTGTCACCTCACAACCCCCCATCGGCCGAGCCACCACGGGCTCGCACGACCTCAAAACATGCTACGGCGGTTGCGGTGGCAACGTTCAAACTATTCAGCTCGCCGGAGAGGGGGATCGACGCCATGGCCTGGACCCGCTGGCGAACCAACCGGGACAAACCAGGTCCTTCTGCGCCGAGCACCAGGGCCACGGGCCCCTCCCCGAGCTGCGGGAGATCAAAGATCGAGCGGTCCCCGCCGCCGTCGAGACCCACGGTGAAGACCCCGGCATCGTTCAGCTGGGCCAGTGCCGTCGGGATGCCGCCGACCAGGGTCATCGGGACGTGCTCCACCGCTCCCGCAGCGGTCTTGGTGACCGTCGGGCTGATGTGGACCGACCGGTGCCTGCCGAGGACAACACCGCTGACTCCGGCGCACTCGGCGGTCCGCAGGATCGCGCCCAGATTCCCTGGGTCGGTGATGCCGTCCAGCACCAGGATGAACGCATTCGGGTCGGCCTTGAGCACGTCGAAATCCGCCTCGCCGAGCGGAGCGGCCTTGGCGATGACCCCCTGGTGGGAGTCGGTGAGGGCCTCGGAGCCGAGGTGACGACGGGAAACCCGCCGGAACGACACACCGAACTCGTGGCTGAGCTCCTCGATGTCGGCCAGAACCTCCGCGTCGGCCAGGTCGTCGATCATCAACACCTCGTTGATTGGTCGCTTGCCGGCGAGGAGCAGCTCACGAACGGCCTGCCGACCCTCCACCTGGTCGCCACCGAGACCGCGTTTGGCCCGCCGCCGATTGCCGCCACTGCGGCTCCGGCCAGAACCGCCTCCAGCGCCACTGCCACCGCCACTGCCCTCACGTCCCCCGGTCCCGGACCCGTCATTGCGGCCTGAACGCGGCGCTCGATCAGAGGCCGACTGCTGCTTCCGACCGCCACCGCCGCCCTTTCGGCCCTCGCTCCGGCTCTGCTGCTGCGACCGACCCCCCTTGGAGGTCCGGGACCCGGCGGTCCGGGAGCCGGATGCACCACCGCCGGTCGACCGGCGCTGCTTCTGCGACTTCTGCTGTTTTCTCGGCGCCATTACGTTCCGTCCTCCGGTCTGTAGAGCAGGGCGACGGCAAAACACTGGACACCTTCGGCCAGCGCGGTGACCCCCTCGGTCCGCTTCCCCTTGATGGTGACGGGGGCCGAGACGGCGGCGGTCAGATTGGCTTCCATCTCCTGGCGGATCGGAGCGATCTTCGGCGCGTCGAGGACGATCGTGCAGTCGACGTTTGCCACGGCCCACCCGGCGTCGTGAACGACGGTCATGGCTCTGGCCAACAGACCAACGCTGTTGGCCCCGGCGTTGGCCTGGTCGGTGTCGGGAAACAGCTGTCCGATGTCACCCAGGCCGGCGGCGCCGAGCACCGCATCGGTGCAGGCGTGGGCGATCGGGTCGGCGTCGCTGTGCCCGACAAGGCCGGCGAATCCGGGGATCGTCACCCCACCGAGGACGAGTCGATCGTTCGGGTCGTCACTCCACGGGTGTACATCGAAACCCTGTCCGATGCGGATCGATCCCGGTCTCATGACCGCTCCCCCGCCGTTGCCGCCGACTCGAGCAATGCCGCCGCGATGGCCAGATCGTGGGGGAAGGTGATCTTCAGGTTCATCGGCGAGCCGTCGACGTGGACCACCTCCGTCCCGTTCCGCTCGATCACTGCGGCGTCGTCGGTGGCGTCCACCCCATCGGTGTGGGCCGCGGTCAGCGTGGCGAGCTCGAACCCCTGCGGGGTCTGGACCGCAACAAATCGGCTGCGATCGACCGTGCCGCCGGAAACCGCCCGAAGGGTGTCGGTGACCGGGGTGACCGGAACGACCGCCTTTGCTCCTGCGGTCAGGGCGTCCACCACCGCCACCACAACCGACCCGGGGACAAGTGGCCGGGCCGCGTCGTGGATCAGTACGTGGGTTGCGGTGTCCGAGAGTGCGGCGAGGCCGGATCTGACCGACTCGGACCGGCTGGCGCCCGGCGGGGCGACAGCGGCAACACCGAGGCTCTCCGCCGTACCGATGTCCGCCGATCCGACAACAACCACCCCGGTGCAGTGGGGGCGGACGGCGTCGACCGATCGATCGATCACCCGGCGGCCGGAGAGCATCGCCAGCTGCTTCGGACGACCGAAGCGGGTGCCGGATCCTCCGGCGACCACGACAGCCCACGTCTCCATGCGTCGACCCTATCGCCGAGCCCATCGCCCCGGGTCGGCAGGGGGTCGAAGATTCGGCGAGGGACCGGGCCCTCGATCGTCTAGCTTTGAGACATGGTCGGTATCGAACAGTTACGGTCTGTCGAGTTGTTCCAGGATTTGGACGATGTGGGCCTCACCGAGCTTGCCGAGGCGAGCGAACGTCGTCCCCTTCAGCGAGGTGACGTCCTGTTCAGCGAGAACGACGAGCCGAGCGAGCTTTTTGTGGTTGTCTCCGGCCGGTTGGCCATGGTCAACCGGTCGATCGATGGGCGGGAGTCCGTTGTCGCCCTGATGGAACAGGGCGATCTCTTTGGCGAGATGCCGCTCTTCGACGGGCAGACCCGGTCGACGGACGGGCGGGCTCTTGAGCAGTCCGAGGTCATTGTGATCCCCTACGAGCCGGTGCGGGAGCTCTACAACAAGCGGCCGACATTGCTCTGGCGGGCCGTCGAGCTGTTGGCCAACCGCCTGCGGGTCGCTGACGGCGTGCTGGCGGACTCGGTGTTCCTTGACGTGACGGGCCGCACCGCAAAACGGCTGTTGGAGATCGCCGGTGAGAACGACGAGTTCTCGCTGCCGGTCACCCAGGAGGAGTTGGCCGGGATGGTCGGCGCCAGCAGGGAGCGGGTCAACAAGGCCATCGCTTCGTTCGTGAAGCTGGGCTGGATCGAACAGCGGGACCGCCGCTACCACATCCTCAAGCGGGACCAGATGGAGCTGCGCTCCCGGTAGGCCGGGCCCGGCGGTGAACCGGCCCCACTCCGCGCCGCCCCGCCCCGCTCACCCCGCCCCGCTCACCCCGCCGAAATTTGGGCACACAGCCCACAAATCTTGTTGCCTCCAAGCCCAGATTTGCAGGGGTTTGCGGGGCCGGGCTTCCGGCCGGCTTCAGTCCCGCCTCGGGCGCTTTGCCAGGTGGGCGTGAAACCGTGACCACGCGTCCGCGGCGTCGGTCGGCCGATGCGACGGCCTGCTGGGGTCGTGGACAAAAGCGTGCTGGGCACCCTCGTATCGGACAACCTCGACCCCTGCGGCCACCAGCTCCTTGACGTCGTCCGGCGGCGTGTAGGGATCTTCGGTGCCGACGATGGCCAGAATGTTCGCCGGGTCCTCAGCGTGGCGGAGCAACTGGAGCGGCTCCCGCTGGCCCCGACCGTGCCACCGGTCCGGGATGCGGATCATGCCGTAGAAGCTGACCAACCGGTCGAACCGGTGGGATGCACCGGCCTTGAAGGTGTACATGCCACCCATACAGAAACCGGCAAGCGCCACCGGTTCCACCTCGAGGCGGTTCGCCGCATCGACCAGGTCACCGACGACGTCGTCGTCGTCCAGCTCGCCGACCACCGCGTGCCGTTCCTCTGTGGTGTTGGTGGTGAAGGTCCGGCCACGGAACGGGTCGACGACGATCACGTTCCACGACTGAGCCGTGGCCAGGCTTGCGGCCATGTCGTCGAACAGCTTGCGGCGGCCCATCAGGTCCGGAGCGATGACCAGGCCCCGCTTGGCGCCGACGACCGGGTACAGATCGGCCGGCGCCCCTGACGCTAGTTCAATCTCCAACTTTCACCTCTGAGCACTCCCGGCGGTGGCGACGGTCCGACGCGCAGGCCCGCCCGGCTGGACGCAGAACAACGAGGTCCGGTGGTACGCCGGAAGGGCTGCCCGTCAGTATTGATCGATGATGGAATCGCCCGCCAACCGAACCGTTCCGTCCTTGAGGGCTTTGGCCCGGCCAGGGCCGATCCCGTCGACGGCTTCGAGCTCGGCGGCTGACGCCCTGAGTATCTTACGGAGGCTTCCGAAGTGTCCGACCACCTGCATGACATTGGTTTCATTCATACGTGGAAGCTTGGACAACAGCCGGACGCCTCTGGCCTCCCGAGCCTCATCCAGATCCCCGGACGGTCCGATCAGGTGCAGTGTTCTGGCCAGTTGCTCGTCGTCGAAGAGCTCATCGTCGTCCAGCTTCCGCAGGGCGTCCATGGCTCCGACGGCATCCAGCGATGAACCGTCCCGCTGGTAATCGATGATCAGCAGCCTGCGATCGTCCTCGACGCCGACCATCAGCTCCTCCAGCTGCAGTCGGACCAGGCGACCGTCCGAGCCGAGCTCGACCAGGTTGTGTTCGATCTCGGTGGAGATCCGGACCACCATCTCGGCCCGCTGCAGTACCTCCACCACCTGACGGAGCGTGACCAGATCCTCCACCTCCATGGCGGAGAGCTTGCGGGCCACCGAATCAAGCCTGGCCCGGTACCGCTCCAGGGTCTGCAGCGCCTGGTTCGAGCGCTCCATGAGCCGGCTTGCGGAAAGCAGCTGGTGACTCTGGTCCCCGACGTAGACCTGGATCTCCTCCCGGGACTCCGACACGGTGATCACCGGGCAACCGAGCGATCGGGCGGCCCGCTCCGCGGTGCGATGCCGGGTTCCGGTCTCCGCGGTGGGCACGTTCGGATTTGGCACAAGGTGAACGTTTGCCCTGGCGATGCGGTTCAGATCGTCGGAGAGGATGATGGCGCCATCCATCTTGGCCAGCTCGGAAAGCCGCTGGGGAGAGAACGCCGCATCCAGCAAAAACCCACCGGAGCAGATGTTGAGGACCTCCGGACCGTCTCCCAGGACGATCAACCCGCCGCGGCCGGACTGGAGCACCCGCTCCAGGCCATCGCGAAGGGGCATGCCGGGGGCGACGAGGGAAAGCACCCGAAAGAGTGCTGAGTCAGACCGGCTGTCCATACCAACCATCGTAGACCACGGGGAACCGACCTCTCAGGCCGAGACCCCACCCCCGCCGGCCGAAACCGGCAACCCGGACCCCAATTTGGGGCTGGGGCCGGGACCAGGGCCCGCCAAATCCTCCCGCCACGCCCGAAACCACGGCCTCAGGCCGAACCCTCAGCTTCCCAGCCAACGACCGAACCCCCGCCCCTCACGCCCAACGACCGAACCCCAGCCCCACGCTCCGAACGCCGGGGCCTCAGGCCGGAACCCGCTGTGGCACCACGGCCAGCGCCTCCCCGAGGGTGTTCTCCCGCAGGACGCGCATCCCGGTTGGGCCGTCGGGAGCGGAGCCGGGTGTGATGCCGGTGCGGAAGCCCATGCGGTAGGACTCCTGCAGGCGCTGTTCAAGCAGCGGTACCGAGCGCAGCTCTCCCCCGAGACCGACCTCACCACAGACCACGACGTCGGGCGAGACCACCTGCCGGTCGAGGGCGGAGGCGATGGCCAGCGCAAGACCGAGATCCGCGGCAGGTTCGTCAACCGCGGCGCCGCCGGCAGCGGAGATGAACAGGTCGTGGCGGGACACCGGATACCCGGCCCGGCTTGCCAGCACTGCGGCAACCAGCGCGGCCCGCCGACCGTCCACCCCCTGGGTGGTCAGCTTGCCCGGCCGGCCGCCTGCGTCCAAGGCGAGCGCCTGCACCTCGATCAGGACCGGACGACGGCCGGACAGCGCGGGAACCACCACCGACCCGGCCAGGTTCGGTTGCCGATCCTGCAGATAACGGGTTGACGGGTCCGGCACCGGGGCAAGGCCGGCTGCGGTCATATCGAAGATGCCAACTTCATTGGTTGCCCCGAACCGGTGCTTCACCGTGCGCAGGAACCGAAGCTCACTGTGGCGCTCCCCGTCAAACGAGAGGACCGTGTCAACCATGTGCTCCAGCACCCGGGGTCCGGCAATGGATCCCTCTTTGGTGACGTGGCCGACAAGCAGGACCGACACCCCACACTGCTTGGCGGCGTCAACCAGTTTCAGGGCCACCGCCTTCACCTGGGTCACCGACCCCGGCGCCGCGTCAACGTCCGGATCGGTCATGGTCTGGATGGAGTCCACGATGAGCAGCTGGGGTCGCTCGGCCACCATGGCGGCGACAGCCGAATCCGTGGTGAGCTCATCGGTGACGAGGAGGGACGGTGGCACCGGCCCGAGCCGGCCGGCCCTGGCCGCGACCTGACTGGACGCCTCCTCCCCGGCGACCAGAAGCACCGACGCACCGGCGGAGGCGACGGAGCAGGCGATCTGCAGCGTGAGCGTCGACTTGCCGACCCCCGGCTCACCGGCGAGCAGGCTGACCGAACCGGGCGTGAGCCCGCCGCCGAGCACCCGATCGATCTCATCGATGCCGACCGGGAACGGCAGGGCCAGATCGGACCCGACCTCCCCGAGGGGCCGAACGACACCACAGCGACCGACCCCGGAAACCCG
>JBCCGJ010000085.1:0-18424 GCA_039029335.1 Actinomycetota bacterium | reverse complement strand
TCACCGCCGCCCTGATTCTGCCCCTGACGGCCGCCGCCCTGGCTACCGCCCTGTCGGCCCTGGCCACCACCTTGGACGCCCTGGCGGCTCTGATTCTGGCCCTGGCCTTGATTCTGGCTTTGGCTCTGATTCTGGCCGCCTTCGCCGGAGGCACGCTTGCGCCGCCGGCGCCGCCGCCGGGCCGACGACGAGGTACCGCCGCCCTCACCGGCGGGGCCCTGCCCCCCGGCGTTGCCACCCTGACTCTTCTGTTGTTGTCCGGCTTCAGCGGGACGCTGGGGCGCTGGACGGGAATCCCCTATTTTTGGCTTTTTTGCTACGTCGCCGGTCGCCGAACCTGTTGTCTTGTCAACGGGAGCTGATCCGCTCTCGGACGCATCGGACATCTGTCTCGATCCCTTCTCATGAGGCACGCTGCAGTTCGTGCCCGGTCGACGGGTCAGGGCTGCTCACCGGTTCATGCCGGGCCCCGTCGATGGTTATCCATTGGTGTGTGCGCCGTACCCGGCCTTCTTCAAGACCGTCGATCCCCAGGACCTTGACCAGTTCGGTCGGTCGTAGGGAGACGGTCTCGGTGGCCAGGTGGGCGACGAGTTGTACACCGTTTTCCGTCGGCCCCTCGACATCGAGTTCAAGGATGGCGGGGCGGACGTCGGTAACGGCGGTTTTTCCTTTCCGAACCCGCTCGAGCGGTAGTTCGGTTGAGGCCAGGACTTCGGCTACTGCTGCCGTCACCCCGGCCGCTGGTGCACCAAGAACTTCGATGCGCCACGTACAGCTGGTTATTACCTGTTGCAAGGATGCCGATCCCTGCTCGAGGGCGGCCACACCGACGACATCCATGCCGTCCGGGAGGGCTGCCGTCAGCGCCTGGGAAAGGCCCTCGAGGTCTGGGAGCTCGGTGAGCTCGACGTCGAGGTATTCCGCATCCGATTCGTGGGAAACGCTCAGGGCCAGGCCGAAGCTGAGCTTCGGACGCGGTGAGAACCCTTCGCTGTAAGCCACGGGCAACCGGAGCTTTCGCAGGGCCCGCTCAAAGAGCCGGGCCACATCTCGGTGGCTGACAAAACGGACTTTGCCTGCCTTGGAAAATCTGATTCGAATGATGTCGCGGTGTCGACCGTTCGGGTAGTTGGCGGTCATACCGGCACCTCATCACGTTCGGTGTCACGAGTGGTGTCACGAACGGCATCGCCGACGGTAACCGTCTTGGACGCACGGCTGCTGAGCAACGTGACCGGCACCGCTCCCCCGGTGGCCAGATCCTGACCGGTCCCCTGACTGCCACCGGCGGGCGGCGTTGCCGAGGCGACGACGTGTTCGATGCCGTAACCGGTACAGGCGCCACAGTCATAACAGGGGGTCCAGCGGCAGTCCTCAAGCCCGACCTCTGCCAGGGCATCCTGCCAGTCCTGCCACAGGAAGTCCTTGTGCAACCCGGCGAAGATGTGGTCCCACGGGAGGACCTCGTCCTCGGTGCGGTGCCGGTAGACGTAGTCCTCGATGCGGAGGTTGTTGTCCGCCATCGCCTGTTCCCACAGTTCCAGATTGAAGTGCTCCGACCACTCCTGGAACGTGCCACCGTTCCGCCAGACCTGCTCGATGACGGCACCGATCCGGCGGTCGCCACGGCTGTTGATGCCTTCGACGAGGGTGGCCTTCGGGTCATGCCATTTGAGGTTGACGCCCTTCATCTTTTTGGTGACGTCACGCAGCAGGTTGACCTTGCGCTGCAGCTCCTCGGAGGTGTTCTGCCCGAACCACTGGAACGGGGTGAACGGCTTCGGCACAAATCCGCCGACGGACACCGTGACGCTGGCCCGGTTGCCGTACTTGCGGCCGATGGCGACGCAGTTCTTGGCCAGCTCGGCGATGGCCAGCGTGTCCTCGTCCGTTTCGGACGGCAGGCCGATGAGGAAGTAGAGCTTGACCCGTGACCAACCCTTGGAGAACGCGGCGTCGACCGCTTCGTAGAGGTCTTCCTCCCGGATCAGCTTGTTGATGATCTGGCGCATCCGCCACGATCCGGCCTCCGGCGCAAATGTCAGGCCACTTCGTTTCGCCCGCTGGAGCTGGGCGGCGATGCCAACGCCGAAGGCGTCCACCCGAAGGCTGGGCAGGGAGACCGAGACCGGACCGGAGCCCGCCTCGTCCCCGTCATCCATGATCCCCGACACGACGGACTCGACGTCGCTGAAGTCCGCAGTGGACAGGGAGGTCAGCGTGACCTCGTCATAGCCGGTCCGTTCCAGGCCGTTGGAGACCATGGTGCGCACCTGGTCGGCCGGGCGTTCCCTGACCGGCCTGGTGATCATCCCCGCCTGGCAGAACCGACAGCCCCGGGTACAACCCCGGAAGACCTCGACGTTCAGCCGGTCGTGGACCACCTCGGTCAGGGGGACCAGCTGCTCCTTCGGGTACGGCCAGTCGGCCAGGTCGGCGACGGTGCGTTTCTCAACACCGTCCGGCGCCTCCGGGACGATCGGCCTGATGGCCGTGACCTCCGGCCCGTCGTAGTCGACCTCGTAGAGGGAGGGGATGTAAACGGACTCGATACCGGCAAGCTCGACGAGGATCTCCTGCCGGGTTGCGGCCTGATCCGTCTTGTACCGGGCCAGCACGTCGGTGATCTCCCCAACAACCTCCTCGCCGTCGCCCAGCACCACCACATCAAGGAAGTCGGCAAGCGGCTCCGGGTTGTAGGTGCAGTGCCCGCCGGCCATGACCAGCGGATGATGCCGTTCACGGTCCGCGGACCGAACCGGGACACCGGCCAGGTCAACGCAGTTCAACAGGTTGGTGTAGGTGAGTTCCGCCGAGAGGTTAAACGCCAGCACGTCGAACTCGTGACAGGGGGTGTGGTGTTCGACGGAGAACAGCGGCACGCCGTGCTCCCGCATCAGCGCCTCGAGGTCCACCCAGGGGGCGTAGGAGCGGTCCGCCCGACCATCCGGACGTTCGTTGATGATCTCGTACAGGATCTGGAGGCCCTGGTTCGGGAGACCGACCTCATAGGTGTCCGGATAGGTGAAACACCAGCTCACAAGGTCAGGGTCGGGAAATTTGGCTTTCGCGCCGTCCTCACCGCCGATGTATCGGGCAGGTTTTTGCACCTTCGGCAGCAGCGGCTCCAGCTGGGGCCAAACCGTTGTCATGACGTAACAAATCCTATCGCGCCGTAGGGGTACATCGGTTCGACCGTGCTCCGCCGACGGAGCGATCAGCGCCGGTGGAGGGCGGCGTTGTGGATGGCGACGCTCTGCACCAGGCCGATGGCCAGCAACGAGGTGGCCAGCGAGCTGCCGCCGTAGGACACAAACGGCAGCGAGATCCCGGTGATCGGCAACAGCCGTAGGTTCATCGCCACGTTCTGAAAAACCTGGAACGCCAGCATGGCGAACACCCCGGCACACAGGAGTGTCCCGAACCGGTCCCGACAGTTGTGGCCGATCAGGAACACAAAACCGAGCTGGGTGGCATACAGCAGGAGCAGCACGGCGGCGCCGAGAAAACCGAGCTCTTCGGAGACGGCGGCGAAGATGAAGTCGGTGTGCTGGTCCGGAAGATACCCCAACTGGGTCTGGGGACCGTCGAACAGCCCTGCCCCGGTCAGTCCGCCGGAACCGATGGCGGTCATCGCCTGCTGCTGGTTGTACCCGACCCCGAGCGGATCGAGCTCCGGGTTGAGGAACGCCTCGAACCGGTCGACCTGGTACGGGGCCAACACCCCCGCACTGAGCGCGAGACCGATGACACCAACCCCGGAACACACCAGCAGCATCAGATACCGGACCGGGGTCCCGGCCGTCATCAGCATGCCGAGGGCGATGGCGCAGTAGACCAGGACGGTTCCCGTCTCGCCCTCCAGCAGCACCAGTCCGGAGGCGATACCGAGGAGGCTCACGCTGAGTCCGAACCCCCGAACCTCAGAACCGAGGCCGGGCCGTTCGGTATCGATCGCCGGGGTCTCGCTGAGTACGGCCCGGACCCGACCGGCCGATCGAGCCGACCCGTGGAGAATCACCGCCAGCCCGCTGATCACCGCCAGTTTTGCGAACTCCGCCGGCTGCAGCCCGACCCCACCAACCCGGTACCACCCCTGGGTCCCTCGGACCTCGGTCCCCAGCGGGGTGAGCACACCGGCGAGGAGGACCGCTGCGCCGCCGAGCAGCCACGGGTACAGACGATGGAGCCTGCGGTAGTCGACCGCCGCCACCGTGATCATGCCGACAAGCCCCCCGGCGGCAAAGACGGTCTGACGGATGCCGAAGCCGTTGTCCCCGATCGGACCTCGTGCCGCGCTGAAGACCATGACAACCCCGAAGACGGTCAACACCAGGCTGACCGCACCGAGCGGCCAGTGGAACCGGCGGATTCCGGCCGCCGGGGCCAGGCCGCGGCTGGTGTTCACCCGTCTGGTCGCCGCCGGGTCCTCGAGGCCTCCCACCACGACCGCTCGGTTGGGCCACGGCGACCGGGTCGGACGCTGGGCGGGCACACGAGTGGTCACCGGACCGCTCCGTCGCTCACGGCACTGCTTCCGGCGGCCGGACGGGCACGGCCGATGGCGGGACGGCGGTTCATCGACCGGCTCCGGCGGTCAGCGGTGGCGGATCCTCGACGCCAAGCACCCGGTCGAAGAACGCCCGGGCCACCGGTGCTGCCGCCACCCCGCCGAACCCGCCCTCCTCGATGATGACGGCAAACGCATATGTCGGCTCCGGCCACGGGCCGAAACCGGCGAACAGTGAGTTGTCGGCCTTGTTGTTGACCTCGGCGGTGCCGGTCTTGGCCGCGAGCGGAAACGAGCCGTGGTCGAATCCGGCGAACGCCTGGGCCGCGGTCCCGTCGACGGGGACGTCCAACAGCCCCTCAATGATGGCGGTCGTCGACTGGGCATCAAGGCGCTCGTCGGTGACAAGCCGCGGTTCGAACACCAGCAGCGTCTCGCCGGTCACCCCGTCCTCGAGCCGTTCCACCAACCGGGGCTGGTACCGGGTGCCGCCGGTGGCCAGCGTGCCGTACATGTTGGCCAGCTGCAGGGGCGTGACCAGCAGATCGCCCTGGCCGATCGCCAGGTTGACGTTGTCGCCGGTGTACCAACGCGGGTCGGGGAACGCATTCGGGTACTGGTCGTGGTCGGCTTGACGCGTCGTGGGGCTGGGAAGCCGGCCCGCGGCCTCACTCGGCAATTCCACCCCGCTCGGTTGGCCGAGGCCGAATCTAGCCGCCGTCTGCTGGATGATGTCCTCGCCGTAGCGGTCCCGCTCCACCCAGAACTTCTCTCCCAGGGAGTAGAAATAAGTGTCGCTCGAACGGGTGAGCGCCTCCCGAAGATCGACCGGCCCCATCACCAGGCCCTTTGCGTTGCGGAACACGCAGCCCTTGGTGCCGTCGACGCCCCGACAGCCGCTGAGTCGATAGGTTCCCCGGTCGTCCCAGACCTCGAACTGGGACCGGGCACCGCTGGTCAGCGCGGCGTATGCGGGTATGGGTTTAAACGTCGAACCGGCCGGATACAGCCCGTTGATGGCCCGGTTGAGGAACGGCCTGGTCTGGTCGGTGAAGAGCCGGTCCGCCTCGGCGCCGCCCAACCCCAGCACAAACGAGGACGGGTCGAACGACGGAAGCGACACCATGGCCAGGACCGCCCCGTCCCGGGGGTCGAGCACAACAAACGAGCCGGCGGGGGCCGGCGTCTCCGGATCCTCCGACACCGCGGCCAACTGCTCCGCCAGCGCCTCCTCAGCGGCCACCTGCAGGTCGACGTCCAGGGTCAGGTGCAGGTCCTGGCCCGGCCGGGCGGCCTGGGTTATCTCGACCGTGCGGACAACCCGATTTCGGGAGTCGACCTCGACCCGCCGCACCTCCGGTGTTCCCCGAAGTCGACGTTCGAAGATACGTTCCAGTCCGGCCCGACCGATCTCGGTACCCGCCCGGTATCCGTCGCCGGGGGCGGCTCGATTCAGAGCGACGGCCTCGGTTTCGTCGACGACGGTGCCGACGTACCCGAGGAGGTGAGCCGCCGAAACCCCGAACGGGTATGTCCGGATCGGGACGGGGGCCACCGAGAATCCGGGGAGGTTCCGTTCCGTGAGTGAGATCCACAGTTCGGGGTCGACGTCCTCGGCCAGGACAACCGGTCGCAGCGCCTGGCGCCTCGCCCGATCGAACGTCCTCGCCAGGTCGTCGGCGTCCGTCCGGTGGCCGGACATCGTCAGTTCGTCCGCAACCTGGAGGAACACGCCGAAGCGGTCAGCGGCGTCGAGCTCGACGAGCGGTTCCCAGTCGAGCGTGACGGTAAGGGACTCTCGACTGCCGGCCAGGACCCGTCCGTTGACGTCGAGAATCCGCCCCCGGGGCGCAGGTGTTTCGATGATCCGGATGCGATTGCCGGTCGCCACCTCCCGATAGCCGGCGGACGAGACCAGCTGGACCCACGCCAACCGGCCGCCGAGCACGATCAGGAGAGCTGCCACGACGGCCGCCATGACGGCGAACCGTGCGGCGGACGGATCCTGGCCCGCGGGGGCGCCGGCCACGGGAGGAGGGCGCCCGTTCATGACCACTCCGCCGACGTTGAAGGCTCGGCGAGCGTGGTCGGCTCCGGCGTGGTCAGACCGATGTGGGCACCGGAGGCCGAAACCGCGGGAACGGCGATGATCAGGGTCCACAGCGTGGCCTGCACATACCGGCCGAATGTATCCGGCGGCGGGCTTCCACCGGCCAGGTACGCGACCCCGGTGACCACGGTGATGGCCACGATCGCCTGGGCCCCGACCACAAAGGCGATGGCCTCCGTCCTGGTCCGCCGGGCGCCGACCGGCACCGCGGCGGCCACAGAACCAAGGACGCAGTAGGCCAGCGCGTGGACCCCGAACAGACGAGACCCGAACAGATCAACGGCGATGCCGAAAACGAACCCGATGACCATTGCGCCGTCCGGCCGGAGGATGACCAGCGCGGCCACGGCGGCAAGCGGCAGGTCGAGATGGACAAGCGGACCGCCACGGGCTCCGTCGATGAGCAGCGCCTGAACGGCGGCCAGGCTCACAGCGACGGTGGCGATGCGCAACCACCCGCCGACGGTCATGGTGCAGGTTCCAGGAGAAGGACCGTGACGTAGCCGAGACGGTCGAGAGCGGCGAACGGTTCGAGCTGCAACTCGACCTGATGCGAGGCGAGGACACCGGCGGCGATCTCCGGGCCTGCGGGACTGGGCGGTTCGGTATCGCCGTCAACCTGACCGGTGATCGGGTCCGGATCGCCGGTGACCTCACGGGGGCCGTCGGAGACGATGAGCAGCGAACCGACCGGGATCCCGGAGGGGAACAGTGATCGGTCGACGCCGCTGGTGACAAAGCGGACGCCGTCGGGCACCAGACCCTGGTTGAGCGCATCGGTCAGCTCCGGCGACGGCGTGAACCGGAGCCGGCCGTCTCCCGTTCCCGCTGCCACACCCAGTCCGTACCGGCTGCGGACGCCGACCGCCGTCTCCACGTCGGTCAGGAGGCGGATCACCGACCGGTCAGCCGCAGCGATCTGAACGACGCCCACCAGTCCGGTCCCGGTGGCCACCGGCATCCCCTCGTGGATTCCCGCATCGCGTCCCTTGTCGATCTCCACCAGACGTTCCACGTCGGAACGCCGGTCGGCAACCACCCGGGCCGTCACCTGTTCGACGTCACCGAGAAACGGGATCTCGGTGGCCTCCAGCAGTGCCGCAAGCTCGGCCTCGGCGTCCGGTTGTCCTGCCAGCGCGCCGGCCAGCTCGGCGTTGCGGCGCCGCAGCTCACGATTCTCGGCCTCCAACCGGTCGACGTGGACCGCGCCGTGCCAGATGTCGGTGACCGGGGCAACGGCAACGCCGAGCAGCCGACCGATGGGGGCCCCTACGGACACGGCGGTCCGGCGCGCCCCGGCGATCGGAGTGAAACCGGCTGCGTCGAGGATCATCAGGGAGACCGCCGTGACGATCACCAGTGGAAGGAGCTTTCTGGATCGGCCGACGGAGCGCATCAGCCCGGGCCTCGTTTCGGCAAGGGACGGAACCGGACGAGCCGTCAGCCCACCCGGGCCCCGCCGGCCAGCTGGTGCCGGTGAGCCTCCAGGTACATGCCGGAACCGACCACCACGGTTTGCAGAGGGTCCGGGGCCACACGGATCGGCATGCCGGTCTCGATCTCCAGCCGCTGCCGGAGGCCGTTCAGCAGCGCGCCACCGCCGGCCAGCATGATGCCGTGCTCCATGATGTCCGCCGCCAGCTCAGCCGGCGCCCCGTCGAGTGTGTATTTGATCGAGTCGATGATCGCGGAGACCGGCTCGCTCAGGCCTTCACGAATCTCCTGGGTGGTGGTGATGATCGTCTTCGGCAGTCCGGTCACCAGATCACGACCCCGGATCTCCGCCTCGAATTCCTCGACGAGGCTGTGGGCCGAGCCCATCTTGATCTTGATGGTCTCCGCGGTCCGCTCCCCCAGTGCCAGGCTGTACTCCTTCTTTGCGTAGTCGATGATGGCGTTGTCCAACTCGTCCCCGCCGATCCGCAGCGATCGGGAGACGACGATGCCGCCGAGGGAGATGATGGCCACCTCGGTGGTACCGCCACCGATGTCGACGATCATCGACCCGACGGCCTCGTTGATCGGCAGTCCTGCGCCGAGGGCCGCAGCCATCGGCTCCTCGATGACCACCGCTTCGCGGGCGCCGGCGAACTCGGCGGCATCGCGGACCGCTCGCTGCTCGACGCCGGTGATCCCGGACGGCACGCAGATCACCATGCGAGGCTTCGGACCCCACCGCCCGGACGAGACTTTGTGAATGAAGTAGCGGAGCATCTCCTCGCAGACGTCGAAGTCGGCGATGACCCCGTCTTTGAGCGGGCGAATGGCCTGGATGTGGTTCGGCGTCCGGCCGATCATCCGCTTGGCCTCGACACCGACGGCCAGCGGCCGCCTGGTGTTCAGGTTGATCGCCACCACCGACGGCTCGTCGAGGACGATGCCGTAACCCCTGACGTAGATGAGCGTGTTGGCCGTGCCGAGATCGACGGCCATGTCACGGCCACCTACGGCCCCCAACATGGTCGACAGACTGGCCATTTAGACGTTCCCCGAACTCAGATCTCCGCTAACGATTCGTCCGCCTGGACGGATCGTAAGAGACCTGGCATGCCGCTACAAGGACCCTCGACAAGTCTCACAAGCAGGAATACGAGTGCCGTTCAGAAGCGATCCTTGTCGCTCATTCGCGCCCGACGGGGTGGAGCCGAGTGCGGCCGCCGGATTCCGGTCGAGCGGTGAGGGCGGGCCGGCCTACGCCAGGCCGGGGAAGAAGATACCGATCTCCCGCTCGGCCGACTCGTTCGAGTCCGAGCCGTGGACCAGGTTCTCGGTCATCTCCGTGCCGAAGTCACCCCGGATGGTGCCCGGCGGGGCGTCGGCCGGGTTGGTCGGGCCCATCATCGTCCGAACGATCGCGTAGGTGTCCTCCGGCCCCTCAAGGACGGCCACAAACGCCGGGCTCCGGCTCATGAAAGCAACAAGGTCCGGGTAGAAGGGCTTCTCGACGTGCTCGGCGTAGTGCTTCGAAAGGGTGCCCTCGTCCAGTTGACGGAGCTCTCCGGCGACCATGGTCAGGCCCTTGCGCTCGAACCGGTCGATGATCTGCCCGACGTAACCGCGCTCAACGGCGTCGGGCTTGCAAATGACAAAAGTACGGCTCACGGCAGCGAGGGTATCGGGACGCTTAAGGGAATCTGCCAATCGTCCGATGATTCGAACGATGTCGAACGTCAGCCCGGATGCGGGTAGGAAGAGGCGGAGCAGCCGTGGCGCGACCGCCGCGGAATATGCGCTGCTCATGGCACTGTTTGTGGGAGCCACATTGGTTGCCATCGACAGCCTGACCGAGACGTCCGGCAGCTACCTCAGCAGCACCGGGAACGACATCGGCGAACCCCGCGAGCGCATCGCCGACATGGACCCCGACCTCCCCGACCCCCCGGACTGGCTGCCGTAACCGCTTGAAACCCGGCCACCGGGTGATGCGGCCGGGCGCCCACCAGTCGATGCTGATGAACAGGCAACAGGTACTGGGCCGTAGGTCGCACGGTTCAACTCCGGATTTCATCTCAACCTTCGGCGCAGCCATGCCGATGTTCGAGCTGTGAACCTCCGTTCCCGGCGCGGGAAGTCCGAGCGCGGCGCAGCCCTCATCGAGGCGGCGCTGGTAACCCCGGTGTTTCTCCTTGTGCTGTTTTCGATCATGGAGATGGGACTGCTCTTCCGGGACTCGTTGACAACCGACAACGCCAGCCGGGAAGGGGCCAGGGCGGCCAGCACCCGGGGTAGCCAGGCCGACGCCGACTACTTCGTCCTCCGGACCGTGGAGCACGGCATGGAGGCGATGGGGCTGGAGCGACTCCAGTACGTGGTCGTGTTCAAGGCGACCGGAGTGAACGACACTGTGCCCGCCGCCTGTCGGACCGCGTCCCAGGCAAACCTCTGCAATCACTACACCGCAGCGGACTTCTTCGCCGAGCTGGACGACTCCGCGGGGAACGACACCGGTAACTTCCGCTGCGGCAGCCTGGACTCCAGCTGGTGCGCAACCAGCAGGTCAACCAGCCTCAGCGCGGGCACCGACTTCATCGGTGTCCATGTCGAGACCCGACACGACTACATCACTGGCCTGTTCGCGGACGGCAACGATCTCGGCGAGACGACGATCCTGAGGCTGGAACCGAATGAAGACTGAGCGACGGACCGGTCGGTGGGCCAGGCGCCGCACGCGAACCGAGCGCGGTGCGGCAATGGTCGAGTTCGCCATCATCTCATCCGTGTTGCTGACGCTGGCCATCGGCGCGTTCGAGATGGGCATGGCCTGGAGCGACAGCCAGCTGGTGACCCAGGCGGCACGAACCGGAGCCCGCTCCGCCTCCCAGCTCGGTACCAACGCCGCGGCGGACTCGTTCTCCGTCGAATCGATCGAAGCGGCGCTCGGAGACCTTGGTGACGGCGTGACCCGCATCGTCGTCTTTGATGCCGCCGCAGCCGACGGTTCCATGCCTGCAGCCTGTGAAGCCGCGTCACCACCGGGTATCGCGGGCAGCTGCAGCATCTACGACAGTACGGACTTCGGCACCTACGGCGCGTGGGTCGACGGTTCGTGGACGCCGGGTACCAGGGACAACAGTTTCGACAACGCCGATTACATCGGGATCCGGATCGAAGTTGAGCGGCCCTATCTCACCGGCTTCTTCGGGTCCGGGGTGTTCAACATGAGCGACACGGCGGTCATGCGTATCGAACCGCTGGCGGACTGAGATGGCGATGGCGCACCAAGACGAAGGGACAACCGAGGTGGCAGCCTCCAACGCCGAAGCGGACAGCCGGAGTCGAACGAGGTTCGGCCGGGGAACCACATCATCATCGGAGCGCGGGTTCATTCTGGCCCAGGCGGCGCTGGTGTTTGTCCCACTGCTCATCTTCGCCGCGTTCGCCACAGACATCGGCTCCTGGTACGTAGAGGGGCAGAAGATCCAGCGCAGTGCGGACGCCGCCGCGTTGGCCGCCGTCGCGATGCTGCCGGATGTGGGCGAGGCAGAACAGGTGGCCAGGGATACCGCGGCACGGAACGGGTTTGTCGACGCAACCCCGGGCGACAACACGGATTTTGAGACCGGACCGCTCCCCCAGGTCCGGGTGACCGTGCACAGCTCGGCCGGGATTGAGGTGGAGATCCGAGCCCAGGCTGACGCCTACCTCGGTCAGGTTGTCATCCCCTCGATCACCATCGAACGGTACGCCCTGGCGGAATGGGTCCGCCCGGTGTACATGGGCAACCCGACGTCCGGCCTCGGCACCGGGTCGATCCCGGAGGCCGATCTCGGCCTGCCGAACGACAAGATGTGGCTGTCGGTGAACGCCTACTGTGCCGATCACGAGCAGGGTGATCCGTTCGCCGTCGGCTACTACGACGGCCCGAGCTATTTCAACGGTCACCGAACGTGCGGCACAACGCCGAGCTTCGTGTACCCGGAGGCGACCGCCAACCCGACGTTCGACCCGGACGCATACATCTTTGTTGCGCAATACCAGGCCGGTTCCCCGACGATCAACCTCGATGTCTACGAACCGGGCTACAACTGCTTCGAAACCAACGACACCAACGACTACCCCGAGTCGCCGCTGATCAACTTCGAGATCTACGGACCCAGCGCCACGACGAACCACCAGGGATTCATCGACTCCAACAGTCCGATCGCCACGGTCAGCTACGACCAGAATGCGTGCATCTCAAACGCTCCAGGCGGCGACGGCTGGTGGCCGCTGGCCACCGGTCTTTCCACCCCGTCGACCGAGGGCGGCTACTACTACATCAAGGCGACGAGCCGGCACCCCGGTTCGTGGGATGCCCACCCGACGAATTCGTTCTGGTCGGAGCGGTTCCTGAACAACTTTGCACTCCGGGTCGCCCGCTCCGGTGACACCCAGCTGTGTGCGTTCTCCTCCGCGGACCCGACGTGCCCCCAGCTCTACTCACTGGATTGGCTGCCGCTGTTCCGTGAGATTCCGGCCGACGAGTCGGCGTTCTATCTGGCGGAGGTGGACGAGAACCACGCCGGGTCCACCATGACCATCAAGTTCTTCGACGCCGCCGAAGGTATCGACAACCTGCAGTTCGTCGACTCAAACGGAACCGCCATGCCGTTCCGATGGCGCTACAGCGACGCAACCGATGGGCAGAAGAGCGTCGCCCCCTACCTGGAGACGTCGTTCGCCAACCACTCCGACCTGTGCAGCTGGGGCGGGGTCGGTGGTCAGCCCTGCCTGGACACCAGCACCCGTTCCGATTGGAACGACCATTGGGTCCGGATTCAGATCGACATCCCCGCCGACTACACGTGCGGTGCCGACTGCTGGTGGCGCATCCGATACACCACCTCCGGGACACCGACCGACCGTTCGGTCTGGGGCATCCGGCTGGACGGCGATCCCGTCAGGCTGGTCGAGTAACGGGTCGCTACTGCGGGGCGTCCGGCCCGATGGCGGTTCGGATCTCGCCGACCACATACAGACTGCCGGCCACCAGGATCAGGTCGTCGGCGGCGGTGACGGACCTGGCCCGCTCCAACGCCTCGACCGGTTTTCTGACCACCTCGGGCGACATGCCAAGGATGGTGGCCGCCGCAGCGATCTCCTCCGCGGCGATGGCCCGGGACCAGTTCGGTTCGGTGCAAATGACGGCGTCGAAGTCCTGGGCCCCGAGCGCCTGGAGCATCTCGATCGGGTCTTTGCCGGACAGCATCCCGACCACCAGAACCCACGAGCCGAGCCTGGCGAACTCCTCGGTGAGCGTCCGGTAGGCGGCGGTGGCGCCGTCGGGGTTGTGGGCGCCGTCCAGGATGACGGTCGGCTCCCGACCGACCACCTCGAACCGGCCGGGAAAGCGGACGTCCGTCCACGCTTCGCCGATCAACTCCTCCGGTGTCGGTTTGTCGAAGAACGCCTCGACGGCGGCGACCGCAGTTGCCGCGTTGTCGCCCTGATGGGCACCGTGGGCCGGCACGTAGAGCTGGTCGTAGTGCCCGCCCGGCGTGCGGAGATCGATGCTGCGACCGCCGAGGGCGATGGTGTTGGTCTCCACCTCAAAATCCTCACCGGCGACCCAGAGACCGGCCGACGGTTCGGCTTCGATGATGGGCCGCAGGTCCGGCATCGGCGAGCCGAGGATCACGTGGCTCTTCGGTTTGATGATGCCCGCCTTCTCCGCGGCGACGGCCTGTTCCCACCCGTCTCTGCCGTCGGTGTGGTCCTTGCCAATGTTGGTGAGCACCGCAACGTCGGAGTCGACCACGTTCGTTGCGTCGTAGCGTCCCAGCAGGCCGACTTCGACGACACCGACTTCAACGCCCTGCTCGGCGAACCAGACGAACGCAGCCGCGGTCAACAGCTCGAACCGGCTTGGTTTGCGGGACAGCAGCGGGGACACCGATGCCAGCAGTTCCAGGACTCTGGCGAAGTCCTCGTCGGGGATGTCCTTGCCGTCCCAGCTCAGCCGCTCGTTCACCTTGTCCATGTTGGGACTGGTGTAGAGGCCGACGGAGAGGTCCATCCGGCGGAGGATGGCGTCGATCATGCGAGCCGACGAGCCCTTGCCGTTTGTGCCGGTCAGGTGGATGGAACGGAAAGCGGTGTGGGGATCGCCGAGCGCGCTCATCAGCTCGAGCATCGGGTCGAGGCTCAATCCGTCCACCTGACCCGCGGTCGGCAGCTCGGGACGCTTGGGACCGTCAAAACGGTCCTTTCGGCCACCTTCGAGGTTGGTGTGTTCGTCGAGGAACGCCAGTGCGCTGCGATAGTCCAACGGTCGACCTGAATCGCTTGGGAACGGAGTGGCGGAGAGCGAAGGCTGCTAGGACGCTGCCCTGCGCTGCCGCCGAGTCTCGCTCTTCGGTACGAGGGTGGGGTTCACCCGGTCCAGGACGACGGCGGCGTCCAGGACACACTTGCCGACGTCCTCCCGGCTGGGGATGTCGTACATGACCTCCAGAAGCACTTCTTCCAGGATGGCCCGGAGGCCTCTGGCGCCTGTGCCCCGCAGGAGCGCCTGGTCGGCGATGGCCTCGAGGGCGTCCTCGGCGAACTCCAGTTCGACCTCTTCCATCTCGAAGAACTTCTGGTACTGCTTGGTCAGTGCGTTCTTCGGCTCGACCAGGATGCGGATCAGCGCCTCTTTGGTGAGCTTGGTGACGGTACCTATCACGGGAAGCCGTCCGACAAACTCCGGTATGAGCCCGAATTTGAGGAGGTCTTCCGGCTTCACCTCGGCGTACACGTCGTCAACGGTGCGCACCTCGTCAACCCGCGCCTCGGTGGTGAACCCGATGGATCGGGTGCCCAGACGGCTCTCGATGATGTCCTCGATGCCGGCGAACGCCCCGCCGCAGATGAACAGGATGTTGGCCGTGTCGATCTGGATGAAGTCCTGGTGCGGGTGCTTGCGGCCACCCTGAGGGGGGACGGAGGCAACGGTGCCTTCCAGGATCTTCAGCAGCGCCTGCTGGACACCTTCACCGGACACGTCCCTGGTGATGGAGGGGTTCTCGCTCTTGCGGGCGATCTTGTCGATCTCGTCGATGTAGATGATCCCGGTCTCGGCCCGTTTGACGTCGAAGTCCGCGGCCTGGATCAGCTTGAGCAGGATGTTCTCCACGTCCTCGCCGACGTAGCCGGCTTCGGTGAGGGCGGTGGCATCCGCGATGGCAAACGGAACATTCAGCATCTTGGCCAGGGTCTGGGCCAGCAGGGTCTTGCCGCTGCCGGTCGGACCCATCAGCAGGATGTTGGACTTCGCCAGTTCGATGTCGCTGCTGGCGCCCGCCCCGTACTGGATCCGCTTGTAGTGGTTGTACACCGCCACAGAGAGGATCTTCTTGGCTGCGTCCTGCCCGACTATGTACCGATCGAGGAACTCCCGGATCTCCCGGGGCTTGAGCAGATCGTCGAACGAGAGCTCGGAGCCTTCTGCCAGCTCCTCCTCGATGATCTCGTTGCAGAGATCAATGCACTCGTCACAGATGTAGACACCGGGGCCGGCTATGAGCTTCTTGACCTGTTTCTGGGACTTGCCGCAGAAGGAGCACTTGAGGAGCTCACTGCCTTCACCGAACTTTGCCACGCTGAATCCCCTAGGTCCCGCTACGAGTCGACGGCCCTGATCGGTCCGCTGTCGTCGACGGCATCCCGCTCTGCGATCACCTCATCTATGATGCCGTATTCCTTGGCC
Source organism: Actinomycetota bacterium (assembly GCA_039029335.1). Taxonomy (GTDB): domain Bacteria; phylum Actinomycetota; class Acidimicrobiia; order Acidimicrobiales; family SZUA-35; genus JAHELU01. The sequence goes on along the minus strand of JBCCGJ010000085.1, from coordinate 2,632 downwards.
TCTTGCGCAGTCATAACAAAATCTCGGTCGGTGTCCGCAGCGATCTTTTCAATCGGCTGGCCGGTGTGGCGGGCCAACATACTTTCGAGGGAGGTCTTGAGCCGTTCGATCTCGTTCGCAGCGATCTCCAGGTCCGAGACCTGACCCTGGGCGCCGGTGTAGGGCTGGTGGAGCAGGACCCGGGAGTTCGGGAGCGCCAGGCGCTTCCCGTTTGCCCCGGCGGCCAGCAGGATGGCGGCGGCCGAGGCGGCCTGGCCGAGGCAGATGGTGGCCACGTCCGGCTTGATGTAGGACATCGTGTCGTAGATGGCGAACATGGCGTTCACGTCGCCGCCGGGGCTGTTGATATAGAGGCTGATGTCCCGGTCCGGGTTCTCGGACTCCAGGTGCAGCAGCTTGGCGCACACCAGATTGGCGACGTCGTCGTTGATGGGGGTGCCGAGGAACAGGATGTTGTCCTTCAGCAGGCTGGAGAACAGGTCCCGGCCGACTACGCCACGGGGGGTGTCCTCATAGATGGTGGGGATGGTGTAGCTGTTGACCGGTAGGTGGTGGTCTGTCACGTTTGATCCTCTTCGGACGTTTCGTCCTCTTCGTCTTCGTCTGGCATTTCTAGCGCATCGGCGCTCACTGTTTGGCCATCCTCGTCGACTAGCTTTGCTCGCTCGCTCAGCCAGTCGAGAGTTTTGGTTTTCAGCAGGTCGGCCCGGACTGCGGAGAGCTGCCCGGCCTCGGCCAGCTCCTCCCGAACCTCGGCCACCGAACGGTCAAACCGGTCGGCAACCTCCTGCAATTCCTCGTCGAGTTCTTCATCGGAAGCCTCGATCGACTCCTTCTCGGCGATCGATCGCAGGGCGAGGTCGAGCTTGGCGGAGATCGTGGCCTGACCACGAATCTCGCCGAGCATGGTCTCCCGGTCCTGACCGCTGAACTGCATGTACTGGTCGAAGCTGATGCCCTGGGCCTGGAGCCGCATGGCCATGTCCTGGATGCGGTTCTCGACCTCACCGTCGACCATGGCCTCCGGCACGGTGTCGTCCTCGACCAGGTCGGAAATGAGTTCGGCCAGCTTGTTCTGCCTGGTCTGCTGAGCCTGGGCGATCCGGGACCGTTCCATCTTGGCGCGATAGTCGGCCCGAAGGGCGTCCAGGGTCTCGAACTCCGAGTTCTCGGTGACCCACTCGTCCGTGGCTTCGGGAAGGATGGTCTCCTGCACGTCGGTGACGGTAATGGAGAACTCGATCTGGCCCTCTTCCTCCTCGTCCGGATGATCGGTGGAGAAGGAGAGGTCGTCCCCCTTGGAGGAGCCGAGTAGGTTCTCGTCGAACTCGTCGAAGCCGGTTGCCCCACTACCGACCTCATAGTTGTAGTCGTCGGTGGTCATACCCGGGATGGGTTCATCGTTGTGGACCGCAGAGATGTTGATGACCACGGTGTCCCCGTCTTCGGCGGCCCGATCGACGGCCTCAAGGTCGGAGAATTGGCCTCGCATCCGGTCGACGGCCTCGTCGACGTCCTCGTCGGTGACCTCTAGCTTCGGCAGCTCGATCTCCAGGTCGTCGTAGCCGGAGACCTCGACGGATGGTCGGACCTCGACGACGGCGTCAAAGACGACCTGGCCCTCCTCCTGGCCGGAGGTGATGTCGATCTCCGGCGGGGCGATCACGTCGACGTCGTGTTCGATGACGGCCGCCGAGTAATAGCCCGGTAGCGCCTCTCGGAACGCCTCGTCACGGGCGTACCCCTGGCCGATCCGGGCTTCAAGGACCTTGCGGGGCGCCTTGCCGGGCCGGAACCCCGGGAGGCGGACCTCCTTGGCCAGCTTGAGGAAGGCGGCGTCGAGATCCTTCTCGAACTCCTCCTCATCAAGCTCGACCACAACCTTGACCTTGTTGCCTTCGAGAGTCTCAACAGTCGATTTCACCCGTTGAAGTGTACCGATCGCCGCGCGCCCCGCGACGGCCTCCGAAAGTGGCGCGGGCGGTCGGGGGCGGCGGCTACGATGGTGTGCTGAGCAAGACCGGGATGTGGCGCAGTTTGGCTAGCGCACCTGCTTTGGGAGCAGGGGGTCGGGAGTTCAAATCTCCCCATCCCGACAAGTAAACACGCGGGTCTCCACCCACCCGCCAGGGCGACAATCGGGCACTGGTAGCCATTTTGGTAGCCACGCTTGTCAATCGACCGTGACTTCTTGCGGCCTCGCCGGGTGGATATGGAATCAGCACGGGTCCCGTTCTGATTGCCCACAGGCTCAACTGCCACGTCGCTAACCTTGTGCTCAACTCGACCACCGATGCGATGGAGCTGCAATGTCCGATGCAGGTCACACCGATGTCAGAGCGGAGCAACAGGTCTGATGATCGGACCATTCGAAGTCAGCGGCGAACAGATCGTCCATCTTGAGACGAGATTCACTGCAGCAGTCAACAAGCTACTCCGAGCAGAGGCCGCCGCAGCGGGGATTGCGCAAAGCTCACTCATCCTGACTAACGCCGAGAACACACCGGACGGTGGCGTTGACGCCACAGTCTGCTCTGCACCGGCAGGAAGCGACTGGATCCCCGAGGGCGATTCGGTATGGCAGTTCAAGCGTTCGAACGTCATGCCCAAAGCCTGCGGCGAGGAGTTTGAG
>JBCCGJ010000084.1:0-18605 GCA_039029335.1 Actinomycetota bacterium | reverse complement strand
GCGGTGACAGAAGCACTGGTGGAACGGATCGAGGCGACGGCGCTCGGGATCCTGCCGTGGACGGACCGCACCAGAAACCTGCAGGCCAGGGCCGATCTTGTCGCCGCTCACCGGGCGGAGCTGATCACCAACCCGATCGACAACAGGACCCTGACCGAGCGTGTGACCGAGGTGTTCGGCCCCTGGTTGAACCGGGCCACCGGCCGGACGGACATCGACGCCCTCCCCCTGTTCGATCTGCTGACCGCCCGGCTGGGCTGGGAGGCCACCAGCATCATCGACCGATTGACCCCGGCCACGATCACGCTCCCCCGGGGGCGGACCGTCACCGTCGACTACCTGGCCGACTCGCCACGCATCTCGGCCCGAGCCCAGGATCTGTACGGCCTGGCCACCACACCAACCATCGTCGACGGTGCGGTGCGGCTCACCGTCGAACTGCTCTCACCGGCCAACCGGCCGATACAGATCACCGCCGACCTCGGTGCGTTCTGGACCGGCTCGTGGCAGGAGGTCCGCAAGGACATGGCCGGTCGCTATCCGAAACACGACTGGCCGGTCGACCCCTCGTCGGGTTCGTGACCGCTTTCGCTCAGGCTCGGGGCTCCGGTCCGCTACCGTCAATGCCGTGACCTCTCTTGCCGAGAAGCTCGGACGTTCGTCGTCGGACCGACTGGTCATCCTGGTCTGCGACGGGCTCGGCGCATCGAATGCGGCGAACCACGGTGTCCGTACGGCGATGACGTCCGGTGTGGCCACCTCGGCCGGACTCCAGGTTCCCTGCCCATGGGCTCGGGGTGCCGCCGCGCAGCATCAGGGCCAGGACGTCGGCGTGTGTCTCACGATGAACGCCGAACACGACCGCTATCGATGGGGGCCGATCACCCAGGCACCGTCGCTGCTGGACGGGGACGGCGGGTTCCCCCGCACCTCGACGGACCTCGGTGAGCACGCGGACCTGGACGAACTCCGACGGGAAGGTCGGGCGCAAATCGAACGGGCGGTCCTGTGGGGCTTCGATCCAACCCACCTCGGCTCCCACCTCGACGCGCTCTGCCTCCGGCCGGAGCTCTTTGATGTTTTCCTCGATCTTGCGGTCGAGTTCTCGTTGCCGATGAGCCTCATCGACGGCGCCGTCGATCTTGGATTCCCGGCCAGGAAGTTGGCCGAGGCGGAAGGCATCCTGATCGCCGACCACGTCGTCACCGCCCCCCGGGGTCGGGAGTCACGGGCGATCGTCGACGAGGCGCTCCGGAACCTTCAGCCCGGCGTCACCGAGATCCACGTCCGCCCGGCAATCGACACGCCGGAACTTCGGGCCATCACCCCCCGATGGACGGCGAACGTCTCCGATGCCCACCTCGTCACCGACGACTGGTCGTTCCGAGCGGCCCTTGACCGCTCGGGGGCGGAACTGATCGGCTTCCGGGAACTCCGAACCGCTCAACGAAGCTGACCGGCAGGGCCCGCCCGAGGGCACGATCCGACCGCCGCCAAACGAAGCTGAACAACCGCCACCCAACGGCACGACACGGCCGCCGCCCAACGAAGCCGAACAACCGCTACCCAACGGCACGACACGGCCGCCGCCAAACGAAGCTGAACAAACGCCACCCGAGGGCACGATCCGGCCGCCGCCCAGCGAATCCGATGAAACCGACCGATCCGGTTGGTCCGTCAGATCGTCAGTCGCTCAGGTTGGCTCGAAACGCCGGGTTCTCGAACAGCTCGACAAAAGCCAGCAGCGCACCGGTGGAGCCGACCGGTTTGACGTCACCCCGCATGTAGGCCTGGGCCACGGACTCGGACCCGTCAGCGAATGCCTGCAGCTGTTCGGACGTGACCGGGACCGTCACCGCAACGGCGTCCTCGTCACCGGCCCCGACCACCCGACCCGACTCGATGGTGAGCACCGCCTGCTGTTTCTTGCCGATGGCCACCGCCACCACTGCGGAGTGGTCGCCACTGACGTCGGCGGACGCATCGATCAGCGATGCGATCCACTGCTCGTCCAGAAGGACCGCGCCGTCCGCCATCAGGCGGCCGACCGGGCGGCGGCGTCAAGGCCGGCGAACAGATCGTTCTCCGGCGTGTCGGTGTCAACCAGCGACCGTGCCAGGATGTAGTCCTCGTAGGGGTAGGCCTCGGCGGCCGCATCGTCCGGCAGGCCGAACCAGAACCTCTCCTCCGGGTCCACCTGGGTGGCGTGGGCCAGCAGCGCCTCCCGGCGAACGCCGTAGTACGGGCCGATGTCCACCTTCGTGGTGACCCGATGGTCCTGAGACGGCCGCTCGAACCACTTCTCGTCGTAGGGGGACTCCAGGCCGAGCTCCTGATACTTCTCGTGGTGGGCCGCCAGCCTGGCCCGACTCCAGGTGGAGTAGTAGAGCTTGGACACCTGCCACGGTTCGCCGGCTTCCGGGTACCACTCCGGGTCGGCCGCACGATCAAAGGCCAGCACGCTGATGTCGTGCACCCGGAGGTGGTCCGGATGCTTGTAGCCCTGCTGATCGTCCGAGTAGGTGATCAGGACATGCGGCTGGAGCCTGCGGACGATCGCCACCAACCGCCCGGTGGCCTCGTCGAGGTCGGCCTGGGCAAAGCAGTCCGGGTTGTTGTTGGCCTCGTCATCCGGCATCCCGGAGTCCCGGTAGCCGAGCCAGATCAGCTCGTGGAAGCCGATGGCCTTCACCGAGCGTTCCAGCTCCTCGGCCCGGATCGCCGGCAGGTTCTCCCGAACCTCGGGGCTGTCGAGGGCCTTGTTGATGATGTCCCCCTCCTCGCCACCCGTGGCACACACCAGGTAGGTCTTGTGGCCTTCCGCCACATACCGGGCGACGGTTGGCGCCCCCTTCGAGGCTTCGTCGTCTGGGTGGGCGTGGACGGTCAACAGGCGGGCCATGGCCCCAAAACTATCGGCCGATCAACACAACCCGAAAACCGGGTGACAATTGGAACTCCCCGGCGCCCGACGACGTTCAGAGGGCCAGGGCGCGAGTAGTGTCATTGGCAACCGGATACACGGAAAGGGAACAGCCATGGAAGAATCCGCCATCTGGGCAGCCATCTGGGTCGCCGCCGCCGCGACATTCGGAATCGGCGAAATGTTGCTTGCCGGGTCATTCTTTTTGTTGCCGTTTGCCGCCGGCGCGGTCAGCGCTGCGCTGGTGTCACTGCTCGGCCTCCACTTCCTGGTGAGTTGGGCAACGTTTCTTGTCGTCTCGGTCGTTGCGTTCATCGGCATGCGACCGTTCGCCAACCGGCTGGTCGACGCTTCGCCGGAGATCGCCGGCGTCGGCGCCAACCGCCTCATGGGGGCCGACGGGGTTGTCATGGCCCCGATCTCGGCAACGCCGGGGGACGCAGGTCTTGTAAAGGTGGGCTCCGAGGAGTGGCGGGCCGACACCAGGCCGGGCGTTGCGCTGTCGGCCGGCAGCAAGGTCCGGGTCATCGAGGTCCAGGGCACCCGGCTGGTCGTCGAACCGATCGCCCTCGAGGACGACATCCTCTGACCACCACCCGCATCACCGACCGCAGCTACAGAACCACCCGCAACCGCCGATCGTTGTTGAGCGTCAACCAGTAGAGAAGGAGCAGGCAGAAATGGAATTCGGGATCGTACTTCTAGCGGTACTCATCGCCTTTGTAGTGGTCTACGTGGCCATGGGCGTTCGGATCGTCCGCCCGTACCAGAAGGGTGTTGTCGAACAGCTCGGCCGATACAAGGAGACGGTTGATCCCGGCCTCCGGATCATCAAGCCGGTTCTGGAGCGTCTTCGCACCGTCGACATGCGGGAGCAGGTCATCGACGTTCCCCCGCAGGAGGTCATCACGGAGGACAACGTGGCCGTCTCGGTCGACGCGGTCATCTACTTCGAACCGACGGACCCCCAGCGGCTCCTCTACAACATCTCCAACTTCATCCTTGCGGTCACCAAGTTGGCCCAGACCAACCTGCGAAATGTCATCGGCGAGATGACGCTCGACGAAGCGTTCACCTCCCGTGAGCGGGTCAACGCCGCGCTGCGGCAGATCCTGGACGACGCCACCGACAAGTGGGGCGTGCGGGTGGTCCGGGTGGAGATCCAGCGGATCGATCCGCCCCAGGACGTCATGCACGCCATGCACGAACAGATGAAGGCTGAGCGGACCAGGCGTGCCGTGGTCACCCAGGCCGAGGGCACCCGGGAAGCCGCAGTGACCAGAGCAGAGGGTGAGAAGGAAGCGGCCATCCTGACGGCCGAGGGTGTTCGGCAGCGGGAGATCCTGACCGCCGAAGGTGAAGCCCAGGCGGTGAGGACCCGGGCCGAGGCCGAGCAGTTCCGCCAAGAGGTGGTGGCCCTCGGTGAAGCAGAGGCGATCCGTAATGTCTACGAGGCCATCACCGACTCCGGGACCGACGATCGGGTGATCGCCATCAAGTACCTGGAAACCCTGGAGCGCATGGCCGACGGGAACGCCACCAAGATCGTTGTCCCGGCGGAGATGGGGGCCACGATGGGTGCGCTCGGCGGCATCACCGAGATGCTGCGGGACGGTGACTTCCCAGCGGCGAAACCCCGGGATCCGGAAGCGGTTCGTGCCGCCCAGGAGCGGCGGACCAGGGCTGCCGCTCAGGCCCAGACCGCCCGGGCGGTCAGCGCCGACCAGGGCCAGAGTCCGGCCATCGCCAACCCGCAGCAGGCCCCACCGGCTCTGCCGCCGGCAGGCACCATGCCACCGCCGCCGATCGAACATCGTCGGGATCAGTAACCGGCATCCCTCCCGAAATTTGGGCTCACCAACCACAGGGATTGTGGGCGACGGGCCCAAATTTCGGTCAGCGGGATCGGCTGGGTTCGCCGGGGCGGCCGGGTCCGGGCGGGCTGGGTTCGGCCGACGGGCCCAAATTTCGGCCAGCGGGATCGGCTGGGTCGGGCCGGGCGGCTGGGTCCGGGCGGTTCGACCGGCCCCACGTCAGGTCAGCGGCTCCAGCACCCACTCGTCCTCGTCACCCTCGACGAGCCGCCAACCCAGCAACTCGGCCAGCGGGCTGCGGCCTTCCTCCGGTCCGCTGGCCAGCACAACGTCGTCCACCCGCAGCTGAATGTGCCGCCGCGGCCGGTACAGGTACCGCTCGTCGCGTTCGATGGCCAGCACGTTGAACCCCGGCTCGATCGGCAGGTCGAGATCACCGAGCGCCCGGTCCACAGCCTGAGCCCCCTCGCCGACCGGGATGCGGACCACGATGTCGTCGGTGTCCCCGAGCGCCACCTGCAGCACCGGGTGGAGGTCGCTTGACTTCTCGATCAGCCACACCATCTGCTTCGCCTGGTCGCCCAGGTCTTCGGCGGCGGCCGCCAGATGGAGCAGTCCTCGGAGCGGCTTCGGGTCGACGTCATCCCTGGCCGCCCGCAGCACCCACAGCTCCAAACGGATCTTCATCTCATCGAGACGGTCCTCTAGGTGGCGGACCTCGGCGGCGAGGCTCCGATCCCGGAACACCAGCGCGGAATAGGCAAGGCCGACCGCCACCTCGGACAGGTTCTTCATCTCGACGATCGTGTCAACCGCCCGGTCCAGGTCGGTGAGCACCGCGGACTCGTCGACGACCGGTGGGTGGTAGACCGGTGCTCCCGCCAGCTCGCGGAGGCGGGGAATGCCGTCCGGCGAACCCCGGAGGAACAGCACATCGCCGGGGTTGATGATGTCGTCGCCGCCGGGATCGACCAGCCACCGCCTCCCCCGGCGAACCGCCAGGACCCGCATACCGGTGACCACCGGCAGTTCAAAGGAACTGAGCGGCCGGTTGGCGAAGTGGGAGCCGGTCGCCACCTCGACCCGGTGGGACACCTCCTCCGCCTCGCTGAGGTCGAGCACCAGCTGGCGGGGAATGCCAAGCCGCCTACTGACGATCCGGGAGATGTCCACTGCGTCGTTGGCGATGCCCTCCACGGCACTGATGACCTGCAGAACGGCGGACATCGCATCCGCCTCACGCGGGTTGCGCACCGCGATGATGCTGAGCGCCCGCATTTGGTGCACCAGGTCACTGATCTGGGACTCCAGCCCGTCGACCTCGTCGGCCATGTCCGCATCGTCGAAGAACATCGACGCATACGCCAGGTCCACCATGAGCTCGCTCATGTCCTTGGCCTCGGCCAGCATCTCCCGAAGGTTCCGCGATTCCATTCGCTCAGGCTCTCCTCGTCACTACGTCATGATCAAACTGCACGGGGCCTCCCCGGACGCTATCGCAGCAGGCTGCTGCGGTGATGAACAGCGGGGTGTCATGCCACGCCCCAGAACACCAGAGCGGCGATGAGGGTGGCAGCACCAACAACGTCAAGGCTGGCCGAGACAAGCGGGATGCCGTGGCTGTCCGGGTCGAGTCCGAACCGGACCGCGGCAAACGTCCCGTAGTAGGCGACCAGCGCAACAAACGTGGTGGCCAGCAGACCCCCGGTGCCGGCAACCGCGATCAGCAGCAGCAACCCCGGTGAACTCCGCCCCACCGCGACCCCGAGCGTCCCGGCCAACACCGCCAGGAGGACAAAGATCGGCAGGGCGAGGGTGAAGGTGATGCGGATGTCCCGCCTGGCGTCACCCCGGGGCAGTCGAGCCGGTTCAACCAGGCCGAGGTGCACCTTGGTGGACAGCCGGTTCGACAGGATGCCGCCGAGAGCCCCGGCCGTTGCCAGGTACCCGGGCAGCAACACAATCAAGACCGAGAACGTCAGGAACCGGTCGATCGATCGCTCCAGCACCACACCGGCGATCAGGCTCATCGTCCCGGCGATCAGCAGTATGGGCACCGCCTCAACCACGATCCGCTTCGCCGTGTCCAATGCGGATCGCAGGACCGAGATCGCCGCGGTGATCACCAGCACAGCGGCCGCGATTGCCAACCCCCGGGTCAACCATCCCCTGCCGATCAACCCGCTCACCAGGACGATTGCCGGCAGGGTCACAAAGTCCCCCGATGCGGAAACCAGCGGCGCGGTCACGTTGTCCAGGTCCCAGCCGAAACGGGCGGAGGCCACCGCCAACCCCAACGTGATCCCCAGCACCACAACCGACGCCAGCACGCCGCCCAGGATGGAGACCACCACGAAGTCCGAGACCCCGATGACCTCGATCGACCCGGTGATGATCAGCTGGGCGACCAACTCCGCGACCAGCGAAACGCCGAGCGCGGCCACGAGCGAGCTGACCATCGCCCCGATGATGTTCTGGCCGAGCAACGAGTCCCGTCTCAGGCTCCAGGACAGGGTCCCGGCCTGGAGTGCGGTGGACAGCCGGCTGCCCAGCGGCCCGAACACGTTGCCTCTCAGACCGATGGCCGCCGGGATGAACAGCAACAGGCCGGGGTTCGATCGCAGGCTGTCGGCAAAAAAGGCGAACGTGAATCCGGTTATCAGACTGGTCGTCGCCGAGATGGAGAGTGCGCCGAGGCTCTGGCTGGCGTCTCCGACGGCCGGACCCAACAACCCACCAAGGGGCCGCCACGCCAGGCGGGGAACGACCAGCCGTCGCCGACCGTCCGGCTCGTCCTCGATCGGAGCGGGCCCGCCGATGGCGCGGCGAATCCGTCCGAGCGCCCGCCGGACCAGAGCAGGCGGAACCGACGGGACGCGACCGCTCAGCCGGCGCGCCACGGACGGTACTCCGACGTGGGCGGGCAAACGGAACAGGAACGCGGTCGATCGAAGCGATTGAGGTTCATGGAATCCGCTCCTCCGCAGTCGATTCGACCCGGTCGTTCAGGTACCGGACAAACGCTACAAGATGGTGATCGGTTTTCGAGTCACCACGGACCGGACCGCCGCGACCCGCCGCAACCGCGGCACGCACTAGCCTGATCCGGTGCATCGCTCCGGTCCCCCGGCCCCGCTGAAGGTGCTGTTCCTCACGCTGTGTGCGGCGGTGCTGGTCGGCTCTGGTTGCGCTGCGGACGGCCGGGATCTGCGGGAGACGCAGGCGTGGCAGACCACAACAAGCAGGCCGACGCCGACCACCCAACCGGGACCGCCGACCTCGCCGCCGGAGGCCGAAGTTGCGGCTTCCGGGCTGACCCTCACCAGTCCGGACTTCCTTCCCGGTGGTCCGATCCCCGAGGACGCCACCTGCGCGGGCGGCGCCGTCTTCCCGGAGATTGCGTGGTCCGAGGTCCCCCCGCTCGGTGTCGAGCTGGTGCTGACCCTGTCCGATCAGACCGACCCTGCGGCACCGGTGCTCCTGTGGCAGTTGGCGGGCATCGACCCGGACCTCGGCAGGATCCAAGCGGGGGTGATCCCGGTCGGTGCCTTCGAGACGCTCAACGGTTTTGGCAATCCCGGCTTCGGCCTGCCCTGCCTTGAGACGATGGCCTCCGGCACCCGTGACCTGCAGTTCCGGTTGTACGTGCTCACCGGACCGTCCGGTTTGGCCCCCGGGGGCGCGGGTCAGGAGGCGTGGGACCTGGTCCGCAGCGCGGCTCTGGAGAGCGCATCGCTCCTGGCCAGGATCGACAACCCGTGATTTGCCAGCGGAGGCGGCGCATGGTCACCTTGAGCCGGTGACCGACGGGAAGCAGCAGGCAGCACGATCGGACCAGGGCGAATCGGACCAGCGGGTCGTCGGGGTCACCGGCGACGACTACGACCCACACGCCGTGCCGATCAGCCACGCCGCAACCGTGATGCTGCTGGACGACCGTCCGGACCTCCACGTCCTGATGGTCCACCGGACCGCCAAGGTGGTGTTCGCCCCGGACATGTGGGTGTTCCCCGGCGGTCGGGTCGATCCGGAGGATCACCTTGCCGACTTCGACACCCTCTGCCGGGGGCTGTCCGATCGGGAGGCGTCGGCCATCCTGGAAGTCGAGCGGGGCGGGCTCGCCTGGTGGGTCGCGGCCGCCCGGGAGACGCTGGAGGAGGCCGGGCTGCTACTGGCCACCGGCGAGCGCACCAACACAGCGCCCGAGGACTGGCACCGGACGGTGGCCGAAGTCCGGCAGCGGGTGCTCGAGGACGAATCGGTTTTTGCCGATGTCCTGTTGGAACGGGGCATCTCCCTCGACGTGACGCCGATCGAGGAGGTGGCGCGGTTTGTCACACCGCTCGGATCCCCTCGACGGTTCGACGCTCGGTTCTTCGTCGCCCGGGCTCCGGCGGATCAGGACCCCAGCCACGACGAGGGGGAGATCGTCAACTGCGAGTGGATCAGGCCGGAGGACGCCCTCGCCCAATGGCGGAACGGATCGATGGAGATGATGTCGCCGACGGTACGGATGGTGGCCTGCCTGGCCCGCTACCGATCGGCGGACGAGGTGTTGGCGGTCGCACGGCGACGACTGCCCTACAAACGGGTCCGGGTCATCGATCCCGACGGGGCGTACGAGGTGGTACTACCCGGCGAGCCCGGTTACGAACACGCGCAGTTGGAGATCGAGACCGGTTTCGTCCGGCTGTGGGAGGCCGGCGGCGCCACATAGGCCGATACCCGACCGATCCCGGCCACACCCGAGGCATCGGTCAGGCGGGCGGGTGACAGCCGTCCCGACAGGGCCCGTCCCGGTGTTTGGGCGGGAAGAGGTCGGGGACGTCCCGAAGGAATCGCGACGCCGCACCTCGACCGGCGCTCACCGAGTGGAAGACGTGCTTCGCCAGAAGGCGGCCGCCCGCCTGCTGCAGACGCACGGCCAACGAGCGGTACCGGTTCAGCCCCCAGAGGCAGACCACAAAGGCGTCCGGCCCAACCCAGGCTCGACCCCAATCGTCGATGACGACCAGATCATCACCGACCGGCACGATCCCACCGAGCCACTCCCCGACCCAGGGCTCGTCCGCCCCGACGAATCGGAACGGCACGAGCTGCGGCTGGGCCATCACCCACTGCCGACACCGGCGGCACAGCGCGCAGGAGTTGTCAGAGACAACGGTCAGCGAGGCCACCTCGGCCGACACCGCAGCCGGGTGGGGCTGCGGTGCCGGCGGTATGCCCGGTGTCTGCGGTGTACCCGGTGTCGTCGACAGCATGGGCCGGACCGCAGGGCCGTGGGTCATCAGGCGAGGTTTGGGGCCGAGCCCGTGGGCTCCGGGGGTGGGAACCCGGCGGTCTGCGGTGCCGCATACGGCTGCGGGGGCGGAGGCGGAGGCACATAGGCCGACGCCGGCGGCAACATCTGTTGGGCGATCTGGTTCGCCCGGTCCCTGCTGGAGCGAATCCTCCAGAAGACCAGCATGTTGAACAGATGGACAACACCGAGTGAGAGCAGCAGGACACCCAGCTTGACCACCAGCTCGTTGAACGCGGCGGTGAGCGTGTCGTACTGCGGCTGGAGCTGGTAGACCAGCAGCGCGTAGCCGAGGTTCAGCAGGTAGAAGCCGATCACCAGCAGCTTGTTCACGGCGTGAGCAAGTTCCGGCTCATCGAACGAGGATTCCAGGAACACCTGACCGTTCTGGTACAGCGTGCGGGCCAGAAACACCACAAGGCTGACGGCTATCAGTGCGTAGGTGAGATACAGGCCGATCACCGTCCCTTCGCTGACACCGACCCTCGCTCCCCCGGTCACCGTCCCGATCAACATGCCGACTTCCATTCCGACCATCACTGGCCCGCTCCTTCCCGCCGCCCGTGCGGCATCTGTCCTGACGAATATTTGAGCGTTCGCTTAAACACTGATTTGAGCATACGCTCAAATCAAGTTCCGGTCAACCGATTGACGCAGAACGCCTCGAACCGGACGGTCGGCGACGCTCGTGCACCCTGCATCGAGCAGGCCGCAGCAGCCACCGCCGACCGGCGAGCCCGGCCGGCGGGTTCGCAGGTGAACCGTCGATCCCCCCTCGTCACGGACGCTCCGGACCCCGGTGGGCGCATTTCGGACCGAGCTGGCATCCTGTGGGACATGGTCATCACCGAGCGCCAGGACCCCGCCAACACCGAGCTGCCCGATGTGGACGTCGCCGCCACCGTCGAGCGGATCCGCGGCGCCTACCAGTCCGGCCGCACCCAGGCGATCGATTGGCGGCAACGGCAGCTGGACGGACTGGTCCGGATGCTCGAGACCGAGGCGCCACGCCTCGAGGCCGCCCTGGCCGCCGACCTCGGGAAGCCGGCCGTTGAAGGTTTCGCAACCGACATCGGCTTTGTCGCCACCGAGATCGAGACGATACAAAAGCACACCCCGAAGTGGGCCAAGCCTCGGCGGGTCCGGGTGCCGATGCTGTCGATGCCGGGCAAGGCCCACGTCGTGCCGGAGCCGCTGGGCGTCGCCCTCATCGTGGCGCCCTGGAACTACCCGATCCAACTCCTCCTCCTGCCCGCGGCCGCCGCGATCGCCGCCGGAAACGCCTGCATCCTCAAGCCGTCCGAGATCGCCGCCGAGACCAGCGGGGCGCTGGCCGAGTTGCTGCCGCGGTACGTCGACGACGAAGCCATCGCGGTGATCGAGGGCGACGTGGTTGTCGCCACCGAACTGCTCGAGCAACGCTTCGACCACATCTTCTACACGGGGTCGACCGAGGTCGGCCGCATCGTCTACCAGGCAGCCGCCCGCCATCTCACGCCGTGCACGCTTGAGCTTGGTGGGAAGAGCCCGGTGCTCGTCGACGACTCGGCCAACGTCGAGGTCACCGCTCGCCGCCTTGCGTGGGGTAAGTGGCTCAACGCCGGGCAGACATGCGTCGCCCCCGACTACGTACTGGTCACCGAGGCCAACCGCGACGCTCTGGTCGACGGCCTGCGGCAGGCTTTTGCCGAGTTCGCCGACGGTGGAGCAACAAAGGGCAGCGACGACTTCACCTCCATCGTCACCGAACGCCACACCGCCCGCATCGACGGCCTCCTGGCCGAACACGGCGGCACGGTTGCGTTCGGTGGTGAGGTCGACATCCAGGCCAGGCACGTCGAACCAACGGTGATCGTCGATCCCGACACCGATTCCAAGCTCATGCGGGAGGAAATCTTCGGACCCGTACTCCCGGTGCTCACCGTCGAGTCGATGGACGCCGCGGTTTCGTTCGTCAACGCTCGAGAAAAGCCGCTGGCGCTCTACGTGTTCAGTGAGGACGAGGACGTCACCGACCAACTGATCGACCGCACCACGGCGGGCGGCACCTGTGTGAACCACGTGCTCCAACACCTGCTTCCGCCGGATCTTCCCTTCGGCGGTGTTGGCGAGTCCGGCACCGGCCGCTACCACGGCCAGGCGGGGTTCGACACGTTCTCCAACCTCCGCTCCGTGCTCAAGAAGCCGACCAAACTCGACCCCAAGCTTCTCTACCCGCCCTACACGGCGATCAAGGAGAAACTGATCCGCAAGTTCATCTGAGCCTGCGAGTCCTCGAGGAATCGGCCCTAGCGGAAGTCCCGGCTGCGGGGGGTGGCGCCGACCGGGAGCGGCTCAAGCTTTTCGGCCACGATGTTGACCACCGTCTCCTGCCGCTCGACCCGACCCCGGATCAGCAGGGCCGGTGCGTTGCGGGCCTCACGTCGGTAGCGGACCCAACAGCCGACCGACACCACCACGTTGATCAGCCCGGTCTCGTCCTCCAGCCCGAGGAACGTGGTTCCCGAGGCGGTGGCCGGCCGCTGCCGGTGGGTGACCACCCCGCCGACCAGCACCTTGTTCCCGTGGGCCTGCTGCGGAAGATCACAGGCTCGGACCACGCCCATCTCGGTCAACCCGGCCCGGAGGAACACCGTCGGGTGACCGTCTGCGGCCACCCCGGTGGCCCACAGGTCGGCCATGGCCTCCTCGTGGTCACTCATGCCGGGAAGTTGGGGGGCGACGGTGCCGGTGACGATGCCCTCCAGGCGGTCACTGCCGCTCTCGGCGATGGCCCCCGCCTCCCACAGCGCCTGGCGCCGCCCGGTCACCGAACCGACCGGACCGGAACCGTCGGTGATCTCGGCTTCGGCGGTGATCTCGGCTTCGACACCGGCTTCGGCGGTGACTTGGGCTTGGGCTTCGACGAAGCAGTCGAACGCCCCTGCGGTGGCCAACGCCTCAAGGCCCTTCTTCGGCACCTCGGCCCGCCGGGCCACATCCTCGATGGAGGTGTACGGCCGACCGGCGTCGATCCTGGCCGCCAGCTCGTCCCCGATGTGGCGCACCGAGTCGATCCCCATCCGGACGAGCCAGCCGTGGTCGTACCGTTCCGCGGCGATGTCCTCTGCACCGTCGATGATGATCTCCGGTTCGACCAGGCCGGGCGGCACCCGTTCCAGATTCGCCTCGGCCCCCGACCGATTGACACAGGGTCCGACGGTTGGCACCCCGTGCCGTCGGGCGTCCTGAACCAGCGAGTGCGGTGAGTAGAACCCCATCGGTTGGGCCCGGAGCAGCGCGGCGCAGAACGCCGCCGGATAGTGCAGCTTCAGCCACGACGAGGCGTAGACCAGGTAGGCGAAGCTGATGGAGTGGCTCTCCGGAAAGCCGTAGTTGGCAAAGGCCGCCAGTTTGTTCCAGATCTGGTCGATCACCTCGTCGTTCAAGCCCTTGGCCGCGGCCCCCTCGTTGAACCGCTGATGCAGCTGCTCCATCCGTTCCCGGGACCGCTTCGCCCCCAGCGCCTGGCGAAGCTCATCCGCGTCACCGGCGGAGAACCCGGCAACGTCGATGGTGATCTGCATCAGCTGCTCCTGGAACAGTGGGATACCCAGGGTCTTCTCCAGCGCCCCCTGCAGCAGCGGATGAAGGTAGGTCACCGGCTCCTGTCCGTTGCGGCGACGGATGTAGGGGTGGACCGAGCCGCCCTGGATCGGGCCCGGCCGGATCAGGGCGATCTCCACCACCAGGTCGTAGAAGGTTCTGGGTTTCAGCCGGGGCAGTGTGCTCATCTGGGCCCGGGACTCCACCTGGAACACCCCGATCGAATCGGCCCGACACAACATCCGATACACCGCGTCCTCCTGTTCGAGGGTGGCGAGATCCACCTCCTCCCCGTGGTGCTCGGCCACCAGATCGAGGGTGTATCGCAGCGCGGACAGCATGCCGAGGCCGAGCAGATCGAACTTCACCAGCCCCGCCGCGGCGCAGTCGTCCTTGTCCCACTGCAACACGGTGCGGTCCTGCATCCTGGCCCACTCGACCGGGCAGACCTCGATGACCGGCCGGTCGCACATCACCATGCCGCCGGAGTGGATGCCGAGGTGACGGGGCAGGTCCTTGAACTGCACGGACAGCTCAAGCACGTCGGTGGGGATTTCCTCAAGATCACCGCCTGGCCGAGGTCGGCCGTATCGCCCACCGGCCGCGGCGGCCGCCGTTTCACCATTCACCGGATCGCCAGGTACGGAGCCACCGTTCACCGGAGAGCCGGCACCCGATCCCGGTCCCGACGCTCCCCACCAGCCTCGATCGACCGACTTGGAGAACCGGTCCTGCTGACCCGGGGCGTACCCCAGGGCCTTTGCCGCGTCACGAATGGCCGACTTGGTCCGGTAGGTGATCACGTTGGCCACCTGGGCCGCGTGGCGCCTGCCGTGTTTCTCGTAGACGTATTGGATGGCCTCCTCCCGCCGGTCTGACTCGATGTCCAGATCGATGTCCGGCGGGCCGTCCCGCTCCGGCGACAGGAACCGCTCGAACAGCAAACCGAGCGACACGGCGTCCGCCTTGGTGACCCCCAGGACGTAACAGACCGCGGAGTTTGCCGCCGACCCCCGGCCCTGACACAGGATCCCGTTCCGATTGCAGAAGTCGACGATGTCCCACACAACCAGGAAGTACCCGGGAAACCCGAGGTGCTCGATCAGGTCCAGTTCCTTGTCCAGCTGGTCCCAGGCCCCCCGGACGTAGGGGGCGTCCCGGGGCCCGTACCGAATGAGGCCGCCCTCCTCGACAAGCCGACGGAGGAACCCCATCTCCGACAGTCCGTCCGGGCAGGGGAACGGCGGGAGCTCGGGGGCGACGAGGGACAGGTCAAAGGCACAATCGAGCCCGATCTCCGCCGCCCGCTCGACCACACCGGGATAGCGGGCGAACCGCCTGGCCTGCTCGTCGCCGGACCGCAGGTGGGCGCTGGCCGCGGTGTTCAGCCATCCCTCCATCTCATCCAGGGAGCGGCGGGCCCGCACCGCGGCCATGGCCGCGGCCAGCTGACGGCGGGCCGGGGCGGCGTAGTGCACGTTGTTGGTGGCCACCAGGTCGACGTCGGCCCGGACGGCCAGTTCGACCATCGCGTCATTGCGGGCGCTGTCCAGCGGGGCGCCGTGGTCCCACAGCTCGACGGCGACGTTCCGCCGACCGAACCGGTCGATCAATCGATGCAGCGCATCGGCGGCGGCCGCCGGTCCCTCCCGATCGAGTGCCCGGGGAACCGCTCCCTTCCGGCAACCGGTGAGCACCAGCCAGTGTTCGAGTTCGGCGTCGGTGACCCACCGGTCCAGGTCGGACATGGTGAACCGGGGCGCCCCCTTCTCCCCCGCGAGCTGGGCCTCGCTGATGACCCGGGCCAGGGCACCGTAGCCGACGGGGTCCCGGGCCAGGACCAGCAGGTGGGACCCGTCGGGATCCGGCTGGCCCTGCGAGATGTCCAGCTTCTCCACGGTCAGCTCCGCCCCAAAAATCGTCGGCAGACCGACCGCCTTTGCCGCTTCGGAGAACCGGACGACCCCGTAGAATCCGTCGTGGTCGGTGACCGCCAGGGCCTTCAGGTCGAGGCGGGCGGCCTCCTCGGCCAGTTCCTCCGGCTGGGACGCCCCGTCGAGGAAGCTGAAGCTGGAATGACAGTGCAGTTCCGCATACGGGACCGTTGACGGCACCCGCTGCAGCTCGGTCGGCTGGTACTTCGGCCGTTTGTAGGACCACGCCGGGCTGTCCCCACCATCGGCCCCCGGCCCGAACGGCACGGCATCCGGGTGCTGCTTGCCATCACCCTTTGTGGCGAACTTATTGAGACCGGTCCCTGCGGACACGTTCGACCCGTTCCGCCCGGACAGGGTCTGTTCAATGTCCCGCCACGGGACGGGAGGGTTTTGCCAGCCCATCAATCGAGCGTATCGAACCCGCCGAACAAAATCGAACAGCTGTTCGAGTGAGGCGCAGCCGAGCGAGAACAGCCCTGTTCAGAAGCGAAGCGAGAACAGCCCTGTTCAGAGTGAGGCGCAGCCGAGCGAGAACAGCCCTGTTCAGAAGCGAAGCGACAACAGCCCCGTTCAAAGTGACAGCCGGAGGTGTGGCTCAGCCGATCAGTTGTCGGTGGCGGCGACGGCGTTTGCCCGCATGGACTCCAGGATCGGACCGGCGAGCTGGGCCGCCGCGCCGAGTGCGGCAAACAGGGATTCGGTCCGCTCATCGTCGCGGTCCAGCCTGCTCATCAACTCGATACCGAGGAACAGCGCGGAGATGGCATGGGCGGTGTCCTTTGTCGGCACGACCTGGGCGAACGGGGTGCCGGCCAGGCTTCGCCGCAGGGCGGACTCGACAAGCTCATCCCATTCCTGCAACGTCTCCAGCACCCGCTTGCCCGCGTCACTGCTCGACGACCAACCGGCAACGATCGCCACCAGCGCCGGATGATCCGGATCGTCGATGTTGCCGTGCAGGTCGGCGGCAATCTCCACCAACCCGGCCAGGCTGTCCACCCCGAGGAGCCGGTCCCGGAACCGCTCGATCCGGCGGGCATTCGCCCGTTCCAGTGCGGCGAGCAGCAGATCGTCAATGGACCCGAAGTGATAAAAGACCAGGGCCTGGTTGAAATCCCCGGTCCTGGCGATCGCTCGAGCACTGGTCCCGACCAGCCCCTCGACCCGAACCGTCTCCAGCGCCGCGTCGATGATCCGGTCCCGCGTTTCCAGACCGGTTCGACTGCTCTTGCGTGGTCGGTTGCTAGCCATCCAGGTCATTGTGTCACCGTCGGCGGAACCGATGCAGAATCACCGGCCGATTAACCGGGTATCGGTGCCACGGCCGTCGGCGGATACGGCCGTGGCAACCGACGCCTGTTGGTGCAGGGGTTTGTTGTCCTCCCGCAGTCGTACGCATCGACCCGCCTACCCGGCAACGGCCGCGGCCAGTTCGCCGCGCTCTCCCGCTCCTCATGGTTGCGGATCAGTTTGAGGTTGCCGTCCGAACCCCAACGGCGGCCATCCCGTCCTGTCGGCCGAGCGTTGCCACCCCGTCGGACATGATCGAACCCGTTGCCCCGACGGAGCGGTACGCCCAGCCTTCGGGAAGACCGAGCCGGACCTTCCCATCGGTCAGATCCGCTGTGTCGAGCAGCGGACCACGGCCGTTCCCGCTACCGGCCGGCGTCTCGCCTCCCGCCGCGGCCGCAGCCTGCACGTCCCTCAGCGGGTTGCTGTTTCGGCGAACCTGGTGCGCCACCCGTTTACCGTCCATGGGCCCATGCCCCACGTCCACCGGAGCGGGGCGGGCCGACCGTTGATCCGATGGTCTACCGTTGCGGCCATGAGAGCTGTGGTATGTAACGCATTCGGACCGCCGGAGAATCTAGTCGTCGAGGAGCGGCCGGATCCGGTTCCCACCGCCGATCAGGTCCTGATCGAGGTCAAGGCGTCGGCGGTCACCTTTCCGGACACGCTGATGCTGGAGGACAAGTACCAGTTCAAGGCGCCGCCCCCGTACATCCCCGGCGGTGAAGTGGCCGGGGTGGTCGCGGCGGTCGGTGCGGACGTGACCGATCTGTCCGTCGGCGACCGGGTGGTCGGTGGGCTCGGTGCGGTCGGCGGGTTCGCAGAGCTTGCGGTTGTCCCGGCGGCATCGGCCAGGATTCTTCCGGACAACGTCGGTTTCGGTGAGTCGACCGGCCTTAATTACGCGTACGGCACAACCCTGTACGGCCTCAAGTACCGGGGCGAACTGCAGGAGGGTGAGACGTTGCTCATCCTCGGTGCAGGCGGCAACGTCGGCCTCTCCGCGGTCGAGCTCGGCAAGTTGATGGGAGCTCGGGTCATCGCCGCAGCGTCGAGCGAGGAAAAGCTCCAACTGTGCCGGGAGCGGGGCGCGGACGAGACGATCAACTACACAACGGAGAATCTGAAGGACCGGGCGAAGGAGCTGACCGACGGCAAGGGCGTCGACGTCATCTACGACTGCGTCGGTGGGGATTACGCCGAGTCCGCATTGCGGGCCATCGGTTGGGCGGGCCGGTTCCTGGTCATCGGCTTCACCGCCGGGATCCCGTCGATCCCGCTGAACCTCACCCTGCTCAAGAGCTGCCAGATCGTCGGGGTGTTCTACGGGGCGATGACGGCTCGGGATCCGGATCTGCGCGATGCGGTCAGCGCCGAGCTGATCGAACTGACGGCATCGGGAAAGCTCAACCCCCACGTCTCCGAGCGGTACCCGCTGGAGCGGGCCGGTGAGGCACTGCGGGCCCTGATGGACCGCAAGGCCCTCGGCAAGGTGGTGCTCGAGCCGTAGCCGGACAGCCCAGCCTGGGGTTTGGTCGGGTTACGGGTGCCCGCCGGGCTCTGGACCGGTCGGTCAGACCGGTCAGACCGGGCGGTCGAGCGCGAACCGGTCCCTGGTGCTGGCGTAGTTCGATCCGGCCAGCCGCCCCACGGCGTCCAACTTCTCGGCGTCGACCCTGGTGCCATCCAGGACCTCGTCCGCGATGTGGAAGGCGACAACCTCGCCGAAGGTCACCGCGTGCTCCAACGGGGCACCG
>JBCCGJ010000083.1:0-18632 GCA_039029335.1 Actinomycetota bacterium | reverse complement strand
CCGATCGAGGAGGGCGTCACAGCTGTCGACAGTCTCCAGCGCGGAGGTCAATTGGATCTCGTCACCGGAGAGATCGGTGGCTGGCGGAGCGGCCTCGTCCCGGCCGGCCGAGGAGACGCAGGCGGTGGCCCCGAGGGCCAATGCGGCGACGACCGCGGCCATCCGGCGGCCGGCGCCGGTTGCTCGCCGGGTGCGGCCGGCCGACCCAGACCGGTCGATGGAATCCTGCTGGGTGGTGGATCCCGGGCTGGCGGTGCCCTGCTGGTTGACGGTGGACATCTTCGGTCCCTTCCGGTTGCGGCCGACAGCACGACGCTGTGGACCCGTGGTTGACGTATCGGTACCTACGACGACCCCCGGAGTGTCGCCGGTTCCCGAATCGACCCGTTTCTTGATTGCGGTTTGATGACGGGCGACCGCCACCGCCGGCCACCGGTTCGGTGGTTGTGGCCCATGGCCGCACTGCTGGTGGGGGATTACAGTGCCAGCATGCTCGATGACCGACCCTGCCCGCCACCGCTTCCTCCGGCTGTTGCGGTAGCGGCCCGGTCGGCCGGTCGGCCATGACGATCCAGGCGGCGGCGATTCTGGCCGCGGTGGTGTTCGTCTACAGCCTTGGTTCGGCGGAGCTGGCCAGACGCTGGATCTCCGGGCCGCTTGTCTTCACCCTGGCCGGGCTTGCCCTCGGACCCTGGGGCCTCGATCTTGTCGGCGGTGAGTTCGGAGAGGGCGGGGTAGAGATCCTGGCGGAAGCGACGCTTGTCCTCATTCTCTTCGCCGACGCGACCCGTATCGACCTCCGGGTCCTGCAGCGGCAGACCACACTTCCGGTCCGACTGCTGGGTATCGGTCTGCCGCTGACGGTTCTGGCCGGGGCGGTGGTTGCGGTGCTGCTGTTCTCCGGCGACCTCACGTGGTGGGAGGCGGTGCTCATCGGCGCCATCCTGGCCCCGACCGATGCCGCACTCGGCCAGGCGGTGGTCAGCAACCCCCGCGTGCCCGTGCGGGTCCGCCAGGCGCTCAACGTCGAGAGCGGACTGAACGACGGGATCATGCTGCCCGCGGTGACCATCCTCACCGCGGTGGCCGCGGCCGACGCCGGTCTGGACTCGTCCGGGGCGCTTGCCCGGTTCGTCGCCGAGCAGATCGGATTCGGGTTGCTGGTCGGGGTGGTCGTCGGCTGCGCCGGTGGCTACCTGCTGGACACGTCGATCTCCCGTGGTTGGGTTGACGGGGTCATGCGGCAACTGGCAACGCTGGCGGTTGCCGTCGGGGCGTTCGGCCTGGCCCATGAGATCGGGGGCAACGGTTTTGTCTCGGCGTTTGTGGCCGGGATGGCCTTCGGATACGTGGCCGGCGACCACTGCGAATCGGCGGCGGACTTCACCGAGGACGAGGGCCAACTGCTGGCGCTGCTGACGTTCCTGTTCTTCGGGGCGCTGCTGCTCGGCCCCCGGATCGGCGATCTCGATCTGACCACCGTGCTCTACGGCGTGCTCAGTCTGACCGTCGTCCGCATGGTGCCGGTGGCCCTCTCGGTTGTCGGCGTCGGCCTCGAGCGGCCAACGATCGCCTACCTGGGATGGTTCGGCCCTCGGGGACTCGCATCGATCCTGTTCGGGCTGTTTGTCATCGAGGAGGCCGAGCTGGCGGGCGGCGAGATCATCCTCGATGTCATGGCCGCCACGGTGCTTCTCAGCATCGTGGCCCACGGACTGAGCGCCGTGCCCCTCGCCGACCGGTACGCCGACTGGTTCGGGTCGATGATGGACGACGATGAGGATGGGGCCGATATGCCGGAGGCTGAGGCGGTTGACGAGATGCGGGCCAGGACGGGGCCTCGGTAAGGCTCCCGGCTTCCGGCGCCGGCTTGGTCAGCCGCTCAGCGGGTGGGCATCCACGCAGGCCGCCGGGCCTCGAAGGCGTCGATGGCGGAGGCGTGTTTCAGACTGATCCCGATGTCGTCAAGGCCGAGCAGGAACCGTTCCTTGGTTGCGTCGTCGAGTGGGAACGATTCGGCGATACCGAGCTCCGGGACCTCCAGCAGCGTCCGTTCGACGTCGATGGTGAACTCCAGATCGGGGTTGGCCTCCACCTCGTCGAGGAGCCGCCTGCCCAGATCGGCCGGGACCACAACCGGGATCAGACCGTTCTTGGTTGAGTTGTTGCGGAAGATGTCACCGAATCGGGGGGAGATCACCGCCTGAAAACCGGACTGCTGGATGGCCCACACCGCATGCTCCCGGGATGAGCCGACACCGAAGTTCGGGCCGCTGACGATGATGTTCGCCGCGGCGAACCGCTCGTCGTTCATGACGAAGTTCGGGTCGTCCCGCCACTCGGAGAAGAGGCCCTTCTCGAACCCGGTGCGTTCCACCTGCTTGAGCCAGTCCGACGGGATGATCTGGTCGGTGTCGACATCGGACCGGTCCAGCGGAACGGCCCGACCGGTGACAACCTGTACTGCTTCCACGGCGATCAGCTCCTAGTTCAGGTCCGAGGGTTCTGCGAAGTGACCGGCGATTGCGGTGGCGGCCGCAACGGCGGGGGAGACAAGGTGGGTCCTGCCGCCTCGGCCCTGTCGGCCTTCGAAGTTCCGGTTGCTGGTTGACGCCGACCGTTCCCCGGGCGACAGCTTGTCCGGGTTCATCGCCAGACACATGGAGCAGCCCGGCTCACGCCAGTCGAAGCCGGCATCGCGGAAGATCGTGTCAAGGCCCTCGGCCTCGGCCTGCTGCTTGACGGCGAACGAACCGGGCACCACCAGTGTCCGGACCGACCCGGCAACCTTGCGGCCCTTTGCCACGTCGGCCGCGGCCCGCAGGTCCTCGATCCGGGAGTTGGTGCACGACCCGATGAAGACGGTGTCCACCCCCACCTCTTTCAGCGGGGTGCCGGCGGTGAGGTCCATGTACTCAAGCGCCCTGGCTGCGGCGTCGCGGTCTCCGGCGGATTCGAAGCTGTCCGGATCGGGCACGAGCGCGTCGAGCGAGGCGACCTGGCCAGGGTTTGTCCCCCACGTCATGTACGGGCCGATGGCCGAACCGTCCAGGATCACCTCGGTGTCGAACGTGGCGTTTGCCGCGCTGGGCAGCGCCCGCCAGTCGTCAAGAGCCTGCTCCCAGGCCGCACCCTTCGGGGCGTGTTCCCGGCCCTCGAGGTAGGCGAAGGTGATGTCATCCGGTGCGATCAGCCCGGCCTTGGCCCCGGCCTCGATGGACATGTTGCAGACGGTCATCCGGCCCTCCATCGACATGGTCCGGAAGACCTCGCCCCGGTACTCGATGATGTGGCCGATGCCGCCGCCGGTGCCGATCCTGCCGATGATGGCCAGTATCACGTCCTTGGCCGTCGCACCGTCCCGGAGCGTGCCGTCCACGGTGATGGCCATGGTCTTTGGCCGCACCTGGGGGAGCGTCTGGGTGGCGAGCACATGCTCGACCTCACTGGTGCCGATGCCGAATGCGATGGCGCCGAACGCACCATGGGTTGCGGTGTGTGAATCACCGCAGACCACGGTCATCCCCGGTTGGGTCAGCCCCTGCTCCGGTCCGATGACGTGGACGATTCCCTGACCGGGGGAACCCATCTCGTGGTTGGTGATACCGAACTCCGCGGCGTTTGCCCGGAGCGTCTCAACCTGTTTGCGACTGATCGGATCCTCGATCGGTTTGTCGATGTCCTCGGTGGGAACGTTGTGATCCTCGGTGGCGACGGTGAGATCGGGGCGTCGCACGGAGCGACCGGCAAGTCGGAGTCCGTCGAACGCCTGCGGGGAGGTCACCTCGTGCACGAGGTGGAGGTCGATGTAGAGCAGGTCCGGATCGCCGTCTTTCCCGGGGGCGACCAGGTGATTCTCCCAGACCCGGTCCGAGAGGGTCTTTCCGTCTTGGCTTGCCATAACTCCTGCCTCTAGATCTCGATGTCCACCACGGTCACGTTCATCGGACCGTTCGGGGCTTCGAATTGGACCGTGTCGCCTTTTGCGGCACCGATAAGCGCCTGCCCGAGGGGCGAGCCGGGAGACATGACCGTCAGGCCCTCCCGGCGTTCCTCGATGGATCCGATGAGGTACTTGTCGACGTCGTCGTCACCCTCGTACTGGATGGACACCACACAGCCGGCCTCGACCGACAGCTCACCGTCCGCGCTGAGCTCGACGATCTCGGCGTTCTCGATGATCTTGGCCAGGTGGATGATCCGGCCCTCCATCTTCCCCTGCTCCTCTTTTGCCGCGTGATAATCGCCGTTCTCCGAGAGGTCGCCGAGTTCGCGGGCGGCCTCGATCTTCTTGGCGATTTCGATGCGGCCCCGTGTCGTCAGGTCGTCATGCTCGGACTGGAGCCTGTCGAACGCTTCACGGGAGAGTTTCTGGGTATCGGACACCCGGAATAGCTTACCGACAGCGCCCCAGGGCGCGGCCCGCAACGAAACTGACGCCGTCAGGCCGGCGATTCAACATTTTTTCAACATCGTTGGTCCACACTGGGGAGCACAAAGGCCAGTGGCCGGCACGCTGAGGGAACGTGCCGTCCCTGGCCTTTCGCCGTTTTCCCGACCGGCACCGTTGGCACGCAGGCCCACCGTCGGGCGCTGGTCCCGGGTCTGGTCGCCGATCGGTTCAGCCCAGTCTTTTGGTGGTGAGCCAGTCCATACCCAGCTGTGCGCCAAGGCGCCTGGCCGACCCGATGAGGTCCTGGACCTGGTTGCCCGCCTCGTCGGTGTCGAGCACCGCGGCTTCGGCCAGGTCGATCATGGCCAGCATCGTCCGGAGCTCATACGGCTTCGAACCGACGGCCCGATGGTGGGCCAATGCCTTGTGCAGGTGGTCGGTGGCCTCGTCGTACCGGCCGAGCAGCGTGGCCAGCCTGCCCAGGTACAGCGAGCCGGAGCCGAAGAGCGCGATGCCGTTGTACATGGTCACGGTCCGCTCCGCCGCCCCGGCAAGGGCCGGGTAGAGACGCCTGGCCCGCTCCACGTCGCCGAGGGTCATGATCGTCTCCGCGTAGAACGACGTGGTCATGAACTGGAGGACACCTTCGCCCCCGTTTTCAATACCGTCACCGCCGAATTCGTCGAGGGCCTCGAGGGTGGCCTTGGTCTTGCCCTGCTCGGCCAGGACCATTGCCAGCGCAACGCCGTAGGCCGGGCCCGGGTACCCGCTCACCTTCCAGCGCATCAGGTTCTCGACCTCGGCAAGCTCGCCCCGCTCCCGAAGCAGGACCGCGTACTGGATGCCGAGCAGGTCGAGGGCGGCGGAGCCCATTCGCTCGAAGCGGAGCATCGCCTGTTCGATCTGCTCGCCGGCCTTGGCGAACCGTCCCTCGTACAGGTCCAGCGCGATCGTCATCGATTCGACGAACAGCGAAAGCGCCGGCTCCTCCCGGTCGGGGAGCGCCGCCTGGCAAACCTCGACGGTCCGCCGCGCCCCCGGCATGTCACCCTCCTCGAGCCGGAGGACCGTCAGCGTCCGGTTCGTCGCAACGATCCGCGACGGCGTGCCGAGGGAGTCCGCCAACTCGATGGTCTCGTCGATTATCTCCTTGCGCAGCTCGTACGGCAGGTGGCGCTGGAGGGCGAAGAGCTGCTGACTGAGCGCGGCGACCAACAGCTCGATGTGCGGGCTCTTCCTGGCCTCGGCGATCGCCTCGCCGATTATGATGGCGGCCTCGTTCGGATTGTCGTACTCCCCGAAGAGCTGTGAGGCGTAGGTGATCAGCACAACCACCCGGAGCGGTCCGTCCTCCAGCTTCTCCAGGCACTGCTCCAACATGTCCAGTCCGGGACCCGGCGGGTTCCAGTACCCCAACCAGGTGATCCCGAACCGGTCCTCGTCCTTGCCCTGACCGCAGAACGCAAGTGCGGCGCCAACCATCAAGTCGATGTCACCGGCTCGCTTCGCCAGCCGGAAACCCTCCTGGGCCGCGGCGTGGGACTGGGTGTAGTGCTCCTTGTACTTCCGTTCCTGCGCCAGCTCGATCATGAGCGTCGCCCGGAGCTGATCGTCGTCAGAGCGTTTGAGCGCCGCCAGGCCCCGCTCGATCAGGTCGATGGCGCTGTTGTGATCGTGCAGGCGCGAGGCCTCGGCCGCGGCCCGCAGGGCCGAGGTTGCGGCGAGGACCGGGTCACCGGAGGCGGCACCCTGCAGCAGGTGATGAGCCAGCTGGTCGATCGAGGTGTGATCCCGATCGAGCGCCTCGGCGATCTGGGTGTGCAGCCGGGCTTTGCGAACGCCGGACATCTGCGACGCAAGGCTCTCGCCGATCAGGGAGTGGGTGAAGGTGAACGAGTCCCCCCTGACCGGGTCCTCCTCTATCAGCCTGGCGGCGATCAGCAGTTCCAGGTGGGTGAGGAGGTCGTCACCGCCGAACCCGGTGATGTCGGCCAGCAGCCGTTCGTCGAACCCCGCCGGGCAGAGGCTTGCGATATTGAGCAGCTGGCGGGACGCCTCCGGAACCGAGGCGAGCCGGGCGGCGATGACGTCGTTGATGGTCGCATTCGGTTTCAGCTCGGTCCTGCTGCCGCCGGATCGGATCAGCTCCTTGACAAAGAGCGGGTTGCCGGCGGTTCTGGCCTGCAGCTCGGCGACCTGTCGTTCGTCCGGTCGTTCGTCGGGGGCCAGGCCGCCGGCCTGGGACCAGAGCGTGCCGACGGCATCGGTGCTCAGGCCGCCGAGTTCGATGCGATGGCCCTCCGCCAGCCGACCGATGTCGGACAGCGCCAACGCCTGCTGCTCCTCCAGCGGTTCGGTGTCCCGCCAGCTGGTGACGAACGTGACGGGCTGGTCCGCCAGGTTCGGCACCAGGTAGGACAGCATCGCCAGCGAGCTGTCGTCCGTCCAGTGGAGGTCGTCGAGGCAGACGAGCAGCGGCATGTCGGCGGCCGCCCGCCGAAGGAACCAGCTCACCGCCTCCTGCAGGGCGGTTGCGTCGCGGGCGTCCTCCGGTTCGATGTGCAGCCGACCGGCGATCGTCGGGGAGAGCATGGCCAGCTCGGGGCCCCGCTGCTCGACACAGCGGATCAGCGTCTGTTCCTCGACCGTCTCCGCAATGGCGGTCAGGATGGCCCGCCACGGCGCCAATGGTGTGGTGCGGGAATCACGATGGCCGAACCCCCAGGCGACCCGATGCCCGGACCCTTCCGCGGTTTTGGCTGCGAACCGGAGCAGCTCGGTCTTCCCGATCCCCGGTTCCCCGGTCAGCGCAACGAGCCGCCCGCCCGGCTCCTGCAGTGCACCGGTGATGGTGGCCAATTCCTCGGCTCGGCCGATCGGCCCGTTGTGGCCCGATCCGTTCGAGACCGCACCGACGGTCCCGGTCGGGCCGCTGCCGTTGAGGTACAGATCCGGGTCCGCGGCCAGGATGCGTCGCTCCAACTCCGCAAGCGCCGGCGAGAGCTCGAGGCCCGTCGCCTCGATCGCCGCCCGATAG
This sequence comes from Actinomycetota bacterium, assembly GCA_039029335.1. Classification (GTDB taxonomy): domain Bacteria; phylum Actinomycetota; class Acidimicrobiia; order Acidimicrobiales; family SZUA-35; genus JAHELU01. The sequence goes on along the minus strand of JBCCGJ010000083.1, from coordinate 11,202 downwards.
CCGCGCTGGTACACCTGCACGGCTTCCGCCGACCGGCCGCCGCGGTGGAGAGCCAGCATCAGCCGAGACAGGTACTGCTCCTTCGCCGGTTCGGCGTCGACAAGCGGCAGCAGGTCGGCCACAACCTCGCCGTGCCGTCCCGCAGCGAGCTTTGCGTCAAGGCACAAACCAACGCCCCGAAGCCGCAACTCCAGGAATCGCTCGGCCTCGCCGGCGAACATGGTCAGTGGGCTGTCGGAGAGGTCGGTGGACTCCCACAGGCCGAGGGCGGGATCGATGACGGTCAGGGCCTGGTCGTGCCGACCGGCGGCCATCAATGCACCGGCCCGGTCGACCGCCGCCTCGAACTGGAATGCGTCGACGACGTCCGGGTCGATGTGGAGGGCGTAGCCGGGGGATCGGGTGATCAGCAACCGGTTACGGTCACCCGCGCTGCTGTCCGGCTCAAGCACCCGGCGGAGGTGGGAGACATACGACCGGATCGCCCCGTACGGCTTGTTCGGCGGGTTGGTGCTCCAGATCAGGTCGACAAGGCGATCGGTGGAGACGACCTTTGTCCGAGCCAGGATCAGCGCAGCCAAAAGAACCTGTTGCTTATTGCCGCCGATGTTCAGCGGGACGTTGTTGTTCTTGACCCGCAGCGGGCCGAGAAGGGAAAACTGCAAACCGCACCTCGCCGAAGTACGAGAGTACCGGTTTGCGCTCCGTTCGTGCCAACACCGGCGCCCGTGTCAGCCCCGTGATTGGAAGTAGGCCACCCGAGCCGCAACGACCGCCCCCAGCAGGTAGGCACCGATATGGAGCGGGTCCTGCAGCCGGGTCCGGACCAGGGTTGTCTCGTACACCTGGAAATTGTCGACGGACTCGTAGATGTCGGTGAGATCCCGGTGGGTCAGCAGGATCAGCACCACCATCAGGGTGAGCAGATAGGACGCCACCGAGAGCACGGCCAGGTAGGCGGACTCCACCTCGCTCGCGGCCCGGATCGCGGCACCGATGATCAGCGCAACGATCGGGGCGACCCACGGTCCGCCGTAGATCCCGCCGAGGTCCAGCAGGTACCACGCCAGGCCGGTCAGCATCGAAGCTCCGACGGCGGCGGCGTTGGCGATGAACGTGCTTTCCCTGGCGCTCATCGGGATACGCCCGAGGTTTGCGGTCCCGGCCAGGACCTCGTACTCGCCGTAGGGGATCGGCGACTCCTCCTGGGCCTCGAACCAGTGGTCCGGGACGGACTCGATCGACATGTCGAGGCCTTCGTCGGTTTGTGCTGAGGGTGCTGTTCCCGCCGGCGTCGAGGCCGGATCGGATTTGTGTATCATGACCGCGCTGGCCTCCTTCATCCGGTGATCGGCCGTCCAGCCGCCTCCCTTGAGTCCGGGTTTTGATCAACCTTCACCCGGACGCTGTGCGACACGTGGTTTTGGCGCCGTGACGGCCCCCAGAGGGGGGTGTTTCCCTCGCTGCGGCGGCTCGTTGCGGCCCGGCGGTTGCGTCAGGTGGTCGACGGAAGGCCACGAATTCGATTCCGGCAGCGATGGACTGCCCCGAAAAAGGAGAGGCCCGTGAGCCAGAACACCACCGAAGCAGCAGGAACCGGTACCCCGCGGATTGCGGTCGTCGGCGGTGACGGCATCGGCCCGGAGGTCATCACCCAGGGCCTCCGGGTGATCGAAGCCGCTGGTGTCACGCTGGAGACCGAACACTACGACCTCGGCGGGACCCGCTACCTGGCGGACGGAACAATCCTTCCTGACTCGGTGCTTGAGGAGTGGCGCTCGTTCGACGCCATTTACCTCGGTGCCGTCGGCAGCCCCGGCGTTCCGCCAGGTGTCATCGAGCGTGGTCTGCTCCTGAAGATGCGCTTCGAGTTGGACCTGTACGTGAACCAGCGGCCCTTCAAGCTCGCCGCGGACGCATCCGGTGACGGTCACGACTTTGTGGTCATTCGGGAGAACACCGAGGGGTCCTATGCGGGTGAGGGCGGCGTGCTGCGAAAGGGCACGCCGGCGGAGATCGCGACCCAGGGTTCGGTCAACACCCGGATGGGGGCGGAGCGGGCCATCCGCTACGCCTACGATCTTGCCGCGTCCCGGAACAACCACCTGACGCTGGTCCACAAGACCAACGTCCTGACCTTCTCCGGTGACCTGTGGGAGCGGACCTTCAACGAGGTCGGCCAGGAGTACGCCAACATCGAGACGGCCTACAACCACGTCGACGCGGCCTGCATCTACTTCGTCCAGGATCCTCAGCGCTACGACGTCATCGTCACCGACAACCTCTTCGGGGACATCCTGACCGATCTTGGTGGTGCGGTTTCCGGCGGTATCGGTCTGGCCTCGTCGGCCAACCTCAACCCGGCCAGGACCGGCCCCTCCATGTTCGAGCCGGTCCACGGCTCGGCGCCGGACATTGCGGGTCAGAACAAGGCAAACCCGATCGCCGCCATCCTGTCCGGTGCGCTCATGCTGGACTTCCTCGGGTTCGGGGATGCCGCGGCCCGCATCGAGCAGGCCTGTGACGCCTGCGTCGAGGTGGAGGGCTCCACCGTTGACGTTGCCGAGTCCGTCATGGCCAAGCTATGAGTTCCGGTGATGCGGCGTCGACCGATGTGTGGCCGTCCTCGGTGGAGATCTTCGACACCACCCTGCGGGACGGATCGCAGTTCGAAGGCATCGCCCTCACCGCCGACGACAAGCTGAAGATCGCCGCACTCCTTGACGATCTCGGTGTGCACTACATCGAGGGTGGTTGGCCGGGGGCCAACCCCCGCGATGACGAGTTCTTCCGCCGCGCCGCAGCCGGCGAGCTGCAGTTGGACACCTCGACGCTGGTGGCCTTCGGCTCGACCAGACGCCCGGCCGGCAAGGTCGACGCAGACCAGACGCTCGCCAACCTGCTGGCGGCGCAGACGTCGACGGTCTGCATCGTTGCGAAGTCCTGGGACTATCACGTCACCGAAGCCCTGCGGACCACGCTCGACGAGGGTGTGGCGATGATCGCCGACTCGGTCCACCATCTGGTGGCCGAGGGACGGCGGGTGTTTGTTGACTTCGAGCACTTCTTCGACGGCTACAAACACAACCCGGAGTTCACCGTTCGGGCAGTGGAGGCCGCGGCGATCGCCGGGGCGGACACCCTGGTCCTCTGTGACACGAACGGCGGCTCGCTCCCGCACGAGGTGGAGCGGGCCACCGCGGCCATCGTCCGGCAGTTCCCGGAGCTGATCGTCGGTATGCACACCCAGAACGACACCGGCTGTGCGGTGGCCAACGCCATCGCGGGGGTCCGGGCCGGGTCCCGTCACGTCCAGGGCACGATCAACGGGTACGGCGAGCGGACCGGCAACTGCGACCTCACCACGTTTGTGCCAAATCTCAGCCTGAAGATGGACATCGAGACACTCCCGGCGGGCCGTCTCTCCCAGCTCACCGCCATCAGCAACCACGTTGCCGAGCTGGTCAACCTGCCGCCGATGCAGCAGCAGCCGTACGTCGGCAAGTCGGCGTTCGCCCACAAGGCCGGGCTGCACGCCTCGGCCATCGCCCGGCGGCCCGACGCCTACGAACACATCGAGCCGTCGCTGGTCGGCAACGGTACCCGGTTCCTCATCTCCGACCTGTCCGGTCGGGCGTCGATCGAGCTCAAGGCCAAGGAGATGGGCGTCGAGCTGGACGGTGCGCAGATGAAGGCGGTCCTGGATGAGCTCAAACAGCTGGAGTACGCCGGCTATCACTTCGAGGCCGCAGACGCATCGCTGGAGTTGCTGATGCGGCGGGCCACCGGCTGGACCAACCCGTACTTCGCGCTCGAATCGTTTCGGGTGATGGTGGAACACCGGCCTGGCGGGCCGGGCTCGACGGATCAGAACCCGCTCGGCCACTATGACGGTGTTGACACCGAGGCCACGATCAAAGTGCTCTTCGGCGACGAGCGGATCGTGGCCACCGGTGAGGGGAATGGACCGGTGAACGCGCTCGACGCCGCCTTCCGCAAAGCGGTCGACAACCGCTTCCCGGAGCTGCACACCGTCCGTCTCGTCGACTACAAGGTCCGCATCCTTGACCCTTCCGACACCGAGGACAGCACCGGTGAGGATGTCCGGGGAACCGCGGCGGTGACAAGGGTCCTGATCGAGGCCACGGACGGCGAGGCCCGGTGGACGACCATCGGGGTCAGCGAGAACATCATCGACGCGTCGTGGCAGGCCCTCTCCGACTCGATCGTGTACGGCCTGCTGTCCGCGACGGCCGACTGAGCGACTGCGGCGGTCAGCTCGGCGGGCACCCGCTCGGCCGAACGCCGATAGGGGGCCGGCCAGTCAGTTTCCCGGCTGCCAGATCATGAGGTAGAGCGCCGCGATGAGGAGCACCTGGATCAGCCCCTCGCCGAAGGCCAGACGGGTTGCCAGGCTTCCGGCCTCCGGGTCGCCGTCCACGATGGCCTCGGGTTCCAGTGCGTCGGCCCGGCCGAGTATCCCGGCGACCGACGGCCGGACCATGCCGAAGGAGATGCCGACAACGGCGAGCCACACGACAAGGGCGGCCAGGACCCAGGGTGCGCCGAACCGATAGGTCGAGTCGCTGATGGCGATCAGCACGATGCCCAGCGCCAGAAGTCCGTAGATGGCGAACGATGCGATCCTTGCCATCGCCTGCGAGCCCTGCAGCAGGGTCCTGGCCTGCACCGCTCTGGAGTGGAACGCCCGTGCGTTTGTGACCCCGTTTGTCAGCAGTCCACCGAAACCGACGATCGCCGTCACGATGAACGCCAGCAGCATGACGCGGTACAGCACCGATCCAGTTCCCATTCAGCAAGCTCCTTAGTCGGTAGGATGACTACTGTGGCAGCTCCCGACCATGTACCGACTGACCCTACGCAACGAGTACGGGCGTACTCGTCCCCGCCGCGGCGGACGGACGCGTGGATGGCCAACCGACCCGGTGATCTCGCCGGTGGCCAGCCGAGGGGTGCGGCGCTCGGGACAGCCGGGCCGGATCAGGGGTACGCGTACCGCCTGGTCCACCTGTTCGACGATCGTCTGCACCTTGGCGGCGTCGATCGGGACGATGCGGTATCCGGCTGTGTGGCCATCGCCATGAAACGGTCGGGCCTGTTCGGTCGGGCCCCGGTCGTCCACGATCTGACCGCGGGGTTCACCATCTACGGTTTCCTTGATCAGAATCCGCCGGCGGAGCTGTCGGCGGCCAGGGCCAAGCTCTTCGCCGAAGTGAAGAGCAGCCACCACTACTTCGAACGCCGCGAGCTTGTCGACCGGGTCAAGGACGACATCCTGATGCTGCCCCACGGCCGGATCGAGGAGCAGTACCAAACGGACTGGCGGGAGCTGTTCCACCCGGAGGACTGACGGTCCCATCCCTACAACCGAACCGGTGCCGGCGGCGAACCCCACTAACCTGCTGGTGTGACCGTTCGTGTTCGTTTTTCGCCTGCTCCCACGGGATACCTCCACGTGGGGAGTGCCCGCTCCGCGCTGTTCAACTGGATGTACGCCCGCAAAATCGGGGGGACGTTTGTCCTGCGGATCGAGGACACCGATGCCGAACGCAGCAGTCAGGAGATGGTGGAGGCCATCCACGACAGCCTCCGTTGGCTCGGCATCGACTGGGACGAGGAGTACCGCCAGTCGGACCGGTTCGATCTGTACAAAAAGGCGGCTCAGGACCTGGTTGATCGCGGCCTTGCCTACTACTGCGATCAGACGCCGGAGGAAATCAAGGCCCGGGTGGGCGAAAACGGCGGCTACGACGGGTACTCCCGGGACCGCAACGTCCAGCCGGGCCCCGGGGTTGTTGTCCGGTTCCGCACCCCGGACGACGGGGTCACCGGCTTCGATGACCTGATCCGGGGCCGGGTCGAGGTGGAGAACAAGAACCTTGAGGACTTCGTGATCGTCCGGTCCTCCGGGGTGCCGATGTTCCACGTGGCCAACGCCTTCGACGATCTGGACATGGGCATCACCCACGTTGTCCGGGGTGAGGACCTGGTCAACACGACGCCGCGGGTGCTCCTGCTGCGCAAGGCAATGGGCGGGGAGGGGCAACCGGTGTTCGCCCACCTGCCGCTGATCGTCAACGAGCAGCGAAAGAAACTGTCGAAGCGCCGGGACGATGTGGCCGTCGGTGACTACGCCGAGAAGGGGTACCTGCCCGAGGCGATGCGGAACTATCTGCTAACGCTGGGCTGGGGTCCGAAGGACGACATCGAGATCCGCCCCATCGACGAACTGATCGAGCGATTCGATCTGGTGGACATCAACCAGGCCCCGGCATTCTTCGACGTCAAGAAGCTGGACCACTTCAACGGCGAGTACATCCGGATGTTGGATCTCGACACCTTCATCGAGGCGTCGCTGCCGTACCTCGAACCGGCCGACGGTTCGGCTGACCGTCCGGTTGATGCCGCGCTGTACCGGCGGCTCGCCCCGTTCGTCCAGGAGCGGGTGAAGCGATTCGACGAGGTCCCGCAGCTCATCGACTGGGTGGTCGGCCCGCCGCCGGAGCCGACGGAGAAGGATTGGCGCAAGGTGATGGGCAAGGAGCAGGTCCCGGCGGTGCTCGATGCCGTGATCGATCGGCTGGAGACCGTGGCCTGGGAACCCGAGCCGCTGACCGAAGCCGTGCTGGGTGTCGGCGAGGAGCTGGACGCCAAATCGCAGCTGCCGGTTCGTATGGCGGTGACGGGCAGGCGGTCCGGTCTGCCCCTCTTCGAGCCGATGGCCGAGCTGGAACGTACCGAGGTGCTGGCCCGCCTCCGGGAGGCTCGTGGCCGACTCTGAGGACCGGTCGACCGGTCGCGAACCGGTGTCGATCCTGACCCGCAAGGCGGCCATCATCGCCGCCGGTCTGCTGGTGCTGTATGTCGTGGTCAACTTCCTCGACGTCTGGTTTGCATCTCGCAGTGACTTCGACGGGGAGGCGTCCGCCGCGGTGGTCCTCGGGGCTGCGCAGTACAACGGTGAGCCGTCCGAGGCGTTGCAGGGCCGGTTGGACAAGGCGGCGTCGATCTACCTCGACGACCGGGTTCGGCTGGTGGTGGTCACCGGCGGTGGTCAGGCCAACGACATCACCACCGAGGCCAAGACCGGCTACGACTACCTCCGGGACACCGCAGCCATCCCCGACGAGGATCTGCGGTTGGAGGTTGACGGCACCTCCACCTACGAGTCGCTGGCCGCCGTGTCGCGGTTTCTCCTGGTCGAGGGCATCACCGACGTCATCCTGGTCACCGACCCCTATCACGCCAGGCGGTCGAAGTTGATCGCCGAGGAGGTCGGGTTGGAAGCCTCCGTCTCACCAACCGATGCCTCGGTGTCGTTGCGGCGGCTTGTTCGGGAGACCGGCGCGGTCTCGATCGGGAGGATCGTCGGCTTCCGCCGGGTGAACGCCTACATCGATTTGTAAGCGGGACCGGTGGTTCGGGATCGATGGCTGGGATCGGTGGCCGGGGATTCGGTGGCTGGGGACCGGTGGCGCGGGGTCTGCGGGCGGGACCGGTCATGTGGCGATCGCCATGAGGTATGCCTAACAGCCGGCACTACGATGGCCGGATGCGGGAGGCACCGGTACGGAGGAGCAGGTGGGGCGGGGCTCGCAGGTTCGTTTTGGCGTTTGCGCTGACCGTGGTCTCCGCCGTGGCCGCCGGATGTGGTTCCGACGGTGAGCCGTCCGCAACCGCCACGGCGACCGATACCGCCACCGAAGCACCGGCCGAAGCGGCGGAGGAGACGGGATCGGACAGCGCCTCGGCGTCCGCGCCGGAGTCCGCCGCTACGGACGAAGCTGAAGCAGACGAGGCCACCGGCAACGACACGGCTGACGCCGCAGACGATGGCACCACAGACGGGCAGGGTGGCACCAGAACGGTTGTGACCGACTTCGGCGAGTTCGAGGTGCCGGTCGACCTGGCGCGCACCGTGATCCTGGATCCGATCATCGCCCTGCCGACCGCCCTCGACCTCGGGATCCCGGTGGTCGGCACGCTTGGTACCAACGGCGGCCCCAGCACGGTCGCTCTGGTCACCGAGGAGGAGTGGGCGGACCTCGAGATCCTGGGTGACACCACGTCGTCCAGCTTGGAGGCGGTCGCCGCCGCCGATCCCGATTTGATTCTGGTTTCGCCGTCATCGGTGGAGGAGTTCGAGCTCTACGCCCAGATCGCCCCGTCCGTGCCGACCGTGCCGACCAACTCGTGGAAGGACGATGCGCGCCAGGTGGGGGACGCCCTTGGGCGAGCCGATCAACTGGAGGACATGCTTGCGGCCTATCAGCGGCAGGCCGATGCTCTGGCCGATCGGATAGACGATGAGCTCGACGATCCCGTCGTTGCACTGGTCAGGGTCCGGCCGGACGCCATCCGGGTCCACACCAATGCCCACTTCGGGGGCAACGTCATACTCGACGCGGGGCTTCGAATCCCCGATGAGTTCATGCGGGAGCAGACCGACGACCCCGTGGCCAACCTTCGGCTCCGGGTCCAGGAGATAAGCCTCGAGCAACTTGAACTATTGGCCGAGGCCGACCACCTGATCGTGTTGGTCCAGGGCACACCGGCGCAGTCGACCGAGGCCGTTGCCGCCTCGTTCGAGTCCGTCTCAGACAGCCCGCTGTGGCAGGCGCTGCCCGCCGTCGCCGCCGGCAACGTACACCTCGCCGAGCCCTACTGGCTGGCAGGTTCGTTGCGAGCGGCCACCGCCGGCCTGAACGACATCGAGGGGTGGCTGCTGGATGGCTGAGCGAGGAGCGAGCGGACCAGCGGGGTTCGGCCCGGAGACCGCGGCGCAGATCGAGGCCACGCTCGACGCCATGAACGACTCCTTCGGTGATTCGTTCGCCTATGTGGCCAGGGCGGTCGGGGACGACGACAGCATCGAGTCGGCGTTGCTTGTCTCCATCGACCCGCAGGGCGTGCAGGCCGAGGTCACGGCGGGACCCGAGGGCACCCGGACGCTTCGGGTCGACTTCGACGAGCCGGTTGCGGGCCTGCCCGATCTGGGTCGGGCGATGCTCGGGCTTGTGCGGCGAGCCAGGGCACTCCGCCCGGACGAGCCGCTCACCTCGTTCGAGAAGCGCATCGATCAGGCGGAGAACCAGTCGACCCATCACTGCCGGGTCCGTGCGGTGCGCGACCTGTCGCCCCAGCTCCGGGCGTTGACGATCGGACCGCTGGACGGTTGGAACGACCTGGGCGGCGACGAGGCGGTCAGCCTGCTGATCGAGCTGCCGGGCAGACCGATCCCCGACACGATCCGTCTGGCCGACATCCGGGCGATGGACGCCGAGGCGCGGCCGAAGGCAGCCACCTACTCCGTCCGGCGATACGACAGGTCGGCGGACACGATCGAGGTATGGGTGGTGCTGCACAGCGCCGAGGCGGGCACGATCTCCGGGTGGGCTCGGACGGCTGAAACCGACACACCCATCACGGTCTGGGGGCCACGCCGGGCCACTGCGGCGCCGGAAAGGGTCACCCGGTTTGTCGGCGTCTGCGACGAGACGGGGATCGCGGCGACGCTGGCCATGGCCGACGAACTGCCCGATGATGTTCCGGTCGATCTGGTCGTGGAGGTCGACGGCCCGGCTGCTGAGTTCTCGCTCGGCGACCGCCGCGGGGTCACGGTCCACTGGCACCATCGCGGCGGAGCGGCCCCCGGAACGGGGACGTTGCTCACCGACGGCGTCCGGGGTGTGGTCCCGCAGGCGGTGGAGGGGCTGTTCGTGTTCGGCGCCGCGGAGTCCCGGTGCATCAGCTCGGTCCGTCGTTACCTCCGCCGGGTGTTGGAGCTGCCCGCTTCCATGGTCTCGCTGACCGGGTACTGGCGGAGCAAACCGAGCGACCGGTAGATCCACCGTCGGTTGGTCGCCTCTGGCCACGGGCCGACGACGGGGTTGACAGCCCGTCGATCAGGCGGTGAACTGCTTTCCGCACGTGTCGCGTTCCGTGTCGCGGCCGGGCCCACATGGTGGATCGCACACGGAGACAGGGGTTGGTGAGATGGGTGTGTTGGCGTGGATCGTCGGGCTGCTGTTGGCGGCCGGTATCGCAATGGCAGGGGTGAGCAAACTCCGGGGCGACGCCGCAATGGTGGAGACCCAGGAGCGCTTCGGCATGTCGGCCGGGCTGTTCCGGATCATCGGCGGGCTTGAGGTACTTGCCGCCATCGGGCTGATCATCGGGCTCTTCACCGACGGTCAGAACGCGGAGTGGATCGGGTTCCTGGCTGCGGTCGGCCTGATCCTGTTGTTGATCGGCGCCGTGGTGTCGCATGCCCGGGCCGGCGATCCGCCCAGTGGATGGGTGCCGGCCATCGTCATGCTGGCGCTCTCGGTGCTGTACATCATCTTCATCGGCGCCCGCTGAACCGCTTCCCGGCCAGGTCGTTGGCCGGGATCCATCCGATGAGCCGGTGGCGCCTGCGAAAGTGGTGGCAAATGCGGGGCGAAAACCGGTCGTCGTTCGGCCCGCCGTGCCGATAGCCTTAGCAGGCGCCCGTAGGGCGTCATCCATCGGGGATGGTGTAATTGGCAACACATCTGGTTCTGGTCCAGACATTGGGGGTTCAAGTCCTCCTCCCCGAGCGCCGGTCGCCCCCAGCCTCAGGCTGGGGCGATCAGAAGACATGCGTGTCCCACATGCGTGTGAAATGGTCCGGTGTCGGTAGGATGCTGGAGCGTTTACGCTAGCCCCGTTCGTCTAGCGGCCTAGGACGCTGGCTTCTCATGCCAGTAGCACGGGTTCAAATCCCGTACGGGGTACTCACAGTGCAAGCGCATCGAACCCCGCTCCCGCAGCGGGGTTTCTGCTGTCCGGGGTCGGACGGCTCAGGGCAGCCGGGTTGCGATGGCGGCGGCGAGCCGTTCCGCGGCCTCGGCGGAGTGCGAGAACCACAGCGCCGGGTCCACGCACTCGATCTCGATCAGGGACACCTGGTCGCCGATGACGACGTCGATCCTGGCGTACAGCGGCGGTTCTGGTGTGGCCGACAGCAGCGCCGCCACCTCGTCCATAGGAAGCCGGTCGACGGCCACCGGCGTGGCCGTTGCACCGTAGGCGCGGTGCGACCGGTAGTCACCGCTTTTCGGCAGCTTCCGAACGGCGTGGGTCACCTCGCCGTCGATCACGGTGATGCTGGTTTCGCCCTGCGTGCCGATCTCGGGCAGGAACTCCTGGAGCATCCAT
>JBCCGJ010000082.1:0-18711 GCA_039029335.1 Actinomycetota bacterium | reverse complement strand
GAGCGACTGGCACCTGTCGTCGGATCGCACCGGCGGCTTCAACACGGGGAACGGCGCAACCCTCCACGCCGACTGGTGGGGCGGGTGGAACGACGAGGCCATGGACCTGTGGACCGCCGGCTGTATGCACGCGGTGAAGAATTGCTCCTTCGGCCAGACCGGTACGTCACGACAGCTGGCGAAGCTGAACAACTGGCAGACCTACCAGGGCCCGAACGTCATTCCACTGCCCTAGGCGGGACGCCGACGTCCTGCTCAACGTCGGTCCGGACCGGCCGATGTTGCAGTTGTGTTTAGAAACACGAACGTCACCCGCCCATTCGGATCGGTCCGGACCTGGCTGGCCCTTGTGGCCTCCGGCGTCCTGGCGGCCATGCTGGCCACAACCGTGTCGGACGACGCATCCGAGTACGTTGCCGCCACCGGGTCGATACACAGCGAACCGTACGACCACCAGGACTCGGGCGCTGCGCTGGACGAGTCAACCGTTGGCGGCTCGGTCGATGAGCAGGGTGGGGGAGTGGGCCTGCTCGATGAGGCGTTCGGCGGTTCGGTGATCGCCGGCCAGACCGATGTTGGTACGCCGGTCGGCGATCAGACCCCGGACGGCGGTGCTGCCTCCGGTGGGGCAGCGGTCGCCGGGTCCGACAGTCCCGACACGTCCGCCGCTCCTACGGATCCGACGGTCGGGCCCGCCCCGGCGGCCGAGGGTTCGGCCGACGCCGCAGCGGCCGGCGGCTCGACCACGGCGGGCGGGACCGGCAGTACGTCAACCGCCCAACCACCGTCGTCGGCCACCGCTCTTCCGGCAACCCCTGCGCCCACCGCAGCGTCCCCACCGACCACGATCCCCGCCCCAACCGTGGCGGTCACCCCCGCCCCGGCCGTCACAACGGCCCCGGCGCCGATCGCAGCGCCGACGCCCGCCCCAACGGTGCCGGCCGCCAGGGCGGCGATCACCGGCTACCGGTCAAATCTGGACATGATCCGGGCCCAGCCGATCCGAAACCGAAATCACGATGGCTCGCCCTACCGCAACGTGCCCCAGGCGTCGCTGGACACCGGTGATGGATCACCGTTACTCGGCCCCCGAAGCGCCTATCTCAACAACCCGAACGGCAACCCGGAGCAGTCCTTCCCGGTTCCCGCCGGTGGGCAGTTCCGCATCGCTTGCGAGTTCTCGCACTTCGCCTATGACGACCCGCTGGTCGCCCCCGGCAGACCTGGCGGGGCCCATCTGCACATGTTCTTCGGAAACACGGACGTCAACGCCTACTCGACCTATCAGACGCTCCGCGACAGTGGCTCTTCCACCTGCAACGGCCAGGAGCTGAACCGAACGGGCTACTGGGCGGCGGCGATGATCGACGGCGACGGGAACGCTCGCATCCCGGAACGGGTCGTTGTCTATTACAAAGCCGAGGGTGTGGCCAGGGGCAGGGTCCAGCCGTACCGTCCGGGAATGGCCAACATCAGCCCGACCGGGGTGGGGGTCGCCGAGGTGTCCGGCAACAACGGCGGCGCGGCCGGCGAGGTGGAGTACAAGTGCTCCGACAACTTCTCCGGGGCGACGTTCGCCACCGGCACCGGCCGTATCCCCGACTGCGACGGCTCCCGGTTCGGTGCAGGCTCGTACCCGGCTCACCGTGTTGTGCTGGAGATGGAGATCAAGTTCTGGCACTGCTTCGATCCGTCCCGGTCCGACAGCGACATCGGCGCCTGGGTTCCGGCCGGCTCCGGTCGAGGGCACTGGTTCTACGGCAATTGCGACGGCTCCGGAGGCGGCGGAACAGGCCCGGCCTACGAGACCTACCCGCATATGACCTACTTCGTGAACTATGTGGTGGAGCCGGGCGAGGACACCTCGGACTGGTTTCTCTCCTCCGACGTTGATCCGGCCTCGATTACGGGCACCCCGCGTCTCCACGCAACCCCCGGCGGGACCCATCACGCCGACTGGTGGGGCGCCTGGCATCCGGACATCAACCGGGAGTTCCTGGACAACTGCGTCAACTACGCCGACGGGGCACCATCGGGCTGCGGATTCGGGTACCTGTCGAACGGCGGACCGAACGGCAACGCACCAAGCGGCGGCCGGGCGCTGCGCTATCGGCCGCAGTACGACCGTCCCGGAGACAGTGGAACGGTGAAGGTTCCGCTGGAGAGTCTGTTCGCCCAGCTCTGTGCACCCCTCGGCCCTTCCCACGGTTACTCCTCGCCGATGACCGGGGCCTGGTGCAAACCGTCGTAGGGACCCGATCCGCAGGCCTCGCCGCCGGTCGATCGTGGACATGCGCCGAACCGGTTCGGACCGGTAGGCTCACCACCGCATGAAACCGACCCCGTACCACAAGAACTTCCTACGTGCGGGGAAGGCGTTCACCCACCTGATCCGCCCAGCGGTGAAGGTGGATCTTCCCGACGTTCTGCAGGTGCCCACCTCCTATCCGGTCCTCTTTGCCGGGAATCACCGGAGCCTGTTCGATTTCATCGGGGCGATGGTGATCTTCACCAAGTTCGGCATGTCCAGCCGGTTGCTGATCCGGGCCGACCTGGTCAACGGTCGGGTCGGTGGTCCGCTGTTCCAGGGCATCGGCTCCATTGCCACATCCTCGGCGACCAGGCAGGAGGCGGAGGACACCGCGGTTGATGCGCTGCTCGACGGCCAGCTGGTGTCGATCATGCCCGAAGGCCGACTGATTCCGCCGCACGAACGGGCCGAGACAGGAGTCGGGCCCGCCAGGGCTGGGGTTTCTCGCATCGCGAGGCGGGCAGGCGCCTGCGTGATCCCGGTCGGGTTCACCGGCTCGGAGCGGGTGTGGCCGCGGGATCGGATGCCCCGGGTCCGCCTTCCCCGGCCGACGGTCACGATCCGTATCGGTGAGCCGCTGCTGTTCACCAGCGACGACCATCAGGCGAACAGCGACGAGTTGATGACTCATCTCGGGGCCCTCGTCCGCCGACTGGAAGAGTAACAGCCGGTTAACAACCACCCCTCCGGGTGGTTCGATCGTTGCAGCCGTGCTATGTTACCTGCAGGTAACTTGTGGTTTCGCCACGACAAGAACAACTCGAAATGACCTTGCGCCGTCGCCGAACGGGGCGGCGGCTCGAAAAGGAGCAGCACGATGAGCGAGTTTTCCCTCGACCTGAACGAAGATCAGATCCAGCTGCAGAAGTGGGTCCACGACTTCGCAGAGGATGTCATCCGTCCGGCGGCCCAGGAGTGGGACGAACGGGAGGAGACACCGTGGCCCATCATCGAGGAGTCGGCAAAGATCGGGCTCTACGGCTGGGAGTTCATGGCCGAGATGATGATGAACGACCCGACCGGGTTGTCCATGCCCGTCGCCCTCGAGGAGATGTTCTGGGGTGATGCCGGTATCGGCATGGCCCTGATGGGGTCGGGCCTCGCCGCAGCCGGGATCGCCGCCTCCGGCACCAGCGAGCAGGTTATGGAGTGGGTTCCGCAGTGCTACGGCGATGCGTCGGACGTGAAGCTAGGGGCGTTCGCCGCTTCGGAGCCGGACGCCGGCTCGGACGTGTCGGCCTACCGGACCAGGGCGGTCTACGACGAGGCCGCAGACGAGTGGGTCCTCAACGGCACAAAGACCTGGATCACCAACGGCGGTATCGCCAACATCCATGTCGTTGTCGCCGTGGTCGACCCCGAGCTGGGGTCCAAGGGACAGGCCAGCTTTGTTGTCCCGCCGAACACCCCCGGCCTGTCGATGGGGCAGAAGTTCTCAAAGCACGGGATCCGGGCCAGTCATACGGCCGAGGTCGTGCTGGAGGACTGCCGGGTTCCGGGTAGCTGCCTGCTGGGCAGCAAGGAGCGGCTCGATGAGCGGCTCGCCCGGGTTCGCGAAGGGGCGACAAATGACCGTCAAGCGGCCATGCAGACCTTCGAGGCCACCAGGCCGGCCGTTGCCGCCCAGGCCATCGGCATCGCCCGGGCCGCCTACGAGTACTCCCTCGAGTACGCCAAGGAGCGGGTGGCCTTCGGCAAACCGATCATCCAGAATCAGGCCATCGCCTTCACCCTGGCCGACATGGCGACAGAAATCGATGCGGCCCGGATGCTGACCTGGCGGGCGGCGTCGCTCGGCAAGAAGAAGAAGTTCAAGAACGCCGAGGGTTCGATGGCCAAGCTCAAGGCAGGCCGGGTGGCGACCTGGTCGACCGAGCGGGCCATGCAGATTCTTGGGGGGTACGGCTATGTCACCGAATACCCGGTGGAGCGGTGGCACCGAGACGCCAAGATCTACGACATCTTCGAAGGCACCGAACAGATCCAGCAGCTGGTGATCGCTCGCAGCATCTCCGGCATGCGCATCGAGTAGCCGACAGCCGGGCGAACCAGACGAGATCCCCCCGTACAGCGGCCGGTCACCGAATCAGGGTGGCCGGCCGTTCCGTGTCCGTACCGTCCCCATAACCACGCCAACACCGGAGCGTTGGCCGGGCGCCCGTGAGAGGACCACGCCCGGGATCCTCGCGATGCGCTCCGACGTGTGCGTGCGGGGAACCGATTCCTGGACCCGAACCTGGGAGGGGTGAACCCCCGGAGAGCCAATGACCGCCCGGCCGAGAAGGCCGGGCGGTCAGCTGGCTCCGTTTTGTTGGGTTCCCGGTTCCTAGACGAACCTGATGGCGTCCTCAAGCGTGACGGTCAGCGTGTTGTCCACGGGGTTGTCGATCTTCAGATCGCACGTGGCGGCAGCGTCGCCGGTATTGCCCGGAGTGGTGACTATCAGGCTGCGGTCGCTCACCGGAATGACCGAGGTCGGCGTCAAGGTGCCGCCGCAGATGATGTCCACCTCGGTGGTACCAACGCCGGTGAAGCCACTCCCGGAGACCAGGAACGTGCCACCACCGGTGGCCGCCGTCTTGTCGAACACATCCCGGGACAGGGACGTGATCTTCGGCGCAACCGAGCTGTAGTAGTTGAACTCGGTCTTCAAGCCCGTTTCGCTGGTCCCGGCGGCGTTCTGGACCGTGACCTGACTCGGACCGTTGCTCTTTGACGGGACAACAACGGTCAAGGTGAGACCGTCGGCGGCCACGGTGATGTCAGCGGCGTTGGTGACCTTGGTCGAGCCGAAGTTGATCTGCTTGACCGCCCACAGCTGGGTGCCGGTGATGGTCATCGTTGCGCCGACGGCGACGTCGTCGGTGCCGTCGACCTCGGTGCCGGAGACACCGAGCAGGGTCACGGTCGGGGCACCCGGCGTGAACAGGAACTTGGACTTGTCGCTGGTGGCGCTGGCCACCGAGTTCCTGGTCACGGTCAGATCGACCTCGCCATTGGCGATGGTGGTGCCGCCACCGGAGATCGGGCTGGTCGCGATGATCTGGGTGTCGGAGACGACCCAGATCGCGGCAGCGGCGTGGGTGCCGAAGAGCACATCGGCGGCCACTGCACCGGTGAAACCGGAGCCGGCGATCACGTGAACCGATGCGGTCGACGGATCGGCCCATGCCGGGGTGATGCTCTTGACCTCAGCGGCGTTGTACTTGAACTGCGCACCTGTTGTGTTTGGTCCTGTCGCGTTGGTCACCTCCACGAGCACGTCACCCGCGGCGGCTGCTGCCGGGGCCTGGGCGACGATCTGGTTGTCCGACACGATGGCGAAACTGGTGGCGGCCACCGTCCCGAAGTTGACACCGGTGGTGCCCGTGAAGTCCGAGCCCTTGATCGTGACGATGGTCCCTCCGGCAACGCTGCCCTTGTTGGGACTCAACGAACTGACCGTGGGCGCCGTAGCCGATGCCGGGGGAGCAACGGCCGCTGTAACGCCGGCGATCAGCACCATGGCCATGAGAGCCATGTTGCGAATTATTCTCCTCTTGGATCTTCTTTTTCCAAAATCCCTCTGCCTATCGAGCATCGTTTAATCCTCCTGGGAATAGCTCGACCCCACTGGTCGATCCGAAGCACTGGGCAAAAGTATCGGCATCCCACACCGAGCGCAATAGCCGGTGTACGCGCTCGCCTTTGTCTCGTCTTCGTGGCGAATTTGCCCTCGTTTCCCGCTGTTTTCCCTGTTCAGAGCGTTTTCTTGGCGTTTCTGCGCTATGCATCTTGAAAAAGTTATGCGCATCGAGACATCAGTTGATGAAACCACAGAGACATGGATTTCGAAACATTGTGTCTGTTTCATGACGAGGTTTGATGGTGTTCTTGTTGATGCAGAAACGTGGCAAAATACCTCGAATGGAAGACGAGATAATTGGTTGAATTGGTCGCTTAGTTGTCGGCAAGGGAAATAGTCCGGGGATAATACGTGCGGGTGCGCCGTTCGGCGGCGGCCGATCGTGGCTGGTGGTTGTCGTCCGGGGACCCACCGTGCAGGTGGTGCTGACCGCGGTCGGCAAAACCCGTAGCGGCCGGTCGGTCGCATGGCTGTCGCGAAGCCTGTTGTCGCATGCCGGTCGTCGCCGTTGGTGGTGGAGCGGTCCGAACCTCTTTGGTCGTTGTTGCCGTCGGGTCGTCGTGCAAACACGACGAACGGCAGCGGCTGATGAGGTCGGGAACGAGGGGTGTCATACCGACCGATGACCCACTGACGGTGAGCCGGTTTGGCGGTGATCGCGCCGAACGCTCAGCGCGTTTGAGCGATCGACCTCAAGCGCCCTTTTCCGGCCGCGAAAAACCGAGAAAAAGTTTGCTGCCGTTCCTCGCTGGTGGCCGAGGTCACGTCCGCCGACGGCGGCAGGCCGATCGAATACGCAGACGTGACGCGGTCTGATCGATGATCGTCCGGACGGGCGGCGCACAGAAACCCCTGACCTCCGCCGAGCCCTCCGGTAGCGTTGACCCATGGTGGTTCGTCATGTCGGGGTCACGCTGGACTGTCTAGACCTCGATCGGGTGGCGGGGTTCTGGACGTCGGCGCTCGGCTATCGGGAGAAGCTGCGCGACGGCGACTACGCCCTGCTGGTCGCACCGGAAGCCGTCACCGGCCTGACCGGCCTCACCCTGCAGCGGGTCCCGGAGCAAAAGGCCGTCAAGAACCGCATGCACCTCGACGTGGTCGTCGATCGCGTCGCCGTGGAGGTGGCCAGACTCGAACGCCTCGGCGCGGCGGTGATCGCCAGGGAGGTGGAGCCCACTCCCTATGAGACGGTGGTGATGGTCGACCCGGAGGGCAACGAGTTCTGTGTGGTTCGGGCGGTCGACTGAGCCCGGAACAACCGAGAATCTAGAAGAGAACGATTCTCATTCTCGGTTACGGCTGGTAGGGTTTCGGGGTGTCACCATCCCCGCCGATCGTCGAGACGGAGGTCTGTATCCTCGGCGCCGGTCCCCACGGACTGACGATGGCCGTACATCTCCGGCGGGCTCGTCCGGGCATCCGGCTGAAGGTCATAGACCCCACGGGGCACTGGCTCGCCGGCTGGCACGAGCAGTTCGCCCGGGCCGAGATCGACTCGCTTCGATCACCGATCGTCCACCATCCCGGTTCCGACCCGTATGAATTGACCGACTTCATCAGCCTCGCCGGCCTCCCGCGCTCCGGCCTGCCGTACGACCCGCCAACAACCGAGGCCTTCGCCCGGTTCTGCCGCAGCCTGGTCGCAGACCTCGGCCTGGATCAACCGATGGCAAGGCGGGCCAGCGCGGTCCGCAGCGACGGTCGCTCCGTGGTCGTCGAAACCGATGACGGTTCGATCAGGGCCGACCACCTGGTGCTGGCCACCAATCCACACCGACGGTCGATCCCCGACTGGGTATGGCCGCTGCTCGGCGGGGCCAAAGAGCGGTTCGTCTTTGGCGCTGACGTCGATCTCCGGCAGCGAACCGATCTCGACGGACGTCGAGTAGCCATCATCGGCGGCGGCCTGACCGCCGCACATCTGGCCTGCGGCGCAGCGGCCAGGGGCGCCGATGTGTGCCTTGCCACTCGACGGCCGCTGACGGTCCGTGACTTCGACACGGACCCCGGATGGCTCGGACCGCGCTTTCTTGCCGACTTCATCGACGACGATGACCCGGAGAGCCGGCGTCGGATCGCCCTGGCGGCACGGGGCGGCGGAACGATTCCCCCATGGATGCGGTCGCAGCTGGACGACCTGGAGGCGGCCGGTCGGCTGCGGATCAGCGAAGGACGTGGACCGCTCCGGGGCACCATGGATGACGCCGGCCGCTGTGTTGTGACCGGCGCCGGGCGCGATGCGGTCACCGCCGACGAAGTCTGGCTGGCGACCGGCACGGTGCCACATCTGGGCGCCGCCCGCTACCTGGAGAGCCTGGCCGCCGACGTGCCGATCCTCGATGGCTTGCCGATAACCGGCGACAACCTGCGCCTTGGCCCGCACCCGGTGTACGTCATGGGTCGGCTTGCCATGCTGGCCCTCGGACCGGCGGCGGGCAACATCTGGGGTGCACAGCGGGCCGCAACCCGGATCACCGAGCAGCTGACCGGTGTTGACCTCGAGCACCGGTCCGTCGTGCCGACGCTGCGAAGGCGACGTGGACGCGGCTGAGTTCTGGTCGATCGGCGACTACGCAACCGTCGGTGAATTGTGGGGCGCACCGGGCCGGGACCTCGCTGCAGCCGTTGAGCCGGACGGGCTTGACATCGTGGACCTGGCGACCGGGACCGGCGTGACCGCGCTGGCCATGGCCGAGCGAGGTGCCCGTTCGGTTGTGGGTGTCGACGTAACGTCACCCCTGCTGGAGGAGGCCGCACGGCGGGCAGCTCGCCTCGGCCTCTCCATCGACTGGGTCGAGGCCGACATGACCGCTGTTCCTCTTCCGGACCGATCGGCGGATCTTGTCGTCTCGACCTTCGGGTTGATCTTCGCTCCCGATCCGGTGGCGGCGATCGATGAGTGCCGCCGGCTGACCCGTCCCGGGGGGCGGATCATCTTCACCAGTTGGGCCCGTACCGGACTGTTCGGCCGACTCCGCACCGCGCTGGCGCCGTACTTCCCTCACGCACCCGAACCGTGGCACGAGCGGGCGGAGGACATCCGGTCGGTCGTCGGACAGGATGCCCGAGTGACCGAGCGGTCGTTCACCATGAGCATCGCCTCTCCCGAGTCGTTCGTGTCGCAGTTGGAGCAACAGAGCGCCCCCTTTGTGCTTGGCGCACAGGCACTCGGTGACCGCTGGACCGACGCCCGCAGCGCCCTGGTCGATGTTGTCGCCGGTGCCGCCGAGCAATTCGACGGTGCCTACGGGGCCGAGGTCGGCTACCTGGTCACGACGATCACGGTCGCCGAGCAACGGTCGGAAACGACCGGATTGCGCGTGCTCTAGGTTGAACCGGGCGTCGACCGGCCGTCGGGCCACGTTTCCGGTCGAGGACTGTCGATCAGCCGCCGCTGAGCCGTGCTCGGAGTTCGCGGAAGGCCGCCTGTCCCGCTTCGGACTTCGTCCAGGTGATGTAATCCGGCCTGCCCCGCTCCCGGAAGAACGGGTTGGCGAAGGTCTCCGCCCACCAGTCGAGCGGTTGGAGCATCCGGGACTCCATGGACGGGTCGAAACCGCTCCAGCGGCGGGCGTGCTCTTCCGACCGGAAGAGGTTCATGCTCGCTCACCGGAACGGTCTGGTCGACGCCTCCCCGCCGACCTCGCCGCTGCTGTAACCGACCAGGGTGTCCGGGGTGACGGACAGGATCTCCTCGTCCCGCATCTCGACGATCGTCTCCTGCCCGCAGCACAGACAGGGTGCGTCAACCCTGATGGTCTTTCCGGGGAAGAGCCAGCGCACGGCCAGCGATTCGAACCCTCATTGCCCGTACCAGCCCGGTTTCCCGTCGATTCGGATCCGGTACTGAGTCGGCTGATTGTTGAACGGCGGGAAGGAGGCGATGTAGTCCGTCCCCGGATGGAGCCAGCCGGGAATGTGGTCCATCAGCTGGTGAATCACCGCATTACCCTCGTCGGGCTGCAGGCCGAGGTCGTTCGCCAACTCGGTGTAGTGGGGCGCCTCGCCGGTTTCGATCATGGTGGCCATGATCGAGGCGAAGGCCCGGTCCAGGTGCTCAGTCATGGCAGCAGCTTTGTTTCGGCCGGGGGTCGGCGTCAACCGCGTCCCGGCGCCGGTCGACCGGCCGCCGTACGCCTCCCGGGCCGGCCGGCCTGTGACCGGGTTCCGGGAGCCGCTAGCCTGGAACCGGGGTGCGGAAGAAAAAGGTGAACTTCGATGGCCGCCACAGACGACCTCCCGCCAGTGCCCGCTCACCGAGATCCTCGGTCCAGAGCCACGGACCGGGTGCCTCGGGTCGGTGAACAGCACCGTCCGTACAACGACGGCGAGCTGGGGTACACCTACACGATCTACCGCTTCTACGACGGCGCGGACCGGCTGCTGTTCCTCGGAGAGTCCGGACGGGTCCGCCAGCGAATCGTCGACCTGGAGATCGGCAACCCAAAGGGCCTGCCCCTTGGTCATGACGACGGGCCGAAACCGTGGTGGCGGGAGGCGGTCCGGATCGAACTCCAGCATTTGCCGCCCGGCACGACCGACTCCGAAGCGAAGGCCGAGGAGGCAAGACAGATCGAGCTGGAACGACCGGTCTACAACCGCCGAGCCGACGGCCACTTCGACCGAGCCCGTCAGGACCAGGTGCTCGACCACGCCCACTTCGAGACCGAGGTTGCCACGGTTGAACACGAACGCCACGAGGGGCTGGTCCGGGACCTGACCCAGATCGAGATCGAGAGTCGCCGGGCCGCCGATCAGCTCAAGCCGGGCGGGAGTGCGCTGCTGGACGCCCTCCCGCGCCGGGGCCCCGCCCGACCTCGCCGCACCTGGTCGCAGCAGGTGGGCGGTGATGGTGCCGCCACAAGACCGCTGCCCGGTCAGGGCGTCGGTGGTGGGGAAGCGCCGATCCTCGATGATGCGACCGTTGCGATGACGGACCTCGAACAGTCGACGGCCAACCTGGCCCGGCGCAGATCGGAGGCGCCGACGTTCTACCCCGTTCAGCAGCGGGGCAACGGGCCGGGATCGCGGCTCGGCCTTGCCATCGTTGCGGTTGTCCTGGCGGCAACCGTGGTGGTTGCGCTGGTGGTCTCGTTGCAGGCCGCGTTCTAGCCGGGCGAGTCTCCGCCGGCCGCCCGGCCACAATCGCTTGGGCCGCCGCCCCGAGGGTCGGGGCCGAGCAGATCCCAGCGATTCCCCGCGATATCGAGGAACACGGCGATCATGCCGTACGGCTCGCGCCGGGGTTCGGTCACAAACCGGACGCCGTGGGCCGACATGCGCCGATACGTGTCGTCGAAGTCGTCAACCCGAAGAAAAAGGCCGACCCGGCCCGCCATCTGGTTACCGACCGCCGCCGCCTGCGCCGGACCGTCGGCCCTGGCCAAGAGCAAGCCGGTTTCGCCGCCCGGCGGCCGTACCTCCACCCACCGCTTCGGCCTGCCGTCGTTGGTCAGGGACGGCGAGTCGTCGGCCAGCTCGAATCCCAGACCGTCGACAAAGAACCGGATCGCCTCGTCGTAGTCGTCGACGATCAACGTCACCAGGTCGAGCATGCCTCCCAGTATGACGGCGACCGGCCCGGACCGACCCGGTGCACAACCGACCGTCGGGCGCGTAAAGAGTGGATCGCCGATCGGCTAGGGTGACGTCCGTACTTGCGGCCCGGCCGCCGATCAGCGATTCCGCAACTTTGATCGGGCCCATCGCGGTGGTTTCTGCGAACCTGGTTGGAGTGCGGGGGACCACCGAGGAAAAACAATGCAGACAACAACCAGCAAGGGGCCGGACCAGATGCTCGCCGTACGTCGCGGCGCAGGCCGAACGTCGACGATGTCGGCGGCCAGGGCCGCCGCGGCGATCGGTGTTGCGATACTTACCGTCGTGGTCGGCCTGGCGGTTGCCGGTCCGGCGTCGGCCCACGGGCCAACCGTCGACGGCTGCACCGCGGTACCGGACTCCGGATACGGGTTCGACTTCCACGAGATGTGTGACGACCACGATCGTTGCTACGGCACCAAGCCGCACGGTGATGGCTGGCGAGGCCGCCGAACGTGTGACCGGGAGTTCCGCGCCGCGATGTACGACCACTGCGACCAGCACGACCGGTTCAGTGCCCGCCGGATCAGTTGCGATGCGGTCGCCACCGCGTACTACCTGGGTGTGCGGACGTTCGGCTGGTTCTACTGGCAGCAGAGCATCTCCACCACCATCGCCTGACCGCTCCGTTCGTGGTCGGCGGCTGATCCGTCGACCACGACCGGCCCCCTCGGCTAGGGTGTCCGTGGCTAGTGGGGAGCCGAGGGAGTGACGTGGCGCGAGGTTCAGAGGGGGCACAAGAGGCGCTCTTCGGCGACGACGGGCTGGTAGGCCGGTGACCGACGTGTCGCGGGACGCCGCGGACGGTGCCGCTGCGGCCAGGCTGGCCAGCATGGCCCCGGCCACCGTCCAACGCTGGTTGGCCCGGCCATCCGTTGCCGACCCACACGGGACTGTGCCGCCCCGGGAGCGGCCGGCCGGTGGCGACCAGGGCGCCGAAGCTCGGACCGTGGACAGCCGGGTTGTCGACGGCACGGTCCTCTCGGCCGACATCTCCGGTTTCACCCGGCTGGCCGAGCGGCTGGCCGCCGACGGGGTCCGCCAGGCCGCCGAGTCGCTGATCACGGCCATCAACCGCTGCTTCGAGCCGATGATCGACGAGGTGCGCAGACGGGGCGGCGACGTCCTCAAGTTCGGCGGCGACGCCATCTTTGTCCTCTTCGAAGGGCCGGATCATCCCGCCCAGGCGGCGAAGGCGGCGTCCCATCTGCAACAGTCGATCGGTCTTGTCGACCTCGGCGTCGATCTGACCCTTTCGATGACCGTCGGTGTGGCCACCGGTCAGATCCCCCTTGTCCTCGCCGGTGTCGATCGCCGGGAGTTGGTGGTCCAGGGGCCGGTAGTCGACGAGTGCCTCCGGCTGGAAGCCGACGCGGAGCCCGGCGAAGTGCTGATCTCGACAGAGACTGCGTCCCGGATCCCCGAGGAGTGGCTGACCGAACCGGAACCCGGGGTGATAGCGCTGGCCGATCTGACCCGGGTTCCCTTGGACGAACCCGCCGTGTTACACAACGCCCTCGACCCGGCCGACGGACCGGACCCGGCGACCGTCATCGACTGGCCCACCGTCATCGGCGGTGATCTCGCCGAGGCGATCGAAGCGTTCGATCGAACGGTCGGCGAGATCCGGGTGGTCACGGTCGCTTTTGTCATGCTCCCGACGTCGGACCTGTCCGATGCCCAGATGTCGCGGGTGGTCGAGCGGGCCATCGAACTGTGCGCCCGGTACGGCGTCACCATGCTCAGCACCGACGTGGCGGTCGGCGGCATCAAGATCCTCCTCGCCGCCGGTGCGCCGACCGCCGGCGAGGGCGACGAGGACGCCATGCTGGCAACCCTGGCCGACCTGGTCCTCGACCCGGACGCCGTCCCGATGCGGGCCGGGGTGAATCGGGGGCTGGTGTTCGCCGGTTTCCTCGGATCCTCGGCGTGCCGAACGTTCACGGTGATGGGCGACCCGACAAACCTGGCGGCGAGGCTTCTTGGCAAGGCCGACGACGGTGCGGTTGCGGTGTCTCAGGCGGTCCTCGACCACAGCCGGGTCCGCTATCCGACCGTCGAGTTACCCCCGGTCATGGTCAAAGGCAGGGTGCAGCCCGTGACCGTGCACCAACTCCAGGGTCCGGCGACCGCGATGCGCGACACCAACGTAAACCCCGAACTCGTCGGGCGGGAGGCTGAGCTCGCAACGATCGCCGACGCCTGGGCCGCCGCCAGGAACAGCCCCGGTGTGTTGCTCGACGTTCGTGCGGCGCCGGGCCTGGGGGCGTCCAGACTCCTTGCCCACTTCGTCTCCGGATTGTCCGGCGCCGTGCCCCGGTTCCACGTCCAGGGCCTTGTCCACACCGTCGGCAACCCGTATCACGCCGTCACCGGCTTCCTCCGATCGGGGGCCGGGATCGACGACGACGCCGGTCGGACCGAAGCCGGCCTCCAGTTGGCCGACTGGGTTGCCCGGGTTGCCCCGGACGTCACCGAGCTGTTGCCGCTGATCGCTCCGGCGTTCGGGGCCACGGTCGGTGAACCTGACGCCGAAACCGGGAAGCGGATCGCGGATATCGAACCGGAGTTTCGCCAGGCGGTGGCCAACGGTGCGATCGTTCGACTCCCTGGCGCCTCCCTGACGATACCGACGGCGGTGGTCGTCGAGGGCCGGCAGTGGTTGGACCCGGCATCGGCTGACTTGCTGACCGCCTTCGCCGCAGAGCTGCCGGATCGTCCGTGGCTGGTACTGAGCGCCGGCCGTCCGGACGGTGAAACCTGGGATGTCGACCCGTCCGTGGTCAGTCGGATCGACCTGCAGCCGTTGACGCCCGAGGCGACGAAGGCGCTGATCGCCTCGGTCTCCGATCTGCCCGGCCCGCTTCTTGCCGAAGTTGCAGCCACCTCGGGCGGCAACCCGCTCTTTGCGCTCGAGCTGGCCAGGAGTCTCAGCCAGGACGACGATCCGACCGCCACCGGCGGAGGGTTCCGGCGGACGCTGCCCGACTCCGTCGAGAGTCTGATCACCGCCCAGATCGACCGGCTCGGCCATGGGAACAGGGAGCTGGTCAGGACTGCGGCCGTGCTCGGCTCCTCCTTCCCGATCGACCTGCTGACCGAACTACTCGGTCGGGACGCCCGGGAGGAGCTGCCGGGCGTTGCCAAGCTCATCGACGTCCGCGACGGGACCGGGGTCTTCCGGTCTGAGGTGGTCGCCCGGGTTGCGTATGACGGTTTGTCCGGACACCGCCGGGTTGACCTGCACGGAGCGGTTGCCGCAGTGCTCGAGGAGCACCGGGCCGACATCTCACAGCTGGCGTGGCACAACGCACGAGCCGGTCACCACGACCGGGCCTGGCGGTACAGCCACCTCGCCGCCGAACGGGCTGCGGAGCTCGGCCTGCTCGGCCAGGCCGCCGATCACCTCGGCCAGGCCATCCAGGCCGCGGACGCCGGTGGGCAGGAGGTGGCCACGACGAACCAGGTGACCGATGCGCTGACCACCGCATGCCTCCACTGCATCGCCGCCAAGCGGTACGACGAGGCGAGCGCCTACGGCGAGCGAGCGCTCGATCGCATCACGGATCGATTGGACCGGGTCCGCCTGCTCATCCGCCTGGCGACCGTCGATGGTGAGGTGGCCGGTTCCTATCAGGGCCAGGTTGTACGGCTGACCGAGGAGCTTGCGGCCTGCACCGCCCCGGACGACGCGGAGAGCCGAGCCTGGTTACATGCAACGCTCGCCGGTTTCCACTATCGCCTCGACAACATGGACCAGGCCCTCGGTGCCGTCGACGCCGCGGTGTCCGATGCGGGGCTGGCCGGCGTTCGGGGGCCCCTCGTCCCGGCGCTGCGCATTCGCCAGGTCGTGCTGGCCGGCCGGGCCGACCCGGCAAGGCTTGAGGTCGGCCGGGAGCTGATTCGGCTGGCTACCGAGTTGGAGGATCACCGGGCGTTGCATTCGGTGCACAACAACCTGGGGCTTGATCTCATGGAAGACGGGCAGTGGGACGAGGCGGTTGAGCACTTCGATCGGGCGGTTGAGCAGGCGGTGCGCATCGGAGACGAACACGGCGCGCTGCTGCCCGCGGTGAATCGGGCGTCCATCGCCATCAACCGGGGCCAGTGGGACCTGGCCAGAACCGAACTGCATGAACTCAGGCGGGAGGCCACCCACTACGGATCCGGGTTTGTCGCCTCGTTTGTCCAGGCCGAGGTGGGCCGCCTCGAGGTGAACGCCGGGCGGCCGGGGGAGGCCATCGAACCGCTCGAGACGGCGCTCGACTGGTTTCGGGAGTCCCAGGTGGCCTCGAACGAGTATGAGGTCCGCCTCAGCCTGGCCGCCGCCGACATCGCCGCCGGGCAGGGCGCTGCGGGGCTGGCCAACCTCCGAGACCTCGAAGCGCCTCAGGACCTTGTGGCCCAGCAGCTCGGCCGGAAGCTGATCCTGACCGGCTATGCCAACATGCAGCTCGGCAATCCCGAGGAGGCGCTCGATGCGCTGACCGAGGCGTTGGCGGAGACCGAAGGGCGGAATCGGCTCGGGACCGCCGAGGCCCACATCGGTCTGGCCGAGGCCGAACAGTTTCTCGGCCGGGCGCGGGCGGCCCGTCGCAACCGCGCCGCAGGCGAGGAGATTCTGGCCGAGCTTGGTGTGGAACACCTTCCGGTCATCCCGCTCCCCAAATAGACCGCACACCGCCGATCATCACCCAGCAGAACCACCACCAGCTTCACCACCACCACCAGCAGCAGCAGCAGCAGAACCGACCCAACACCAGCACCACCGACCCACATACCGCGTCCCATGACCATCAGAACCGGCGAGAGGTAACCGATGAGCAACGACCAGACCCTGCTGTTTGCCGTGGACCCCGGTACCCACAGCGCAACCATCACCGACCTGCTGCCCCTCGGTGATGGGGCGTCGGTGGTGACCGTCGCCATGGACAAGCGGATTCGGTGGTGGAACGCGGACGACGACAAACCCGTCACCATCCTGGGCCGGATCGGGCCCGGGACCGATGGTGCGATCGACGCCGCCGCAGTCCACACGGCCGACGGGATCGTCTGTGTCGCGGCCCACGACGGGGCGACCGGCCGATCGACCCTGCGGTTCCGGGTTCCCTGGCTTGACCGGTGGCAACGAACGTTCCGGTGGGACGGACGGATCGCCGACCTGGCGATGTCCCCCGACGACCGGTTCCTGGTGGTGGCCACAGCGGGAAGCGATCGAACCGGGTCGGACGGTGGGACCGACGCCCGCTTGGCGGTCTTCCGGTTCGACGACCTGGTGCCCTACGACGAATCGACCGACTCCGGTGTCGCGGACTACGGGACGCCTGCCGACGATGCCGCTCGGGAGTACGCGGTCGAAGACGACGCCGCCCCGGAGTACCCGGCGGATCACGCGGCGGAAGCCGAGTTTCAGCTGGACCGGGCCACTGACATCCTCGCTCCGCCGCCCCCGCTGTTCGAGATCCCGCTGGTCATCGGCCCGGCAAACGTCGCCGTCGGTCCGATGGTGGACGGCGGCGCCCGCATCGTGGTCACACCGACCTTCATCGGCGTCCCCCAGTTGTTCGCGCTGACCGACGACGGCCTGACGGAGCTACCGGTTGGCGGATCGGCGACGCTCGACGGCCGGTCGGACGACGGGCCGGAACGCGACCGAACCGATCGCGACCCGACCGGCGGGGCGGCAAACGGCTCGGCACCGTCGGTCGGGCTCCGGGCATCGGTTGCGGTCAGCAGCCACTTTGTTGCCATCGCCGGTGAGAACTCCGGTCTGACCATCCTGGACCATGACGGCCGGGTGGTCGCAGAAGCGGTGTCGGGCGCCGGGGGCGGATCACCGGTCGGTGTTGCGTTCTCTCCCGACGGAGAGCGCCTGATAGTCGGCTCCCGGGCCGCCGGTCGATCCGAGGTCACGGTGCACGACGTTGCTGTGGACTTTCCGATCGTGGGTCGCCGCCGCTACGACGACAACGCCATCGCCGTCGCCTTTGCCGGCGAGGACGAGGTGGTGACCGCCGGTGGCAGCCGATTCTCGGTCCACCGATGGGACCCGACAACCAGCGAGCCGTCCGCGGCGGACCGCTTCATCGACGGCGCCGGGCAGGTGATCGACGCGGTCGGCCTGTCCGGTCGTGAGGTCGGGTTCGGGAATCCCGACCCGGTTCGCCCGGACGAACCCCGCGGTGAGGTGCCGACCCTGGCCCGCCGGTTCAACCTCGATCTTCTGACGCTGGTCCCCGGCGCCGAGGAACCGGAACAGGAGGTCCCCCTCGAGGAGTTCCGCCGTGCCCGTCATCGCACCTCCGGCGGCGGCGAACTTGAGCTGGCCCGGGGCCAGGTCTTTGTGGAACCGGCGGGGATCGAGCTGGCCGATGGGGTCGGGTTCTCGAGCGACCAGGCCTCCGGCTACAGCGTCATCCCCGGTGATCGGGTGGTCGTCGGCCGTCGGTCCGGGGCCGTCGGTCTCTTCCCTTCTGTCGAAGACGTCGACGGATCGGACGTACCGCGGTTCCGACCGATCGCTCGTCTTGTCGGGCACGTCTCCGCAGTGCTTGATGTCGTGGCCGACGAGCGGTGGTTGGTGACCGGGGGTCGGGATCAGGTCATCCGGTTGTGGCCCGCCGATCCCGCCGGCACGGCCGCGGCCGGGGACGATCAGATCGCAACCGTGGAGCCGACGCTCAGCCTGTTCATCACCGCCACGAACGAGTGGGTGATCTGGACCAGGAGCGGCTACTACGCGTCCAGCCCGAACGGGGATCGCTACATTTCGTACCACCACAACCGGGGTGAGAACCAGCCGGCCCGGGCCTACAGCGGTGACCAGTTCGTCAAGAACCTCTACCGGCCGGACATCATCCGCCACGTGCTCGAACACCAGAGCGAGGCGGCCGCGCTCGATGCGTTGGGGGTTGCACCGATCGACATCGAGGACTCGCTCCCGCCCCACGTCCGCATCCTCAACTGGGACACCTCGACCGACGATCCGAGCATCGCCGACCTGGCGTTCGAGGTGGTCGACGCCGCTCGGCCGACAACAACGATCGTGATCCTGCAGAACGGGATCCCGGCCGTTGAGATCGATGCCCGCGACCAGCCGGGCCGGGCGGTCGACGCCGCCGGCCGGGTTCGTCGCTATTCCGAGGTCATCTTCCTCGAACCAGGCCGCAACGAG
>JBCCGJ010000081.1:0-18749 GCA_039029335.1 Actinomycetota bacterium | reverse complement strand
TGGCAGGGCTCGCTCCAGGCCTCCTTCCGGGCCTGACGGAGGCGTTTCGGCGGTCAGCCGTGCATCTCCCGGGGTTGGTCGTCGTGCAGCAGTTCCGGCACAAGACCAGCCGATTGCAGCCGCTTCAGCGCCGAGAACTCAGCAACGTCGATGACCACCGCTTCCTCCGGTTCCCGGCTGACGATGAAGTTCACCACACAGTCATCACAAGTTGGTGTGTTCTGGCGGGTGCAGGTCCCGCAATCGATGATCATGCTCATGCCGTCGAACCTACTGATGGGCTGTGACAGCCAAGCCTCGTCGGACCCCGGCGGGCGTCCTGTCCGGCCCGGTCCGGTGTCGTTCAGCGGACCGCCCGCACGGTTGACGTCGTTTTGGGGCTACCGTTGCCCCGGTGAAGGCGCTGGAGTTCAGCAGGAAAGAAGCCAAGTACGTGGCCGCGGCGATCTCCTCCCGTATCCGCCCGGGCAGCGGCGCAACGACCGGTCCGCTGACCCTTGTCGAGGCGTCGGAAATCGAACTCCCCGGCCCCGGCTGGCACCGGGTCGGCACCCGGCTGGCCGGAATCTGCGGCTCCGATCTGGCAACGGTGGACGGCAGATCATCCCGCTATTTCGAACCGTGGGTCTCGTTCCCGTTCATCCCGGGCCATGAGGTCGTCGGGGATCGGGAGGACGGCGTCCGCGTCGTCCTGGAGCCCGTGCTCGGCCACGAGGCCAGAGGCTTCGACCCGCCGTTCCCCGGGGCGGCCCCCGGCGACGGGAACGACTATCGGCATCTGGTCAGCGGAGACCTCGATCCCGGTATCCAAACCGGCTACTGCGCCTCCACCGGTGGCGGCTGGTCGACCGGTTTTGTCGCCCACGAGAGCCAGCTCCACCCTGTGCCGGAAGGACTCAGCGACGAGGCCGCGGTGATGATCGAACCGACCGCGGTCGGCGTCCACGCCGCGCTCAAGGCCGGAATCGGGACGCTGCCCGGCATCCCGGAGGACGCAACCGTCGCCGTGCTCGGAGCGGGCACCATGGGCCTGGTCGCCATCGCCGCCCTTCGACAGCTGCATCCGGGGGTGACCCTGATCGTCGGGGCGAAGTATCCGGAGCAGACCGAACTTGCCCGCTCGCTCGGAGCCGACCAGGTGGTGAGCCCGTCGGAGCTTCATCGGGCGGTCCGGCGGGCCTCCGGCAGTTTCATGATCGGCGACGACCTGTCCGGCGGGGCCGACGTGGTGATCGATGCGGTCGGCAGTGCGGCATCCGTCGATGAGGCCATCGGCACGGCCCGACCCCGCGGCCGGGTGGTGCTGGTCGGTATGCCGGGACGGATCTCGGTGGACATGACCGCCCTCTGGCACCGGGAGACCGAGCTGGTCGGGGCCTACACCTACGGCACGGAGACACTGCCGAACGGTGAGACCCGTCGGACGTTCGACATCGCCATGGAGCTGGTGGCCACCGCCGACCTCGGTCGGCTGGTCTCGGCCACCTACCCGCTGGAGCGGTACGAGGATGCGCTGGCCCATGCCGCCACCGCCGGTCCTCGCGGCTCGGTCAAGGTCTGCTTCGACCTTCGCTGAGGGTTTGTGGCGGTGCAGTCGCCCGGAGCGGCGCGACCACTCCTTTCCGGCGGTCCCCTTCTGCCATGCCTTCCGTGAGTCCGGATCGTCAACTTCGCCGGGTGGGCGGTTGACGGCTACCATGACGTGCCATGGAGTTCGAACCAACCGTTGACACGTCGGTAGACCTTGACACCGCGGAGAGCCCTGCTGAAACCCAGGAGGCCCTCGTCGAGGAGGAACTGCTGGTCGAGGAGATCTCGATCGACGGGATGTGCGGGGTCTACTAACCCGTATGGATCTCCTGGTGACCGATGACGCATCGGCCGTCGACTTCGAAAGACGATGGCGTCTCCACCCCCGGGTCGCACTTCGCCCGGAGCCGTTCGGTGCGCTGGCCTACCACTACGACAATCGGCGGCTGAATTTCCTCCGATCGCCGGATCTGGTGGCGCTGGTGAAACAGCTCGAGGAGCATCCGACCCCCCGACACGGCTTCGACGCCACGGACATCGATCAGCGTCGGTGGCCCGCCTTCCGCAAGGCGCTCGAAGCCCTGGCAGTATCCGACTTCCTGCAGCCCGCCGACGATCCGCAGTCCCAACCCCCCGGTGACCAATGAGCGCATTGACCGATGAACTGAAACTGGGCCTCGACGCCCCGATCTGCCTGACCTGGGAGCTGACCTACGCCTGCAACCTGGCCTGTGTCCACTGCCTCAGCTCGTCCGGGCGGCGCGATCCGAGGGAACTGACAACGGCCGAGGCGAAGCGGGTCATCGACGAAATGCGTGACCTGCAGGTGTTCTACGTGAACATCGGTGGCGGCGAACCGATGATCCGGCCGGACTTCTACGACCTGATCGACTACGCCACAACAAACGGTGTCGGGGTGAAGTTCTCCACCAACGGCTCCCGGATCAACGCCGAGCGGGCCAGGCGGCTGGCCGACATGCCCTACACCGATATCCAGATCTCCATCGACGGCGCGGATGAGTTCACAAACGACGCGGTCCGGGGACCGGGATCGTTTGCCACCGCCCGGGCGGCCATGGACCACCTCGAGGCCGCCGACTTCGGTCAGTTCAAGATCAGCGTCGTCATGACCAGGCAGAACATCGGCCAGCTCGACGACTTCGAGGCGCTCGCCGACCACTACGGTGCGGAGCTACGCCTCACCAGGCTCCGACCCGCCGGTCGGGGTGCGGACACGTGGCATCAGCTCCACCCGACCCAGGACCAGCAGCGCGAGCTCTACTACTGGCTTCTCGACCGGCCGAACGTGCTGACCGGCGATTCGTTCTTCCACCTCAATGCGCTTGGCGACGAGAACCTTCCGGGCCTGAACCTCTGCGGGGCGGGCCGGGTGGTCTGTCTCATCGACCCGATCGGTGATGTGTACGCCTGCCCGTTTGTCCTCCATGACGAGTTCAAGGCGGGCAACGTTCGGGACACCGGCGGTTTCACCTCGGTCTGGAAGACCTTGGATCTGTTCACCGAGCTGCGGGAGCCGCAGTCGGCGGGCGCGTGCGCAAGCTGTGGCCAGTTCGACGCCTGCCAGGGCGGGTGCATGGCGGCCAAGTTCTTCACCGGCCTTCCTCTGGACGGCCCGGACCCCGAATGTGTCAGCGGCCATGGCGAGCTTCCCCTCGCCGCAGTCGGGGTGGAACAGCGGCCGCAGCCGACCTCGAATCACTCGAAGCCGGTACCGGTAACGCTCGGCCCTTCCCGGGTTTGAGCATCCGAACGGACGGGCCCACCGTCCCCCACTCACCACATTGAGCGCCCTGGAGGCACCGTGAGCATTCTCGGCACGCGCGTCGTGCGCACTGAAGACCCCGCCCTGCTGACCGTCGGCGGATCGTACGTCGACGACGTCACACCGGCCGATGCGGCCTGGGTGACCTTTGTTCGGTCGCCGTTCCCCCACGCCACGATCACCGGGATCGACCTCGAGGAGGCGGTGGCCATGCCCGGGGTCATCGCCGTGTTGACCGCCGACGACCTCGACCTCACCCCCCAACCGCCCGGCCAACCCATGTTGAACCAGTCGATGACCAGGACCTGGCTGGCCACCGACATCGTCCGGTTCGTCGGTGAGGCGGTGGTTGCCGTCATCACCGAAACCAGGGAGCAGGGCGTGGACGCCGCCGAGATGGTCCTGGTCGACTACGAGCCGCTACCCGCCGTGCTCGACCCGGCCGAGGCGGCAACGGATGGCACCGTCCTGTTCCCCGAGGCCGGCACAAACACGGTGTTCGCCATCCCGGGCAACCCGGACCTGGCCGACATATTCAACGACTGCGAGGTCGTCGTTGAGCTGTCGTTCCGGAACCAACGGCTTGCACCCTGCCCGCTTGAGCCGCGGGCCGCGGCGGCCCGCTGGGACGACGGACGGCTCACCCAGTGGTCCTCCACCCAGGGGGCTCACGGCACTCGGGACAACCTGGCGGCCGCCACCGGCGTCGATCCGGAGAACGTCCGGGTCATCTGCCCCGACGTCGGCGGAGCGTTCGGGGCGAAGAACGGTGCCTACCCGGAGGACTTCATCGTTGCGCTCAGTGCCCGCAAGCTCGACCGGCCGATGCGATGGGCCGAAACACGGACCGAGAGCATGCTCGGCCTGGTCCACGGCCGGGCCCAGGACTTCACGGCAAAACTCGGCGGCGGCACCGACGGCAACATCACCGCCTATTCCCTTGGTGTTCTGCAGGACTCTGGCGGGTACCCGGCGATCGGTGCCGTCCTGCCGTTCCTGACCAGAATCATGGCGAGCGGATGCTACGACATTCCCGACATCGACTATCACGCCGCCTCCGTGGTGACCAACACCGTGCCGGTGGGCGCCTATCGCGGTGCCGGCCGTCCGGAGGCCACCGCCGCAATCGAGCGCATGATCGACGTGTTCGCCGCCGAGATCGGCATGGACCCGGCCGAGGTTCGCCGCCGGAACGTCTTCCGGCCTGAGCAGTTCCCCCTGACGACACCGACGGGGGCGGCGATGGACTCCGGCTCCTACGAGCAGTCGCTCGACGCGGCGCTGGATGCCGCCGACTATCCGGCGCTCCGGGCCGAACAGCAGCGGCGCCGCGACGAGGGCGCAACTCGGCAACTCGGTATCGGGCTCTCTACCTATGTCGAGATCACCAACCCGATGTCCAACTCGGAGTACGGCAGCGTCGAGATCCTGCCGGACGGCTCGGCACTGGCCAAGACCGGCTCATCCGCCCACGGTCAGGGCCACCACACCACCTTTGCCATGCTGGTGGCCGACACCACCGGGATCCCGCTGGAGCGGATCGAGGTCCGTCACGGGGACACCGACGACGTCCCCCGAGGTGGGGGCACCGGCGGTTCGAAGTCACTCCAGCTGGGCGGCTCGGCCATCCTTCGGGCGTCCGAGGAGGTGGTGGCGACGGCCAAGTCGGTTGCCGCCGACCTCCTCGAGGCCAACCCGGATGACGTTGTTCTCGACACGGAATCGGGCGGGTTCAGCGTTGTCGGCACCCCGGCACTGGTCAAGACCTGGGCCGAGATCGCCCAGGCCGCACGTGCCGATGACGGGATCGACCTGTCCTCCGAGATCGACTTCAACCCCGACGGTGCAACCTTCCCCTTCGGCACCCATGTCTCGGTCGTCGAGGTGGACATGGACACCGGGGCCGTGACCATCCACCGCCACATCGCCTGCGACGACGTCGGCACCATGATCAATCCGCTGCTGGTCGAGGGGCAGGTCCACGGGGGGCTGGCCCAGGGCATCGCCCAGGCGCTCATCGAGGAGTTCATGTACGACGATGACGGCAACCCGGTCACGTCGAACTTCATGGACTACGGCATCATCTCCGCAACCGAGCTGCCGAACTTCGAACGGATCGCCCAGGAGACGGTCACGCCGCTGAACCCGCTCGGGGCCAAGGGTGTCGGCGAGTCGGGAACCATCGGCTCCACCCCCGCCGTGCAGAACGCGGTGGTGGACGCCCTGTCCCACCTCGGCGTGACCCACGTTGACATCCCGCTGACCAGCCAACGGGTGTGGACCGCGATCGAGGTGGCGAGGACCGGCGGCTAGTCCATCCGGGCCGCCCAACCAGGGCCGACCACGTTGTTGCGCTAGTCCATCCGGGGCGGTGAGAAGCCGTCCGGGACGATCACGTCGTCCGGGGACAGCTCGGCGATCGACGACT
The DNA here is from genome assembly GCA_039029335.1 of Actinomycetota bacterium. Lineage (GTDB taxonomy): Bacteria > Actinomycetota > Acidimicrobiia > Acidimicrobiales > SZUA-35 > JAHELU01. Next base: position 13,008 of record JBCCGJ010000081.1, on the reverse strand, counting down.
TCCCAAGGCCGAGCAGCGTTGCGTCGATGCCGTTGCGGAGGATGTCCAGGACGTTCTCCACTCCGGCCTGGCCGTTTGCCGCCAGCCCCCAGAGGTAGGCCCGGCCGATCAGCACCGCGTCGGCCCCCAGGGCCAACGCCTTCACCACATCGGAACCACGGCGGATCCCGCCGTCGAGCAGAACCTGCACATCGTTGCCGACGGCGTCGACGATCTCCGGCAGGATCCGGATCGGTGCCGGGGCGCTGTCCAGGTTGTTGCCACCATGGTTGGAGACCGAGATGGCGGTTGCGCCTGCGGCGACCGCGGCCCGGGCTTCGTCGGCCCGGCCGATCCCTTTGACCATGAACTCGCCACCCCACTCCTCGGCCAACGATGCAACGTCGTCCCAGCTCGGCGGTGGCGTGCCCATCCAGGTGCCGTACGCCTCGAAGAACCCGGGAACCGCGTCACCGAGCCTGCCGAAGTTCGGCACACCGAGATCGGGCAGCTCGCGCCGCTTCACCCAGTCCGCCAGCCAACGGGGCCGGGTCAAGACGTCGGGGGCGTGTTTGAGCGCGGTCCGGACGTCGATCTGCTGCGGGATCTCCGGGCTACCCCAGTCCCGGCCGTGGGAGAACGACCAGTCGAGGGTGAGGATCAGGCCGACCGCGCCCGCATCCTTGGCCCTGGCCATCCGCATGCTCATCGACTCCCGGTCCCCAGCCCAGTAGATCTGGAAGAAGAGCTGGGGGTTTGCCTGGATGACGGACTCGATCGGTTTGCTGCCGAACGAGCTGAGCCCCATCGGCACGCCGCGGGCGGCGGTGGCCCGGCCAACGGCCTCCTCGCCCTCCGGGTGGACGGCCTGGACCCCGGTCGGGGAGATCATGACCGGCATCGACGAGCCCTGGCCCATGATCGTGGTGTCCATGGCCCGCCCGGCCGACTGCCCGGCGGTGACCGGCCGAACTCCCAGTTGGTCGAACGCACTCAGGTTGTCCCGCATCGAGACCCCGGCTTCTGCGCCGCCGATGATGGCCCCGTACACCGAACGGGGGAGCCGCTTCCTGGCCCGCTCCTTGGCGACTGCCACCGTTTCGAACCATTCATTTGCCATGACCAGGGTCCCTTTCTCCCACCGACCGTCTCGGCCGATCCGGCTGACCGTTGTCCCCGCACGGCCGTATCGGTGACGGGGGCGAGGATAGCGGCCCCACCGCCCCCCGATGCCAACCGGCTGCGGTTCCCGGCGGCCCGCCGGTCGGCGTATCGCCCCGGGCGGCGCCCACGGTTCAGCGATACTGACGAATGTCAACCAGCGGCGGATCCGGGTTTGTATAACGGCGGTAGGCGACGGCCGCACCGGTGGACACACCGACGGCGCCGAGACCGATGAGTAGGAACGGGAGGACCCCGGCGCCGCTGTCCGTGGTGGCCGGGGCCAGCGGCTCGAGGGTCACCTCGGCCTCCGGTGGCCCGGCATCCGCGGTGCCGGTCGCGCCGAGGACACCGGAGGAGCCGTCGTCGCTGCGGGCCTGGAGGGTGACGGAGGACGCCGCCTGAAGAGTCGACGGCGGCAGGGTCTGCTCGGTGGTGGGAGCCGCAGTGGTTGCCGACGCTTCGGTCGTTGCGGGGGCCTCGGTTTTCTCCGTGGTTGTCGTCTCCTCCTCCGTCGTGGTGGTCCCGGCCGTCGTTGTTGTGGGCTCCTCGGTTGTTGTCGAGGCCTCGGTCGTTGTTGTGGGCTCCTCGGTTGTTGTCGGAGCCTCGGTCGTTGTGGTGGTGGGCTCGGTTGTTGTGGTGGCCCCGCCGGCGAAGAAATAGGCCGACCCGCCGAACCCGTTGTTGCCGGGAATCGGATCGAACCCCTCGACAACACCGGCCTGAGCGAAGAACGACAGCCGGGTGTCCGGCGTCTCCGTCTGGGCGTGCCGGTAGGAGACCGTCAGCTCGATGGCCGCGCCCGGCGGGATCTCGGTCGCGTTGAGGCAGCTGACCGTCCGGGTAGTGACACCCTCCTGGCAAGAGGTGCTGCCGTTGACGCCGAAGCCGGACCCGTCCAGGTCCGTGACCTGAATGCGACTGGACCGCTGGTTCGTCCGGTCAACGGCGGCCGTGATCACCGCCGCGCCGGCCGGCACCGCTGTGCCCCCTCGATTGGAGAGGACCAGCGTGTACCCGATTTCATCTTCGGTCCCGATGCCATCCGGGTTCGGGCCGCTGTTGGTTCGGCCCGACAGCGACAGCTCGTAGGCGTCCGGAACCACATCGGCCGCGGCAGGCGACGCCAGGCACACCGCGGCAACGACCGCGCCAACAATCGCCAAAACCCCGCTCAGCGCGACAGAAAGCGCCGCAGCGACGAACGAAGAAAAACTTCTCACCTGTTCAACCCACCATCCGCCAGGTCCACCGGGACAAACTACCGACGGTAACGGTACCAAAACCCTGCAGAACCGCCAGTCGGACGGTCGCCGGCACCACGCCGATCCGGTCGGTCTGACCGGACGGACGACGGCGGGTCCCGGGGCGAGATCGGACCGCCGGTATCGTCTCACCATGACTGAATCCCCCGCTGCAGACGACGCCGGTTCATCACCGTCGACCGACGGCCTGTCGATCCTTGGCCGCACGGTGCGCGAACCGGTGGCGCATGTGGAGTGCTTCCCGAAGCCGGACGGCTGCACCGAGGTCACGTTCTCCTCCGAGGAGCTGATGTCGGTGTGCCCCGTCACCGGTCAGCCGGACCTGTCATCGGTTCTCATCGAGTACCGGCCCGACGCGCGCTGCGTCGAGTCGAAGTCGCTGAAGCTGTTCCTGTGGTCGTTCCGGGACCGGGCGATTTTCGCCGAGGCGCTGGCCGCGGCGATCGCCGACGAGGTGTGGGAGACCGCCGCGCCGTCCTGGGTCAGGGTCGCCGTCACCCAGCGCCCTCGGGGTGGCATCCAGATCCGGACCGTTAGCGAGATGGGGGACGTGGAGGCGGCCCGGCGGTAGGGTGGGACCGTGGCGAGCCTCCCCTCCACCGGGAGGAAGTAGATCCGTGGGGCTCCGGAAAGGGAACAAACCATGTCCGGATTGGTAGATGGAATCCTCGGCCAGCTCGGCCCCTCGGGGATGGCACAGATCGCAAAGTCGCTCGGTGCCGATGAGGCGGCCGTCGGCGGGGCGGTTGCGGCGGCGCTCCCGGCGATCATCGCCGGAATGGCCAACAACGCCAGCAAACCGGCCGGCGCGGAATCGCTCTCCAACGCCCTGAACGACCACAGCCCGTCAATCTTCGACGGACTCGGCGGTCTCCTGGGTGGCGGCGGCGACGGGGCCAAGATCCTCGGCCACGTGCTTGGTGGCCGCCAGCCCAGCGTCCAGCAGAACCTGTCCCAGCAGAGCGGCCTGGACCTCAACACCATCATGAAACTCCTGCCGATCCTGGCCCCGCTTGTCATGGGATACCTGTCAAAGCAGAAGCAGGACCAGGGCCTCGATGCCGGAGGTCTTGGCAGCGTTCTGCAACAGGAGCGCCAGCAGGTCGAGACGAAACAGCCGGGCCTCGGCGGACTGGCCGCCATCCTCGACGCGGACGGTGACGGCTCCATCGTCGACGACATCCTCGGCAAGATCACCGGCCAGTAGGCGATTCCGGCGTGACCGTCGGCAAGAATCTCGGCAACCGCACAACCACCGAGCTTGCCGCCGGGCGTTCCGAGGACGGGGCAGACGGGCCGTCGACGCTGATCGTCCCGCTGGGCGCCACCGAGCAGCACGGTCCCCACCTGCCGTTCAACACCGACACGGTCATCGCGTCCGCCTGGGCGGATGCCGTCGCGGCCCGGCTGGGGGACGTCGTTGTCGCCCCGCCACTCCCCTACGGATCCTCCGGCGAGCATCAGGCGTTCGCCGGGACGCTCTCCATCGGCCAGGACGCGCTTCGGGCGGTCCTGATCGAGCTTGTGCGGTCAGCCGGCCACTCGTTCAGCCGGGTGGTCCTGCTGTCCGGCCACGCCGGCAACGTGGTTCCGGTGCGGGAGGCGGCCGACCAGCTCCGCCGGGAAGGACACGACGTCATCGAACTGTTCCCGACGTGGGGGTCACTCGTCGATGACAACGATCGGCCGATACCGGTCGACGCCCACGCGGGGCTGACCGAGACGTCGCTCATGCTGCACCTCCAGCCGCAGGCCGTCCGTCTGGATCTGGCCGTGGCGGGCCCGACGGCCCCGATCTCCGAACTGCTCGAGTCGATGGTTGCCGGCGGTGTCTCGGCGGTTTCGTCATCCGGGGTTCTCGGCGACCCAGACGGCGCAACCGGCGAGATCGGTGCACGGCTGCTGGAGGACCTGGTTATCAGGACCGTGGAACGGCTGCAGACCACCGTCGGTTGACCGTCGGCAGACTAGGTTCGTCGGAAGCTCCCCGGCTACCCTCGTGCCAGCGGCGTCGCCGGGGTCCGACAGACCGGATCTGTCCGACCTGGGTCCGGCTCGGCCGATCGAAGGGAGCGTATGTGGAGAACGGATCGGGACCGTACGGTTCGACCACCCTGGCCAGGCTGCAGGAAGAGGTGGTCGGACGCTCCCGGGAGGCCGAGCTTGTCGTTGCGTCCCTGATGGCCGGCCGCCATCTGCTGCTGGAAGGACCGCCCGGAACCGGCAAGTCGACCCTGTTGCGAGCCATATCCAGCGCCGGACGCCAGACGATGGAGTTCGTCGAAGGAAACGCCGAGCTCACTCCGGCCCGGTTGGCCGGACACTTCGACCCCGCCCAGGTGATGGAGTCCGGCTACACCAACGATGTCTGGGTTGACGGCCCACTGGTCCGGGCGATGCGAGAGGGCCGCATCCTGTACCTCGAGGAGATCAATCGGGTCCCGGAAGAGACACTCAACCTCCTGGTCACGGTCATGTCCGAGGGCGAGCTGACCATCCCCCGCCTGGGCCGAATCATTGCGGATGAGACCTTTCGGATGGTGGCGGCGATGAACCCGTTTGATGCGGTCGGCACCGCTCGTATCTCCGGCGCCATCTACGACCGGGTGTGCCGGGTGGCCATGGGCTACCAGACCGAGGCCGAGGAGACCGACATCGCCGCCAGGGAGTCCGATCTCCCCCGGGCGTACATCGCCAAGGTGGTTGAGGTTGTTCGGGCCACCAGGGATCACCCTGAGGTCCGGGTCGGGTCATCCGTACGGGGCGCCGTCGACCTGCTGCTTCTCTCCCGAGACCTCGGTGCGCTGCGGAACACCGATCCGACGGACTTCCACGTCGGTTTGGACTGCGCCCTGGCCGCGCTGTCCGGACGGATCAGGCTCCACGACTCGGCAAACACCGAACCGGAGGATGTGGTCACGGAGCTGTGGACCACCATCATGGGCCCGCCCGATGAGCCAGCGGGCCAGCACGGGGACCAGGCGGACCAGTCGGGAAAAGCCCTCAGCCGCCAGGCGGCTCCCCCAACGTAGAGGAACGGATCCTCACCGGTCAGGAGGCGATGGACGCGCTGGCCGACGAGCGCCGACGAACCATCGGACGCCGTGACCTGGAACGGAACGAGTCCTTCTCCGACATCTCCCCGCAGCTCGGCGAGCTGGACGAGGAGCAGTTCGATCAGATGCTCTCCGAGGACGCCGATGAGGCCTTGGAGCTGTTGGCCAAAATGACCCAGGCCACCGACGGCGAGTTGGCCAGGCTGGCCAGGCGGCTGGCCGGACGGCTTGTGCTCGACCTGACCAGGACCGGGAAGGCCAGGACCCGGGGCGTCGGCAAGCTGGTCCGGTCAACCGCAACGATTGACGCCGGGGACATCGACGTCGACGCCAGTCTGGAACAGCTGACGGCGGCGAAGGCCGAGGGACGACCACCGGCCGTCGACGAGCTGGTCACCACCGCATGGCAGAAACCCCAGACGGCGATCTGCCTGTTGATCGACCGGTCCGGGTCGATGAACGGGGCGCGGCTGGCCAGCGCCGCCCTTGCGGCCGCCGTCTGCAGCTGGCGGGCCCCGGCGGAGTTCGCCGTGCTTGCGTTCGGCAACCGGGTTGTGGCGGTGAAGGAGCTGAACGAGCAGAAGGCGCCGGAGAACGTGGTGGCCGAGGTGCTCGCGTTACGGGGCCACGGAACGACCGACGTCGACCTGGCGCTCCGTGCCGCCCAGTTGCAGATGCGGGGTTCACGGGCCGCCAGAAAGCTGACGATCCTCCTGTCCGATGCGGAGGTCACCACCGGCGGTGACCCGGTACCATCAGCAAAGGCCCTCGACGAGCTGACCATTCTCGCCCCCGAGGATGAGCCGGAGCACGCACGGGCCCTTGCCACGTTGTCCGGGGCCAGGATCGCCGAGGTCGGTGGGCCGTTCTCCGTCTTGGATTCGCTCCGAACCCTGGTCCAGTAACCCGCCTTCTCCTTTCGGTCTCCGGCCCTCAACTCGTACTGATGACACCTGACTCCCCCGGCCAACAGACCGGAACAGACGCGGCGACGGATCCGATTCCCCTCCCCGAGGGCTGGTCGGTGACGCCGGCCGATGACCTGCGGACAAAGTCGGGCGGTCGAATCCTCATCGGTGGCGCACCGCTCAAGATCATCCGGCTCAGCGCCACCGGGGCCCGGCTGAGCAGGGCCTGGTTCGGCGGGGAACCGGTCGCTCCGGATCCGGCCCATCAGCGTCTTGCCAGACGGCTGGTCGATGCGGGTATGGCCCACCCGAGACCGGCGGACGGAACGGTCGACCGCGTTGGCTCGATCACGGTGGTCATCCCGGTCAAGGACGATGCGCCGGGGTTGGCCACCACCCTCGCCAATCTGCTGCCGCCGCCGGATGTGGTCCCGCCGACGGACGAACCACCGATTTTGGTGATCGTCGTTGACGACGGGTCCCGCCGGCCGGTTGACCTCGATGATGAACGGGTCGTCGTCCATCGCAATCCGCTCGCCGAGGGGCCGGCAGGGGCCAGACAGCGGGCCATGCCGCTGATCACCACGGATCTGGTCGCCTTTGTCGACGCCGGGGTCATTGTCGATCGGGCCGACCTCAACCGTCTGGCGGCGGTGCTGGATGACCCCGCGCTCGTCGCCGTCGCCCCCCGGGTGCTCTGCGGAACCCAGGACAACCTCGTCGGGCGTTACGACAGCCGACGTTCGCCGCTCGACCTCGGTCCGGCGCCGTCGCTGGTCGGTCCCGGCCGGGCCGTTCCCTATGTACCAAGCGCCTGTCTGGTGGCCAGGCGAACGGCGATCGAAGCGATCGGCGGGTTCGATCCGGACCTTCGATACGGCGAGGACGTCGACCTGATCTGGCGCCTTGGCCGGGATGGCACCGTCCGGTACGTTCCCGAAGTCACGGCCGTTCACCCGCCGCGCCGAAACCTGGGCCGGATGATCCGACAGCGGCGGGGCTACGGTTCTGCCGCGGGTCCGCTGGCGGTCCGCCATGGGGATGCGGTTGCGCCGTGCAACCTGTCGCCCTGGAGCGCCGCCGTCACCGGCCTGTTCGTCACGGGCCATCCGGTCGCCGGGTTCGGCCTTGCAGCCTGGACCGGCCTTGCGCTGCGGCGAAAGATCGAACCGCTTCCCGACCTGACCGCGGAGGCGATGAGCCTGACCATGCGGGGGCACTGGTTCGCCGGGCGTTCGGTGCTGACCGCACTGGCCCGGACCTGGTCCCCGGCGGCCGTGCTCCACCTCGTGCTGTTCGAACGCCATCGCCGCCGAATCGCAACGCTACTGGTGGCGGCGTTCGCCAGGCGGGTGCTGGACGGCCCACGCCAACCGGTGGCCGCAGCTCTGGACGTCACGGTCGGCGCCGTCGACGACCTGGCCTACGCGACCGGCGTCTGGGACGGGGTCCGGCGAACGCGTTCGATCCGGGCGCTCCTGCCGGCGATGACATCGTGGCCGAAGCCGGCCGACAGGCGGGCGCCCACCGAACGTTGAGCCTTCGGCGAAGGCGTGCTACTGGGCGATGAACAGGTCGAGGAGCTGCCCGTTGTTCAGGACGGCCGCACCCCGCTCACTGGCGGACCCGGCGAGATCCTCGTCATCGGTCACCAGCGCGATCGGCCACTGGTCCGGGTAGGCGTCCACCAACTCGTCGAGCGCAGCCGCCGGTTCGGTCGGTGGGGTGCTCAAACGAATCCGGACGGCCCGGGAGGCCGGGAGGGAGTCATCGTCGCCGATCCGGCCGTCGAAGACCACGTCCGGTGCGGCGCCGCTGCTGGCCGAGAGATCCGCCAGGTACGTCACCAGCGCATCACGCTGCTCGGCGACCAGCAGGCTGGGCCAGCCGAGCTTGGCGACCGAGTCACCGTCGACCAGCAACACGACATCGGGGGACGAAACCACGAACTGGGCGACCGCCACCTCGTCGTCGAGGATGTCGCTGGGGATCTCGATCTGCCGACGGCGCGAACCGGGCTGTGCGGCCGGAGCTGCATCGTCGCTCTGGTCCTCGTCGGCGGACCGCGAGCCGAAGATGCTCGGCGGTGCCGCAATGCCCACCTGGGGAATCGCCTGGGTGATGTCATCCGCCGGTTCGTCGACGACGGACGGCGGCGAGTCGATGGAGGTGGTGTCCTCGGACGGCACGCTCATGGCCGGATCGGTCTTGTCACCGGAGGGATCGAGATCCGGCATCACGGACGGGGTTGCCGGATCATCGCTGAAGCCGCTGACCGTCAGGGAGATCAGCTCGCTGACCTCGTCAAGATCATCCTCTTCCGGCGCTTCGGTGCCGGTCCCCACACCAAGGGCGGAGCCGACGCCCGCTACGGCAGCGGTTTCGGCGGCGGCCGCTGCCAGGTCGGCCGTCAGATCGTCAGCGGCCTCGTCGGCTGTGGCGGCGCCGTCACCGGGCGGCGGCCAGGCAAAGGGGTTGTCGGTCGACGTTTCGCCGTCCTTCTGGTCCCCGGGCTTCGGGAACTCGACGACGGGGACCTCCTGAGAGATGTCCCCAACGGGGGTGAGCGTCGGTCCGCTCAGGCTGTCCGGTGTGGACACCAGCGGCTGCGTCGCCCCGGGATCGTCGGCCTTCTCCGCGGTTTCAACGGACGAATCACCGGCGGTTTCGGCTTCGGGCAGGACGGAGGGTGCGACGGCCGCGGCGGCAGCCTCCGCAGCAGCGGCCTCGGCGGCTTCGGCCGCGGCCTGCGCCTCGGCGGCGGCCTGGGCTTCCCGAGCGGCCTTGGCGGCCAGCTCGGCCCGGTGGGCGTCCTCGATGACCGAGAGGCGAGCCACCTCCTTGTTGACCTCTTCGTACTCCAGGCGCATGGTGTCCAGCTCGCCGAGGGTTTCGGCCAACCGCTGCTCAACCGAGCTACGGGCGGTCTCGCCCGCCGCGAGCTGCTCGGACAGTTCGGTCAGTTTGGCCCGGTTGCGGACATCCTCTTCCTCGAAGCGGCGGTCGGCCTCGTCAAGCCGAACGGCCAGATTGTCCCGCTCGACCCGGATCTCGTTGACCTCGATCCGCTCGGCCCGCAGCTCCTCGGTGGCGGCCGACAGCTCGTTCCGCTCGTCGGAGAGCCTGGTGAGCTCGGCGGCGTTCCGCTCGGCAATGTCGTCCAGTTCGAGGAGTCGGTTGGCCAGTTCCTCGCGCTGGCGGCGCTCGGCCTGCAGTTCGGTCTCCAGTGGGCTGATCTTGGACTGGACGTCTCCGAGCTGTTCCAGACTCTGGTCCCGCTCGGCGATATACCCGACCATCTCGGCCCGGATCTGGCCCCGCTCGGCGATCAGGTCGTCACGGGCGACGACCAGGTCGTCACGCTCCTTGACCAGCGCCTTGATCTTCACGTCATAGTCGCGGTCCGCCTGCTCGAGGTCCGCCATTCTGGCCATCTGGACGTCACGCTCGACCCGGAGTTCGTTGAGGGCCTTGCGGTCGGCGTCGCTGCGCTGACGGATCTCCGACTGTTCGCTGAGGACGTCGGCCAGACTGGCCTGCAGCTCGGTGAGCTGGCTCTGCAACCCGTCCCGCTCCGCCCGGAGCGTGCCGACCTCTGCGGCCAGCCGCTCGCTGTCACCCTTGACCGCCTCGTGCTGCGTCCTGGTGGTCTCCAGTGCGAGCTCGGTGTCGGCAAGTCGTGAGGTGAGTTCGATCTTCTCGGTCTTCAGCGAATCCGCGGCGACCGTCGAGGTCTTGATCTGTTCCTCGAAGCTCTCCGCCTGGGCGATCATCCTGGCCAGCTCACGGCTGGTCGTGTCCAGCTCGGCGGTCAACGTCTTGTTGCTGGCGGCCAGCTCCCCGATGTCGACGCCGCCGGACTTCTCCTCGACGTCGGCCATCCTGGTCACCAGGTCGTCCCGCTCGGCCTTGAGCATCGCCCGGTCCTCGCGGATGTGGTTCCGCTCGGAGGTCATCGTCTCCAGCTGGGAGCGGATCACGTTGCGCTCCCGCTCCGCCTCTTCGAGCTGGGTGGTGACCCGGCCGTGCTTCTCCTCGAGGCTGATCAGCGAGACCTGCGATTCCGATGCCTGGCTCTCGATGTCCTGGCGAGCCTCCCGGACCGCGGCAAGCTCCTTCTCCAGTTCGACCTGGCGCTTGAGCGTCTCCGACTGCAGGCGCTGTGCCTCCTCACGCTCGTGGCGGGCCGACGCAAGGTCGGCCTGGGCCAGCGAGAGCTCGTGTCGAGCGGACTCCAGATCACTCTCGAGCGCCATCAGCTCACTCTCGAGCACCCGGTCGCTCACGGCGGTCTCGATGTTGTCGAGGCTGGGGGTTCCCGGCGCGTTGGAGACGACGGTCTCCCGCTCGCCGGCCAACCGGTCGACCAGGCCACGGAGGCTCGAAAGCTCGCTTTCCAGTGCGTCAGCCTCAAAGTCCATCTCGGTTGACTCCAGGATGTCACCATCGGCGTCACCGACGGTGGTGAAGGTGGTGTCGATCGCTTCGTACTCGGCTCGGTCAGTCACAGCAGCAGTCCCCAAAGAGGTCGTTTCGAACGTTGGCGGTGGCGGGACTACGAGCGGGTCTTCCGATCCGGTTATCGGGCTTACCGTTGCCATCGGGGCATCGGCGATCGGTGGCGTCTCCGGTGAGAACGTTGCACCGGGGTCAAAGGCGAACTCACGCCGATCCTCCGTGGGATCGGAATCGACGGGGAGCAGATCCGGGACGGCGACGACCGGCGGGGTGTTCGGGGCGGCCGTGAGGCCCTGGTAGACCTCCTCAAGCTCGGGATCCGGTTCCGGAGTCTCGAACTCCGCCTCCTCGGCGGCGGCCGTCAGCTCTTCGAATTCGGTGGCCCAGCCCGGCGGGCGGAGCAACCACAGGTAACCGGCCCGGCCGACCAGCTCCTCGCTGGCCCGGGACGCGACGCGGGCCCGAAAGTCCGAGTCGTCCTCGATCGCCTGCTGAGCGACGGTGATGGCCCGACGGGGAAGATCGGAGACGTACAGGAAGCTCCGCATGCTCGCCGGTGGTTCGGCCAGGTGATCGGATTCCGCGTCATCTCGAGCCACGGTGTACGCAAGCTCACACGCCGCCTGTAGGGACTCCGCCGCCATCACAATGCTCCTGTCTGGCCCAGCTCATCGACCGAGGTGTGGTCTCCGCACCAACCGCAGCGGACCTCGTCGATATGTTCGGCAACCACCTCCGAGGAGGACGGCCCGACGGCCCCGTCAACCGCAATGCTCTGGGTTTCCTTGACACGCCTAGTAACCACTACCTCGAACCTTGTTATGTTGCCGCAAGTACGACAACGGTAGCGAGTAAGGGCCACGCTAGTACAGGCTATCCCGGCCCATTGGACAATCTAACTCACACACCTGAAGTGGTCGGATTGGCCTATTGCAGGGGCCGCGGCGCCGTTTCGGGGCTGGAGTCCGGTCAGCTACCGGCGAGGCGGTTGCTGACCGTTCTTAGTGCGTCGAGTTTGGCCCCCGCCGCCCCGTCGTCGACGGCTGCCGCAGCCGCCGTGAGACCGGCGGGCAGGTCGGCGGCGACACCGGCGACAACCAGACCGGCGGCTGCGTTGAGCAGCACGATGTCCCGGTACGGACTCCGGTCGCCGGCCAGGATGCCGGTGAAGATGGCCACGTTCTCCCCGGCGGTCCCGCCGACCAGCCGATCGAGGGTCACCTCCTCGATCCCGAGCTCGGACGGGCGGACCGCCTGCTCACGGACGCCGGACGGCTCGGCAATCACGGCGATCGAGTCACCGGTGGTGGACAGTTCGTCGAGGCCGCCGTCGCCGGCGACGACCATGGCGGATTGGGAGCCGGTGGCCACCAGAACCTCGGCGACCAACCGAGCCCGCTCCGGCGATGAGACACCAACGACCTGGCGAACCACCCGGGCCGGGTTGGCCAGCGGTCCGAGCGTGTTGAACACCGTCGGTATGCCCAGCTCCACCCGGACCGGCCCGGCAAACCGCATGGCCGGGTGATAGGCCCGAGCGAACGCAAAGCCGAGATCGATCTCCTCCACACATGCCTGAAGTTGCCGTGGGTCGAGTTCGATGGCCACACCGAGTGCGTCCAGGAAATCGAACGAACCGGACGTCGACGACGCCCTGCGGTTGCCGTGTTTGCAGACGACGGCGCCGGCGGACGCTGCAACGATGGAAGCCATCGTCGACACGTTGAGGGCGTGGCGCCTGCGGTGGTCTGATCCGCCGGTGCCGACGATGTCGATGGCCGCATCCGGCACCTCCAGCCGTTCCGACGCATCCAGCATCGCGGTGACAAAACCGGTCAGCTCGTCGACGGTCTCCCCCTTCGCCCGGAGACCGATCAGCAGGGCTGCGATCTGGACCGGGCTGGCCTGCCCGGCGAGAATCTCAGTCATCGCCGCCTCGGCCCGGGGCCGGGAGAGGTCCTGACCGTCGGTGAGGTCGGCGAACAACGCCGGCCATCCGCCGAGTGGTTCGAGGGCCGACACGGATGGTTCCTGATCTGGCGAGGAGGCGGGTGATGTGCTCATAACGAGACGTAACTATAACCAGCCCCGCGGATCGGCCTCCGGCGATTCCAATGCGGGGTTCGCTCAGGACCGATGCGGTGTGAAATTCCAGACCGTCGTGGTCGTCTCGTCATCCAT
>JBCCGJ010000080.1:0-18771 GCA_039029335.1 Actinomycetota bacterium | reverse complement strand
GCCGGGCGATCTCAACCGACCTCGGCCTCCGAAGCCTCTTCCAGGTGGTCAGCCGGTTCGAGACCGCGGAACAGGCGGCCTCCTACCTGGCGTCATACGCCGCGACGAACAGCTGTGACTCGTGGTCCATCCCAACCACCGGCGGCGAGGAGGTCGTGTACCGGGCAACGTCCACCCCGGCCCCGGTGCTCGGCGACGACTCCCGGCGGTTCGATCTGACCGGCGAACTCGGCGCAACCATCACCAACCACACCTCGGTCATCCTGGTGCGGTCCGGCTCGGACGTTCTGGCCCTGAGCCTCTCCTCCGTCACCGAATCCCAGGTCCAGGAGATCGAGGATCTGGCGGCACTGGCAACCGAACGCCTCGGCGGGTTCAAGCCGACGTCCTGAACCCGGCCGCCCTGGCGGTGCCGACCGGCCGCCCCTCTGCCGGTCGGTCACGGCCCATTGACCAGAGGGTCAGCCCCGCACCCAGTCCGGATCGGCGGTGCCGGACCGCTCGGCCTCGCGGAACCGCTCCCCCGCCCGTTTTGTGGCCGACCGGAGCGCCTGCTCGGCGTTGAGCCCGAGACGGCGGGCCAGTTCGACGGTGGTCATCAGGATCAGCCCGACGTCGTCTGCGGTTGGCGACACACCAAGGAGGCGGGCAACCTCCGAGCCGAGGGGGCCGAGCTCGCTTCTGCTGCCTGCGCCATCGGCCTTCTTCAGGTACTTCTCGGCCAACGCCAGGGCGGGCAGAGATCCCGGGATGCCGTCGAGGATCGACCCCCGACCCTTCTCCGCCAGTTTCTGCTGCTCCCAGGAGACGGCAAGCTCCTCGGTGCCGGTGTGTCGGCCCGCTCCGTCCGGTCCGTAGACGTGGGGGTGCCGCCGGATCATCTTCTCCCGTAGACCTGCCGCCACATCCGCGATGGTGAACTGGCCGGCCTCCGCTGCGAGCTGGGCGTGGAACAGGATCTGAAACCACAGATCACCAAGCTCTTCTTCAAGGTCGGCGTAGCCGGCGAGATCGACCTCGGCCGGCCACTGCGGGTTCGGCCGGTGCCCGTCACGAGCGTCCGCAGCGGCGTCGGCCTCTTCCGCGTCGGGACCGCCGAGGGCGTCGATGGCGTCCAGCACCTCATAGGCCTCCTCGATCAGATACTTGCGCAGGGACCGGTGGGTCTGCTGCCGGTCCCACGGGCAGTCCTGACGGAGGCGCTGCATCATCTCGACGCTGGCGGCCAGCTCAGCGCCGACCGGGGCCGCAAGCTCCGGTATATACAGCGTCGTCAGATGGTCGGCCTCGACGGCCCGATCGAGATCCGGCCAACCGATCTCGAAGACCCGCTCGTCGGCCGTCCCGAGAGCCTGCATCACGATCACCCGCTGCTCGTCGCCCGCATCCAGCGCAAGCTTGATGTCCGACAGCACCCAGTTGGAGTGGGTGTGGGCCACCAGCAGCGGCCCCCGCTCCGAGGCGGCATCGGTGGCGAAGCGGAGCCCGTCGACGAGGCGCACCCCGGTCTCCACCGGATCGACCTGCAGCGTGGCCCAGACCTCGTCCAGAAAGGAAACCGCAGGCAGCAGCGTGACCTCGATCCGGTCCGAGTCCCGGAGGTAGCGGACCGACCGTTCCAGGATCAGGGGTGAGCCGGGCACCGCATACACCACGTGGCCCTCGGCCTCGGCGGCATCGGAGACGGCGGTGGTGATTCGCCGGTAGACCTCGTCGAACGAGTCTGCGGACTCGTACAGGTGGTCGAAGGCGGAGACGTTCGCCAGGTCGGGGATACCCGGGTGGCGGGACGTGCGAAGGAACACCGGCCCGTCCCCGGCCAGCAGGCGGGCGGTCTCAGCCGTCAGGCGGTGTGGTCCACCGGGTCCGAGGCCGCAGATCGTGACCTGCGGCAGATCGGAGACGGTGGGCGGGCTCACGATCCGGCGGGGGTGATCGCCAAACGCTCGGGATCCCAGACGCCCAGGTTCTCGTCGACCGTCACGTCCGCTTCGGCAACGCGGACCTCGAGCAGCTCGGCGGCGAGGCTGCGACCGTCCACCTCGGTCCGCTCAACGACCAGGACGTGAAAACCGAACTGCGTTTCAACAGGACCGACGAACTCACCGATGGCTGCGGCGTCGACCGCCTCGGCGAACGGTGCGACGTATTGGCTGGACGGTGCACAGCCGAGCTCCCCGCCGTTCGGACCGCTCGGACCGGTTGAGGTCTCGATGGCCAGCTGATCGAAGTCCTCCCCGGCATCGAGGCGATCCAGCACGGCGTCGGCATCGGCCTCGGTCTCCAGCAGGATGTGGCTGACGCAGGGAATACCGTCCGCCGGGTCAGCGGTCTCGGCAAGACGATTCGTCAGAGCGTCCTGCGCCGCCTGGTACTCCGCCAGGAACCCGAGGTATGGGGTGCCGTCGAACAGCTCCTGGGCACTGGCGACCGGATCCGCCTCACCGGCCAGGAGACCCTGGACCTGTCCCAGCAGGCCTTCTTCGGCGGTCGTCAGACCGTCGTCGGTCAGTTCGCCGCCGTTCGCCCGAAGTTCGGCCCTGACCGCCTCGGCGAACAGGTTCTCCGTAAGGACGGTCAGCGTGAAGTCCGGCGGCGGCGATCCCCGGAACACCAGCTCGACAAAGGTCTGATTCTCCTGGGTCGGGACAACGATCGAATTCAGTTCACCGTGGGTGATCTCCCAGGTTGCGTCGCCGAAGTCCACCGACAGCGCAACGTCGTCCGGTGCACCGGTGGTCGGTGGGACAAACAGGGTTGTTGTTGTGGTGACTTCCGGGGCGCCGTCATCCGACCCCGCAGCGTCATTCGACCCCGCACCGTCATCCGACCCGTCGTCCGCCGATCCTCCGTCGCCATCGGCAACGTCTGAACCGGTATCGGCGGCCACCACATCGTCCGAGGCCCGGTCCACGCCGCAGGCAGCGAGCAGAAAACAGAGGACGGCAACGGCGGTGGCAAATCGATTCACCTGGGCAGGCTAACTGCTATCCCGGTCCATTCCCCGGCACCCACACGGCCGCGGAACGGAGGCAAGACATGTGAACGTGCGGCTACTCGACGGTCCAGGTGGCGCCGGAGCGAAGCAGTGCGCTCAGGTCACCGGGACCGGAACTCTCGTTGGCGGTGAGCAACTGTCCGTTGACCTGCTCGGCGTATTCCGGGGCCTCCACGGCCCGGAAGACACCGAACGGCGTCGGGGTGAAGTTGTCCGTCGAGAGGTTCCCAAGGGCAAACGCCAGTGCCGGATCATCGGAGGACTCGTCGTGAACGACCAACTCGCTCTCGTCGACGTCGGCGACGTCGACCGCAACGGCCTTGCCGTCGCGGATCACCACACCACGCTCACCCTCCTCGCCGAATCGAATCTGCTCGCCGTGCTTCAGGTCGATCATCATCGCCGGACGGTTGGCCCGCTTGAGGATTGAGTCGTAGGCGCCGTCGTTGAAGACGTTGCAGTTCTGGTAGATCTCGACCAGGGAAGCCCCGTTGTGGGTGGCGGCCCTACGGAACACCTCGATCATGTGCTTCCGGTCAAGGTCGTGGGTCCTCGCCACAAAGGTGGCGCTGGCACCGAGGGCGACGCTGATCGGGTTGAACGGCCGATCGATCGAACCCATCGGCGTCGACTTGGTGATCTTGCCGACCTCGCTGGTGGGTGAGTACTGCCCTTTTGTCAGACCGTAGATCTGGTTGTTGAAGAGAAGGATGGTCATATTGACGTTGCGACGAAGGGCGTGGATCAGGTGATTCCCGCCGATCGAGAGCATGTCACCGTCCCCGCCGACCACCCAGACGTCCAGCTCCGGCCGGGAGATCGCCAGCCCGGTGGCGATGGCCGGTGAGCGCCCGTGGATGGTGTGCATGCCGTAGGTGGACATGTAGTACGGGAAGCGGGCGGCGCAACCGATCCCCGATACAAAGACCGAGTTTTCCCGCTTGACCTCCAACTCGGTGTGGAGGAACTGCATGGCGGCAAGGATGCCGTAGTCCCCGCAGCCGGGGCACCAACGGACGTCCTGATCCGAGGTCCAGTAGCCCCGCTTTGTCGGGTCGAGCTGTACGTCAGTCATCTCTAGCGTCCTTCCTTGCTCTTCAGTCCGTTGCGAATCTCGTCCACCAGCTCACCTGCGGTGAACGGGGTACCCATGACCTTGTTGATCGGGATGGCGTCAACCAGGTATTCCGCCCGCAGCAGCTTCACCAGCTGCCCCTTGTTGAGCTCCGGAACAAAGACCGCCGTCCGGTCGGACAGCACCTCGCCGAGGTTGGCGGGGAACGGGTGCAGGTGGGTCAGGTGGGCAACGTCCACAGACATGCCGTCCGCCCGCAGCCGCTCCGCCGTCGATTTGATGGCTCCCTTTGTCGACCCCCAGCCGACCAGCAACACATCCGCGTCACCGGGACCGTCGACACCGACCGGTGGGATGTCCTTGACGATCCCGTCGATCTTCGCCTGTCGCAGGTCGGTCATGAGGCCGTGGTTGGTTGGGTCGTAGTTGACGTTCCCGGTCTCGTGCTGTTTCTCAAGACCGCCGATGCGATGCTCAAGACCGGGGGTCCCGGGAATCGCCCACGGTCTGGCCAGCGTCTCGTCGTCCCGGAGGTACGGAAGGAAGACGTCCTGACCGCTCTCGTCGGTGGCGTTCGGTTCTGTGGTGAAGGTGGTGCTGATGTCCGGGAGGGACTCGATGTCGGGCAGCAACCACGGCTCCGCACCGTTCGCCAGGTACCCGTCGGTCAGGAAGATGACCGGTGTCCGGTACTTGATGGCCAACCGTGAGGCCTCGATGGCACCGTAGAAACACTCGGCCGGGGTAGAAGCGGAGACGATGGGGAGCGGCGCCTCACCGTGGCGGCCGTACATCGCCATCATCAGGTCACTGGCCTCGGTCTTGGTCGGCAGGCCGGTCGATGGGCCGCCGCGCTGGACGTCGATGATGACCAGCGGCAGCTCCATGCTGACCGCAAGGCCGATGGTCTCCCCTTTGAGGGCCACACCGGGGCCGGAGGTGGTGGTGAACGCCAGGCTGCCGCCGAACGCCGCACCCAGGGCGGCCCCGATGCCGGCGATCTCATCCTCCGCCTGGAACGTCCGGACACCGAAGTTCTTGCACTTGCTGAGCTCGTGCAGGATGTCCGAGGCCGGGGTGATCGGGTAGCTGCCAAGGAACACGGGCAGCTTGGCCAGCTGACCGGCGGCGACCATTCCCCACGCCGTTGCCGTGTTGCCGGTGATGTTGGTGTACACCCCCGGCCGCTGCGGTGCGGCGGCGACCTTGAACGGCGATCCGAACATCTCGGCCGTCTCGCCGAAGGCGTGACCGGCCTTGAACGCCGCCGTGTTGGCGGCGACCACCGCTTCGAGCTTGCCGAACTTGTCCTTGATCCACTCCAGCGTCGGTTCGGTCGGCCGGGAGTACATCCAGGAAATCAGTCCCAGCGCAAAGAAGTTCTTTGATCGTTCAGCGTCCCGTTTCTTGACGTCCAGGTCCGCCGTTGCGTCAAGTGTGAGCGTGGTCATGGAAACCCGATGAACGATGTAGTCGTTCAGGCTGTCATCCTCTCGGGGATCGGATTCGTAGCCCGCCTTTTCGAGATTGCGCTCATCAAATGCATCGTCATTCAAGATGAGGGTGCCACCGGACCGAAGCCGATTCAGGTCACTCTTGAGGGCTGCCGGGTTCATGGCCACCAACACGTCCGGGGCGTCGCCCGGGGTGTGGATGTCGTGGTCGGAGATGTGAACCTGGAACGCCGAGACGCCCGCCAGTGTCCCCTGTGGTGCCCGAATCTCCGCCGGGAACTCCGGCAGGGTGGCAAGGTCGTTCCCTGCGAGTGCGCTAGCCGACGTAAACCGGTCACCGGTGAGCTGCATACCGTCGCCGGAGTCTCCGGCGAACCGGATCACCACGTGATCCAGCATGCTCTCGTCGACGTGATCAACTGTGTCTGTCACGTAATCCCCTAAACAATGACGTTGCGATACCTATGCGATACGGGGCGTGGTGGCGGATTGCTCCGCCGTGCCTTCCCCAAGCCGACGGTCGGACTCAAATCGAGTCCGGACCCCGGCCCCCTTTACGATTTGTACTCCCCCACCGTAGCTGGACAAAGTCTCAGACGTGTAGCCAGGGACGGTGATTCGGAGCGACGATGGACACGGCCATACAACCGCCATGAATCCCGAATCGAAACGTGTCGCAAGTTTAAAAGAAAGACTGCGGAATACTGAACTTATTCAGTAAAGAGTTCCTAACATTCCGGTACCGTCGGATCACTCGGACGGCTCAGCCCGGGCCATCGCCCGATGCGGGCGGAGGACGGCGACGGACCGGCTCGCCACCGACCCGCTCCTCGCTGGGTGCCCGCTCCGGCCAGTAGTGTGTCCCGATGGTTCGCGCTCGGTATCTCAACGCACGGCTCCAGGGTTTTGGCACCACGATCTTCGCCGAGATGTCGGCGCTTGCCGCCGAGACCGGGGCGCTGAATCTGGGGCAGGGCTTCCCGGACACCGATGGACCGGAGGAGATCGTCGAGGCTGCGGTCACCGCGCTGCGAGGTGGGGAGAATCAGTATCCACCGGGACCGGGCATCCAGGACCTCCGGGACGCCATCGCCGAGCACCAGCATCGGTTCTGGCAGATCACCGTCGACCCCGACCGGGAGGTGCTGGTCACCGCCGGGGCCACCGAGGCACTGGCGGCCACCATGCTCGGCCTGTGCGAGGTCGGTGACGAAGTAGCGGTCTTCGACCCCACGTACGACTGCTACGCCGCCGGGATCGCGATGGCCGGTGCCCGCCTTCGGGGTGTCCTGCTCCGCCCGCCGACCGACGAATCGGCGGCCGACCCGTCGGTTGAACAGTCCACCATCGGAGAGCCGAACGCGGCGGGAGCGTTCTGGTTCGATCGTCGGGAGCTGGCAAAGGCGATCAACCCCAAGACCCGGCTGCTGCTCCTCAACACCCCGCACAACCCCACCGGCAAGGTGTTCACCGAGTCCGAGCTGGCCTACATCGCCGAGCTCTGCGTGCAGCACGACGTGATCGCCGTGACGGACGAGGTCTACGAACACCTGGTCTTCGAGGGTGCCCACCGACCGCTCTCCACCTTCCCCGGCATGGCGGAGCGAACGTTGACAATCTCGTCCGGCGGCAAGTCGTTCTCGTTCACCGGATGGAAGATCGGGTGGGCCTCCGGGCCGAGCGAGGTCGTCGCTGCGGTCCGGACCGCAAAGCAGTTCCTCACGTTCGTGAACGGGGCCCCGTTCCAGCCGGCCATCGCTGCCGGTCTCCGGCTCGGCGATGACTACTTCGAGGCGTTCCTGGCCGAGATGCGGGCCAAACGGGACCTGCTCTGTCCGATGCTGCAAGAAGCGGGGTTTGACGTCCTGACCCCCGAGGGCACCTACTTCGTCACGGCGGACATTTCGCCGTTGGGGTTCGATGACGGCATCGACTTCTGCCTGCAGCTCCCGAAGCTGGCGGGAGTGGTGGCCGTACCGAGCGCGGTGTTCTACCAGGACCCCGACAACGGTGCCCGGTTGGTCCGGTTCTGCTTCGCCAAGAACGACCGGATGCTGACCGACGCCGGCGAGCGGTTGATCCAGGCGCTCGCCCCGTACCGCTGATCGGCTGAAACCCCGGCGAAACTTGGGCACCCGGCCCACAAAAAGTGGGGTTGCAAGCCCAAATTTCGGGGGCCTCGGGGGGTGTAGGCGGGCCGACGGTGGCAGGCGTATGCGGTCGGCGGTGAGCGGGGGTGTGCTCGGGGTTCGGGCTACTCGTCCTGGGCGGCGTCGGCCCGGCGTTGCACGGCCGTCAACTCCCCGAGGTTCGCCACAAAGAGGATCGCCGCCGCGGCCGTGATGATGCCGCCGATGGCCAGCAGGCTGACCGTCAGGACGCCGGAGAAGACGGCCCCCAGGAGGACAAAGATCGAGGCGATACCCAGGTAGGCGACAAGCATCCTGAGCACGGCCTGGAAGTGCCGCCTCACCAGCTGTTCCAGGATGGAGAAACCGGCAGCAGTGGCCAGCAGCAGCGTCGAGACCGCAAGACCGTCGAACAGGAAGAGGGCGGCGACCGACAGCAGCAGAAGCGGCACACTTATCGCCGCCCACAGGGCCAGCAGCCAGCCGGCCTCCTGTGGTGGGGCCAGTGGGGTGGCCGGGTTGTCCAGGTGTGCCCGCATGTCCCGTTCCGGCCGCTCCCCCAACTGCAACCTCGCCTGCTGGTCCTGCAGTTCGGTTCGCTGCCGCAGCAGGTCGGTCAAGCGATCCGACTCCTCCTGGAACTCGGGGGACGCTTCGGCCTGCTGGACCAGTGGCAGCAGCCGGGAGGTGCGGACGATCTCCTGGTTCAGATAGGAGATGGTCTGGTCGAGGTTGGCCAGCACGGCGTCACGGGGCGCCCGGGACGGTGCGCTGGTCCCGTGCAGCCCTGCGAACCCGACGGGGTCGGCCCACGATCCGCGGATGTCGCCGGAGCGATCGAACTTGGGGCCGGACGGGCCGCGCTCACCGTTTGTCGGATCGCCGGTGTCCAGGCCCCACAGGCCCTTGAAACTGCCGAAACAGGCCCGCGAGTTGTCCAGATGCTGCAGGTCCCACACGTTGATCTCCCGCCCGTCTCCCGTGGCCGCATCGACGAACGGCACACCGAGCGCCGGCCCGAGCCCCCGCTCGGCCGCCTGGTCACGGATCCGCAGCGCGGCTCTGATCCAGCGCTGAAGCCGAAGCAACCATCGCAGCCCGGGCACATCGATCCTGGTCACGTAGTCCCCGGCTCGGAAGTACAGCGCATGGGAGCCCGCTCCGGCGTACAGGACGGGATGCTCACCGACCCTGCGAGACTCGTCGTCCTCCCAGTGCCTGCGCAGGTTCTGGCCGCTGTGCTCGTGACTGGAGGCGACCACCCAGATCGGCCGGTGATCGGCCGGGTCGCACATGATCCACGCCTGCTCCCAGTCGGCCTCGTGGTCGTTCAGACCGCGGTAGCCGCTCCGCCAGTCGTTCATCGCATAGAAGTAGGCGTAGTGCAGGACCAGCCACCCGGCCAGTTCGACCACCCGCCCGTACACCACGGGTTCCCGTTGGAGGTCCAGCCGCTCGGCCTTGATCGCCACCGCGGCGGTGGTCAGACGAGGGGTGGTCGGCCGGATGAACACGCTGAGCAGGAACAGGGCGTCGAGAACCCGACCGAACAGGCCGACCCTGCCGAGGCGGGGGCCGAGCAGTTTGCGGGCCAGCCGCCTGGCCTCGGCCCGGACGACGGACCGCCGTTCCAGATCGGAGACGAACTGCAGGTACGACCCGGCCGGCAGCGAGTGGTCGAGGTCCGCCTCGGCGACCGGCACGGGCGCAGGTGCCGGCACGGCGTCCGTCGGCTCCGGGTCGGATGCGCCGGCCACAACAAGCGTGGCGTTCTCCACGTACCGGTCAACGGCGATCGGGAAGAACAGTTCCCGACTGTCGAACCGCACGATCGGTGCGTGGCGGGCCAGCAGTTCCTTCTGGGTGTTCCAGTCCATCAACGCCCTAGAAGGTACCGGCTGGACGCCCCGGATCGTTGCCACCAAAACGGCGACGGTGCCGGACCATGGGGTCCGGCCCCGTCGTCGACGTGTTTTGTTTATGCAAGGTGTCTACTGTGCGGGAATGCGCAGCACCTGACCGGGGAAGATCAGGTCGGGATCCTTCAGCATCGGCTTGTTGGCCTCGAAGATCACCGGGTACTTCATCGGGTCTCCGTAGTGCTCCTTGGCGATGGCACTCAGGGTGTCACCGGACTGGACCACATGCAGTTCCGACTCTTCGGTCTCCTCGACAACCTCGATGTCGTCGGACACCTGGCCGACGTCCTGGGTGTTGCCGATTGCCAGGATGATCTTCTCGCGGGTCTCCTGGTTCTTGACCTTGCCGCTGACAGTGGCCAGGCCGTCGTCGTAGCGGACGTCCAGGTTCTCCACCTCGAAGCCGAGGTCTCGAACGTACTTCTCCAGGCCGACGGCCTTCTTGCCCTCTTCCCGACGCTCGGCACGCTCCGCTGCTGCGGCGCGCTCCTTGCGGGCCTTGACCCGAGCCGCAACCTCAGCTGCTCGCTCGGCCGAGGCGGCTGCTGCCTTCTCTTCCTTTTCCTCTTTGCTTTCACCGATGCCGATCTTGGCGCCGGCCTCCTTCACGAAGTCAAATAGCCCCACGTGCTCACCCTTTCTTCTCTTCCGCATCTCGCTGGGCGGAGGTCGCCCCGCACTGCTTCGGACTTTGAAGCTAGCAGCAGATTCGACAGGCGCCCCGAGCAACCGCGCAGCGGCGGAGTCCCACCACGAGCGGTGTGGTTTTGGTCAGGTTCGAGTTGTAAGCCACTAGGGTTCCAGTCCAGGGATTGCCGTCCGAGAGCACCGGGGAACGGCTGATGCAGCAGATTGCAGACTACGAGATCATCCAGCAGCTCGGCGAAGGGAGCCAGGGCCAGTTCTGGCTGGCCAGGACACCGGACAGGCTGGAGATCAGTGCGCCGACGGTTGCCCTCAAAACCATCAACCACCCCGCATCCGACGAGGACTTCGCCCGGCTAACCGGGCACCTCCGGCGGTACGCCTCCATATCGTCGGATCATCTGGTGGCCCTGTACGACCTCGGCCAGCAGGGGAACTTGCTCTACATGGCCGGTGAGTATCTGGAGGGCGGCTCACTGGCCCAGCCGGCCCGTCCGCTGTCCCGGGTTGACGTCCTGCGGTACATCGCGGACGCCACGAACGGCGCCCACCAGTTGCACGAGGTCGGCATCGCCCACCGCTCGATCAGGCCGGGCAACGTGCTGATGGTCGGCGGAGGTCCCACCGCCCCCGGTCGGGCGAACCACGGGGCGAAGCTCGGTGACCTCGGCCTGTCCCAGATGCTCAGCCCCGGCCAGACCATCACCGGCGCCGCAAAGGTCAGCGCCATCGAGTACCTCCCGCCGGAGCTGATCCAGGGTCAGCAGGCCTCCCGGGCAAGTGACATCTGGGCCGTCGGGGCCACCCTGCACAAAGCGCTCACCGGCCAGCCGCTCTATCCGACACTGCCGACCGACTCGCTCGTCTCGGCGCTCCGGCACATCCTCAACGAGCGTCCGGTGCTCGGTGACGCCCTCCGCAACGGCGAGCGGCGCATCATCGAGTCGACGATGGCGGCCGATCCGGCCGAGCGGCCGGCAACGGCGGACCAGGTGGCGGAACAGATCCTCGAAGAAGCGGACCGGCAGGAGAAGGGCTGAGATGACCGATCTCGACCTCCGCGCCGGACAGATCCACCGTGGCCTCGGCATCGTCGCCCGATGGCAGGACATCGCCCTGGTGATCCCCAGTGACGCCGCCCATGACGCCACCGTTGACGACATGTTCCACCGCCTCGGCCCGTCGCCGACGGCCGCCGATCTGGTCACCGCCATAAACGACCTGCTGGCCGGAGACCGGCTGCAGTCCGTTGCGATGGTCGTTGAGGCCACCGGCGGTCCGCTCGCCATGGCCTACGGCCCCGTGGAGGTGCTGGTCGACGGGGTGGTCACGCTCAACGGCAGCGACGGTGGTGTCCGCAAACAGCTGCCGCTCGCCGCACAGCGGCTGACGATCCGGGCGGCCAACCTTTCAAAGGCCGCGGAACCAGTCGCCCCCTACGACCTGCGGCGAGGCATCGCCCCCGGTGCGGGGCTCACACTGATCACCGTCTCCGTCGCCGAACCGCCGGCCCCCACCCCCGCACCGCCGGTGCCACCGCAACCGCCGGCCACCGCCGCGGACCCGGACGCCGAAGACCAGGGCCGGAACCAGCCGGCCGCAGTGGCCACACCGATCGCTCAGCAGGCGCCACCCGCCGCCGAGGATCCGCCACCGCCCGCGCCGATTTTCGAGCCCGCTCCGGCCGAGGCCGCCGTCGACGCCGAGGTCGCCCAGCCGGTTTCCGCCCAGCCGGTGTCGGACCAACCGGACCACACCGACGGGGCGGACACCCCGCCGCCCGGGGTTCGGTCCGGCCGATTCGACGAGCAGGAGGACGACGCCTACGCCCCGGCAGGCGGTCCGCAGGCGGAGCGGGACCAGCCGGCCCTCCCACCGTCTTCGCTCTCGGTTCCGTTCCGGTCGGTGCTCCTCGGCGGCGCCGCAACACCGGCGGACGTCAGCCCGCTGCCGGTGGCCGATGCGCCGAAGACCGGCGGCCTCAGCCGTGGTGATCTGGACGCCGGGCGGGTCGAGGTTGAAGGCATCATCTGCCAGCGCGGCCACTTCAACAATCCGAACGCCGCCAACTGCATGATCTGCGGCCTCTCGATGCTGCACCTGACCCACAACCTGGTCAGTGGGCCCCGGCCGACGCTCGGCTTCATCGTCTTCGACGACGGCTCGACCTTCGGCCTCGATCGCTCCTACGTCATCGGACGCGAGCCGGTACCCGCCGAGGGCTCCCCGGCCGAGCTGCTGGTGCTCAACGAGAACAACGAAACCCTGTCCCGGACCCACGCCGAACTCCGCCTCGAAGGCTGGGCGGTCCAGCTGCTGGAC
This sequence comes from Actinomycetota bacterium, assembly GCA_039029335.1. Classification (GTDB taxonomy): domain Bacteria; phylum Actinomycetota; class Acidimicrobiia; order Acidimicrobiales; family SZUA-35; genus JAHELU01. Next base: position 6,229 of record JBCCGJ010000080.1, on the reverse strand, counting down.
ATGGGTTCAACCAACGGCACCTACACCTGGGACCACGGTGCGGAGCGGTGGAACCAGCTCTCCCCGGGGCAGCCGGTCAACCTGCGGTCCGGGGACACCGTAGCGCTCGGCAGGCGGACGTTTGTCTTCGAGAGCGTCAGCGGCGTGTGACGCCGTAGCTCTCCAGGATCTTCGCCCCCGCAACCGGCCCCCTCGCCACCTCGGCCTGGAGGCCCGCGGCCCGGGCACCGTCGACGTTGGCCGGACTGTCGTCGAGGAACAGGATGCGGTCCGGGCTGACCCCGAGGTCCGCTGCGGCATGATCGAAGATGCCGCGTTCAGGTTTTGTCATACCGAGTTCGTACGAGAGGTACTGCCGCTGGCAGAGACGCTGAATGACGTCCGCGTCCTGCTGGCCCTCCCAGTGGACGGCGTTCGTGTTGCTCAGCACCCCGGTCATCACCTGGGCCGGTACTGACGCGACCAGGTCGACCGCACCGGGAAACAGGCCGAGCGGGATGTTGGTGAAGTGTTCGATCAGCTCACCCTGGGTGTGCCCGAGACCGAACTCGATGACCAGCTCGTCGGCGAACCGCTCGACGGAGCATCGCCCGGCTTCCAGGTCCCGAACGGCGGGGCTGGCCAACCACATCGCCCAGAACTCCTCCGATGACAGATCGTCGAGGCCGAGCGCCTCATCAAACGGACCGAGTTCGACGAGCACACCGCCCATGTCGAACAGAACGGCCTCGATCGGTGTGGTTGACGGGCGTTCGCTCACGATCGCAGCTCCTCCGAATCGGCGGTGGTCGGGGATTGGCAACGCAGCCCCGGAATGGAGAAGACTACCCACCAGTTCTGCCCGAGCGAACTAGCCGCTCTACGCCACAATAGTTTCAAAGGAGCTCAGCCGCTTCGCAGCTGAGCTACCTGGCTCCCGAAATGGGATGCCTGCGTGGCCCGATCTTGGTGGTGATCGGGCCACGCTCTCTTTTTCGACGAAGACGGCCGGACCGTCCCGAGACGGCCCGTTCTGCGGAACGACGCCGCTTTCAGTCGTAGGAGGCGCCGAGGCCGGCCTTGGCGTCGGTTTGGATGCCGTACGGCGGGATCGGATACCGCAGGCCGTTCCGGGAGAGTGCCTCGAGCCCGGCGACCGCCTTCGGCAGGAATTCCGGTGGCGTTGCCATCAGCAGCTCGTCGTCCTGCACACCGCCGTACCGCCGTTCGGCGAAACACGGAATGGACACGCTCGGTTCCTTCTTGGTGAGCGCCCGGCCCCAGGAGTCCGCGCAGGCCGACTCACCGACGCAACCCCACTCGAAGTTCTTGTATCCCGACCATTGGAGGCCGTTGATCAGCAGGATCATCTGTGCCGGGGTTGCATAGATCAGGCAGATGTCCGGCGGGTCGAGCCGCCCGGTGGTCAGCGGCGAGACGGCCATCGCCTCATAGGTGCCGAACGGCACGGTGTGCATGGCGTGCTGATGATCCGAGGAGTCCTCGACCGTTTCGAACCAGACCCCGGCCATGTGCTCCCCGGACAGCCACTTGTCGTCCTGGGGGTGGAGCCCGATGACCGCACCGCACTGGGCGCCGACCAGGTCGTCGTTAGTGATGCCGACCGTCCAGTTCAGCCGGGCCGCCATACCGACGATCTGATCCGTGGTGTGAATGTCCCTCGGCCGCCGGATGCGCGGCACGGCCTCCATCTCCTCCCTGGAGGTGAACATCTTCATGCCGATCGGGGTCGTCCGGAGCCGGAGGAGCCGGTTCAAGTCGGCGACCAGCTGCCCCCAGTCGATGGGACCGCCGGTGAGATGAACGGGGCGCTCGGTTGCTCTCATGGTGACCTCCTGAAGCCCACGTGCCGGGCGCGCACCTCGTCCGGCACGTCATGGACAGGTGGTTCAACTATGGCTCACCGGACCGAGGAGGTTCTACTTCTGCCGGTCCTGGTTGCCGAACCGTGCCGATCCGGCGTCGGCCAGCTTCCGCACAACCGCCGACGGCGTGACCTTGAGAACGGCCCGGAACAGCTTGTTCTGGCCGCCGGGAACCACCACCGCCTTGCCGGCGGCCAACCCCTGGAGGCCGGCCTCGGCAACCGTGTCCGCCTCCTGCCACAGCGCGGCGGGGATACCGCCGGCGTCGTAGTTGGCCCGCTCCTGGAACTCGGTCCTGGTCAATCCAGGACACAGGCAGGTCACGACAACCCCGTGTGGCCCGAGTTCCATATGAATCGCCTCGCTGAAGCTGGTGACAAAAGCCTTGGATGCGGCGTAGGTGGCCGACTTCGGCGACGGCCCGAACCCGGCGATGGATGACACATTCAGAATGCCGCCCCGGCCCCGACCGGACATGGCCGATCCGGCGGCGTGGGCCAGCCGCTGCATGGCCGAGACGTTCACGTCCACCACCGACACCTCGACCTCGGGGTCCAGATCGATGAAATCGCCGGTGAACCCGAAACCTGCGTTGTTGATCAGCAGGTCGATGGGATTGTCCTCGGCCAACAGCCGATCGGCCACCGCTTGGAGCTGGTCCCGGTCCGCCAGGTCGGCCGGCAGCACCTCAACATCCACCCCGTCACGTCCGTCGGTTCCTCGACGCAGCTCCCCGGCCAACGACGCCAACCGATCGGCGTTCCTGGCGACAACCACCAGGTTTGTCCCCTGGGCGGCCAACAGTCGGGCGAAGGCGTCGCCGATGCCGGAGGACGCCCCGGTGACCAGCGCCCGGTGCCAACGATCCAACGACGGTCCACTCATGACGTTCCTCCGTCCACCGCCGATGGGGCCTCGGCTGCGATCGACCCGACGGGGCCAGAGGCATCGACCAGGTCAAGGGTGAAGTAGCGGCTGAACTCACTTTCGGTGTACTGGTCGAACGGGCCACACGGCTCGAATCCGGATGACCGGTACAGGTGGACGGCGGCCTCAAACGACGGACCGTTTCCGGTCTCCAGGCTCAGTCGCCGGTAGCCCCGACTGCGGGCGACGGCCACGATGTGCTCCAGCATCTTCCGGCCGACGCCCTTACCAAGGTGATCGTCTGCGGTCCGCATGGATTTCACCTCACCATGACGGCCGTCGATCTCCCGCAGCGCACCGCACCCGGCCAGTGACCCGTCGTCCCAAATCGACCAGACGGTCACCTCCGGGACCTGCAGGCCGGACAGGTCGAGGAAGTGGCAGGCGTCCGGCGGCGAGTTCTCCAGCATCCCGCGGGCGTGTCGCTCCAGAAGGGCCCGCACCGCGGGGCCGGTCAGGTCGTCCTCGATGATCTCCACACGCCGAGTCTACGAGTACCGGATTTCGGTGATGTTTTCGAGCGGCGGGCTGGTCAGGAGTGGTCAGGCAGCGGCGTTTTCCGTTTCGGGAAACATGGTGGTGAAGAACAGGATGAGGTCGGCCACCAGGTTCTTCTTTTTCATGATGCCGACCTGGAGCTGACCACCGTCCGGGTACTCGTTCGGTTTCCACACCCCGCTGGCGAAGAGCCGGTTGAACCGGACCTCCTCACTGACCTTCAGCTTCACCGGGCCAAGCTTTGCGATGTACTCCGGGCCGCCGAATCCCGGTCCGCCGATCACCATCAGCTCCGTTACCCCGACCCTGGCGCAGTGCGCCCGGAGGGTGGCAACGTCGAGCAGTCGCTGGGCGGCGTCAGGGATCGGGCCGTACCGGTCCTCCCATTCCTTGGCGATCGTGGCGACCTCCACCTCGCGGGTGACCGCGGCGAGCTTCCGGTAGGCCTCCAGCCGCTGGGTCTCCGCCTCGACATAGTCGGCCGGCAGGTTGGCGGCCACCGGCAGGTCGATCTTGATCTCGGTCGGCTCCTCGATCGGGGTGCCGTTCAGTTCGGCCACCGCTTCGATCACCATCTGGCAGTAGAGGTCGTAACCGACCGCGGCGACGTGGCCGGACTGGCCGGTTCCCAGCAGATTACCCGCACCGCGGATCTCCAGGTCCCGCATGGCGATCTTGAAGCCGGCGCCGAGATCCGTCGCTTCGCCGATGGTCTTGAGCCGCTCGTAGGCCTCCTCGGAGAGCGAGGCGTCCGGCCGGGTGAACAGGTAGGCGTACGCCCGCTGCCCGGACCGACCGACCCGACCCCGAAGCTGGTGGAGCTGACCGAGGCCGAGCAGCTCCGCCCGATCGACGACCAGGGTGTTCACCGTCGGCATGTCGATACCGGACTCGATGATGGTGGTGCAGACCAGAACGTCGTACTCCCCCTCCCAGAAGTCCAGGACGGTCTTCTCCAGGGTTCCTTCGTCCATCTGCCCGTGGGCGACGGCGATCCTGGCCTCGGGAACCAGCTCCCGCAGGTCGTTTGCAATCTTCTCGATGCTCTGCACCCGGTTGTGCACAAAGAAGACCTGGCCCTCCCGCAGCAGCTCCCGTCGGATCGCCTCGGCGGCCGCCCGCTCGTCGTACTCGCCGACGTAGGTCATGATCGGTTGGCGGTCGGCCGGTGGTGTATTGAGCACCGACAGGTCCCGGATGCCGGTGAGGCTCATCTCCAACGTCCGGGGGATGGGAGTGGCCGACAGGGTCAACACATCAACGGCAACTCGGCCTACGGCCGAGTTGCTGCGAGTTCCGGCTCCGCCAGAACTCGGGGACCGGCCAGCCGACCCACCACCCACGGCCGAGTTGCTGCGAGTTCCGGCCCCACCAGAACTCGGGGACCGGCCAGCCGACCCACCACCCACGGCCGAGTTGCTGCGAGTTCCGGCCCCACCAGAACTCGGGGACCGGTCAGCCGACCCACCACCCACGGCCAAGTTGCTGCCAGGTCCGGCCCCACCAGAACTCGGGGAGGCTCCGTCCGAGTTGCCGTCGGCAATTGCTTCGGCATCACCGCCGGCGCTCTCGACAAAGCCCTTCAGCGCCTCCTTGTGGACCACACCGAAGCGCTGCTCCTCGTCGACGACGACAAGACCGAGCTTGGGCAGCTCCACGTCCTGGGAGAGGATCCGATGGGTACCGATCAGCACGTCGACCTCGCCGGCCGCCGCCGCTTGCACGACGGTGCGGGCCTGGGCCGTCGTGAGGAACCGGCTGAGTACCTCGACCCGGATGGGGTACGGGGCAAACCGGTCGACGAAGGTCTGGTGGTGCTGATGGGCCAGCAGCGTGGTCGGGACCAGAACGGCCGCCTGTCGACCCTCCTGCACGGCCTTGAACACGGCCCGCAGAGCGATCTCGGTCTTTCCGAACCCGACGTCGCCGACGACCAGGCGATCCATCGGTGACGACCGCTCCATGTCCTCCTTGACCGAGACGATCGCCTCGGCCTGGTCCGGGGTGAGCTCGTACGGGAACGCCGCCTCGACCTCGGACTGCCACGGGGTGTCGGGACCGTAGTGGTGCCCGGCGGTGGTCATACGCTGCTGATACAGCACCACCAACTCCTGGGCGATCTCGGCCACCGCGGAACGGACCTTCGACTTCGTCTTGGCGAAATCCGACCCGCCGAGCTTGTGGAGCGTCGGTGAGTCGCCCCCGGTGAACCGCCGGATCAAGTCGATCTGGTCCGACGGCAGGTAGAGCTTGTCGTCGCCTCGATACTCGAGCAACAGGTAGTCACGCTCGTGGCCGCCGATGGCCCGCTTGACCATGCCGGCGAACTTGCCGACGCCGTGCTGGTGGTGGACCACCAGGTTGCCCGGCTGCAGGTCGTCGAAGAACCCTTCACTCTGCCGCTTGCGGGGTCTGGCCTTGCGGTGGGCCCGCCTGCGGCCGGTCAGGTCGGCCTCGGTCAGCACGGCGACACCGGTCTCGGGAAGGACAAACCCCCGCTCCAGCGAGGCGACCACCAGATGGGAGCCCGGTGAGAACACGTCGGGGACGGCGTTGCCGTGGTCGGTCGGGGTGACCCCCCACTCGGCCAACTGTTCCATGGTCCTGGCCGCGGAGCCGACGCCGTCCGCAGCAACGACCACCCGGAACCGGTCTGCCAGCAGCTGGTGAAGGCGATGCTGCATCGGCTCCCCCGGCGCCTCCCAGCCGGAAGCGGGCAGGACCGCAACGTCCGGGCCTTCCGGCACGGCCGAGACGGTCACGGCCGGCACGGTCGTTTTGGCCAGCAGCCGATCGAACGGTTGATGGAGCTGGGGGAACACCACGGACCCGGCGCGATCATCGGTTCCGGCGGCGCCCCCGGCCCCGTCTCCGGCTTCCTCATCGGTCACCACCGCACCATCACCCGACCCGGCCGTCTCGCCGGGCTGCGGCTCCTC
>JBCCGJ010000079.1:0-18790 GCA_039029335.1 Actinomycetota bacterium | reverse complement strand
CTCGGCGAGTAGGCAGCGTTCGACGAGATCGGAGTGAGAGATCCCGGCGGCTGTGGCCGTTTCGGCAATTGCCTCGGCGTTGGCATGCTCGATCGTCATCCCAACCAGCTCGCGGACTTGGCCTGCGCGGCGTCGAGACTCAGTTGGAGTGACGAAGCCGCCCTGGTGGACCACGGCCGCTGGACGGTTAGCGACTACGGCCACGTGGTGGGCAATGACGGCTCGAACAGTGACGGTGCCGATCGTGGCTTCGCTTTTCTTGGCCTCGGCCCGTAGCCACTCGGCGACGTTAGGAAGGAGTCGGTAGCCCACGGGACGTGTGGAGAGGTCGACGTCGCTTGGTGCAGGAGGCTTCGAGGCGCTCTTTCTCGGCGTCGTTTTCTTGGAAGTTGTCTTCTTCGGTGCGGTGGCCTTGGCCTTGGCTGGACCAGATGGTGGCGCCGCCGGTGGGGCAGGTGAATCCGGTGGGGTCGAGGGTGCGGAGACGCGACGCCTGGAATCGGCGCTGTCACCTGATGGAGAAGGTGGCGGGGCGACCGATGTCCCTCGACGTGCTCGCAAGCCGGCGAGCCCGGCGCCCTTCTCATCGGATAGGTCGCTCATCGTGCGGTACCTCCAGCGGTGAATGCGCTCAGGATCTCGTCGGTCAGACTTTGATAGTCAGTCGCCAGGCCCTCCGTGCCCGTGCTCGATCCGCTTACGGCTGCCGCTTCATACTCGTGGACGAGCTGGCCGGCCTCTCGCGTGTGCTCTGCGGCTATGCCGACGTCGTGCACGACCGTCTCGAAGACTGGGGCCAGGTCACCGAGGTCGGCTGCCAGGCGGTCTCGGGTGCGACGAGCTTGTGCAGTCGCTCCTCTGCGGATGCCTGTAAGTACTGCGCCCAGCAGGTCGAGAGTCGGATTGAAGGACTCGACGGCGACCATACCCCGGGCCACGCGATCGATGCCTTCTCTAGAGCCCCTGTCGGCCCTCGTCGGTACGACGAGCCAGCGAGCTGCGGTGTACACCGATCGGAGCACTCCGGAGTCTCCAGGAGGGGTGTCGGCGATCACGAGGTTGTAGCTACTGGCGATCTCCGTCAGAGCGTTCTCAACGGCTCCGAAGGCCTCGTTGACTTGGCCAGCCACGAGCATGGCTGCGAGCGAGCCCGATGCCCGATCAAATGCCTCGCCTGATGGGATGTGATCGAGCCCAGGTCGGATGCTCTCGATGACGTGCGGGGTCTTCCCATCGATCAGGGCATCAAGAAGGCCTCGGCCGTGGTCGGTCTGCTCCCCTACTCCGAGATCGAGACCGAGGTTCGCCTGTGGATCGAAGTCGACGGCGAGGACGCGCCATCCTGAGAGTGCGGCGATGCCGGCGACATTGGCTGCGATCGACGACTTGTAGACGCCGCCCTTGCCGTTGGTTATTGCGATGAGGTTAGCGATTGCCACTACGTCAAGCCTTTCGTGCACGAAAGCGTGTGCGTGATCGCGAATGCTATCGATCTGTCGAGCGTAAAAACTAACGCTCAGGTAGTCGTAGAGTCAACGGTTAGGAGAACGATAACCAAGTAGATTTGCTATCCGCTGGATATAGCGTTAGCTGAAGCGTTAGGTGAGTGTTGAGTACCGCGATAGATGGTCCGAGGGTCGAAGCGTTGTGTGGCGCGTTGATAGACCTCAAGGTAACTAGTGGATCGCTGGTCAACGTACTGTCAGAGCGGCTTGTGGCCCTGCAGAGGGCCTGCGCTGTTACTCCCCCTACCGCAAGTAGGCACGCTCCCCTCCGAAGCGTCTCCGGGGCTGTCTATCGGAGCCCCGATAGATCCTTCGATGATCAAGAACAGCGGCCGGGACCAGCGTTCTGACCACCATGGATCCATCAGCTGCTCATCGGTTGGGTGCGGTTCGGTCATGCTTGTAATGGAAAGGCCAGCTGCGCCGAACGACGCGACTACGTCTTGAAGCGGTCGGTACCACGCCAATACCTCTCCGGGAGAGTCGACACCGTCAACGCTGAAGCCGTGTTGCTTGGGAGCGGTTGACCAGTACGAGCTCGGCCAATCCTCAGGGCGACCTCGGTCGGCCCAGTAGAAGCACGGGTGCAGCATCAGGGCTACGACACGTCCGCCCGTCCGGAGCACCCTCGCTACTTCGGCAATGGCGACGTCGAGGTGCTCAAGATCATTCACGACGTGGTTGAGTACGACCCGATCCACCGATGCATCCGCCAAGGGCAGTGAGTACAGCGAACCAACCTCGAATCGGCCGTCGGTTGGAGCGGCGGGGTGGCGTTGGGCGATGTCGATCAGATCGGAGTCGAGGTCGATACCGATCACGGTGGCGCCATTGCCGGCCATGGTGCGAGCGAGGTAGCCCTCTCCGCATCCAGCGTCCAACACGTCGCAGCCGTCGAGCCGGCCGAGCTGAGCCAGTACCGCATCGTCGGTGAGTTCTACGCGGTAGCGGTCGCGACCAGAGCCGACTGTGTCAGCCCAGAACTGAGCTACCTGGCTGTAGCCAACGGGTGCCATGGGGATTCCTTCATGAGAGTGTCGAGGGCGTTAGCTATCGGCCCGTCGGGGATCGTAGGGCGACGGCGATTGATGAGGTCGGCGATCTCGGATATGTGCCCTCCGAGGGTCGGATCGATGTTCGTGGCCCGGGGTAGGTACACCTGGGCCAGATACGCCAGGTATGCCTCCGGGAACGTGGCGACCTCGTGGGCGAGCTCGGCGCCGGTGCGAGTTAATGAGAGGGTTGTCGGGAGGTAGAAGTCGCTCTTGGCTCTGTGGTCGCCGCAGTAGGTGGGAAGCGCCCAATCTTCGACCCTGGCGACCACCTGGTCCTCCTTGACGAGGCTGGCGTAGCGATTGAGTCGGTCGAGATCCCCCGTCGACAGGAGGATCCCAATCATGGTTGATCGCTCCAGGAAGGCCGCTTGCCGTCGGCCAGCGACTGTCTCGTCGGCTGATGGCGCCCCTGTGGCCCGAGCGGTGTGGTGCTCGATCGTGGCGTAGGCCATGAAGGACGTGAACCGGCCCGTTGCCTCTTGGCGGAACGTGTTGGCAGCTCGGGTTGCGGCCTCAATGAGTGGTTCGACATCGGTGAGAAGCCCGCCGGCGATGAACAGGTGGGCGAGGGCTCTGTCGGAGTCCCTCCCCCAGGATGTAGCCAGGGTGCGGCTTGCGCGTTCGTGATCGCCACCCGCCAGCTGTGCCGCTGCTTGAAGTGCCACGGCGACTCGTGCCGGGTCGGTGCCGGCCCCGACGGCCCGAGCTATGCCGCGTGGCTCGACGCTGAGGCCAAGTGAGTGGAGGTCGGTACGCGCCTGCTCAAAGCCGCGCCCGATCGAATCGAGATCAAGGGTGGCCCGCATCCCTGGGAGTACGCGGGCTAGCTCTCGCGCCTTGGCCCAGGAGAGCCGATCCAGCCAGTCGGCCGTTGTCCAGTAGCGGGAAACGGTGGCCTTGTCGAACCCGGTGAGGTGGGCGATGTCGGCCTGGGAGAGACCAGCATCATCGGCCAGTTCGGCCAGCGTCGGCGTCGCTGCGAGGAGGTTCATAGGGGTCACGGTTGCGTGCGTGCAACTCTCCTGGTCAGTTGTGCGGCTGATGGCTCACGGTGAGCTACATGGTTGCTCAAGGAGTCCACCGTTGGCGATCAGCCAACGTCCTCGGTGATCTCGTCGTACGTCCGGTTTCTCCACTGCTGCCGGTCTTGCAAGCGACGAAGATCTGCCTTGGTGGTGCCGTGTCCGGCGGCGATCGCAATGAATTTCCACGGTGTGGGTACAATTTGGTTCCTGGCCGAGTTGATGCCATCGCGCAGGCGGGGGTCGAAGGGGAACTGACGACCGACGGTGCTCGCGTCGACGAAGGCGAGGTACCCGAGCGGGTCTGTTGCGACGTCAGGGGCGCCGCTCATCATCGCCTCGAATCGTTCTGCGGCTTCGGCTCGGATTCGGTTGAGGCGCTCAACCTCGGCCTGCGGCATCTCGTTGGTTGGTCGTGCCATCGCGGGTCTCCGTCTTGGGGGGAAGCGTGTGTAGTGACGTCTATTCGTGTCACCGACTGCGTGATTGATGTACGTCAGGGTCTGATTAAACCTCAGACGTCAAGTAGGGCGTCATGTAACAACGCCAAAACAGGTTTTATTACGACTAGACGTTGCATAACTCGCTCATGGTGAGTTAAGTTACGGAAAACACCAGAGGCCGACCCGTCCTACATGAGCTGGACACTCCGGACGAGTCGGCCTCTTAACCACAAACCACCGGGGAGGTGGCCTGTATGTCTCGGTACACGCTGAAGGATTCGGCGACCGTCGTCAATTGGCCTGTGTTCGGAGCGTTCCCGCCCGCTGTTCTGGCCGAGGCGAGCCCTGTCCAGGTGATGGAGCGCACCGACCCCCGTCTTTCCTCCCCGGTGGACGGGGGCGATCGCTTTGGTGTGGCCGTGACTGCTTGTGAGCGTGTCGCCGTCTGCTGTGTGTCCGCTCCCCTGGTTGGTCCGTGAGGGCTCCGGTGCTGGTCGTGGCTGTGTGTGTTGGGGTGCTGCTCGCGATGGCGTGGTCGGGTCGCGGCGACTCGTCAGTTGCGGCGGTACAGGCTCCGTCCGAGGTGTCGCCGTCGTCGGGGTCGAGCGTTGCTCCCCTGCCGGTGGATGGTGGCCAGCCCGTAGCGGAGCTGTCGGACGACGACCTCGGTGGCGACGGGGTGGCTGTGGGTGTGGTGGTGGATGAAGCCCGGGTGACGGAGATGGTGGCGTCTCGCTGGGCGGGCTCGGCGACCCCGACGGCGATGTCGCCGGAGGTGGCGTCAGGTGAGGTGTTGGCGGTACCGGCCTACGGGAGGTACGCCCCGATTTATGTGGATGCGTCGATTGCTGCAGATGTGGACGCGCTGATCAAGGCGGCAGCGGCGGACGGGATCGAGATGGGCGGTTGGGGGCACCGCAGCAACGAGGACCAGATCCGGCTCCGTAGGGAGCACTGCGGGATGTCGCACTACGCGATCTATGAGATGCCGTCGAGCCAGTGCACGCCGCCGACGGCAAGGCCGGGTACCTCCCAGCACGAGAAGGGTCTGGCGATCGATTTCACGATCTGGCGAGCGAACGAGGGCAAGTGGGGCGCGATCCCATCTCGAAACACGGCGGCGTGGCAGTGGCTCTGGCAACACGCCGCGGAGTACGGGCTGTTCCCGTTCAAGAAAGAGCCATGGCATTGGTCGACTACGGGCAGGTGATCCGTGGCTGAGAAAGAGCAGGTGGCAGCAGCAATGGCAGTGTTCCAGTTCGACGATGATGAGGGGTGGGTGGAGCCGGTGGGTGAGCCCACTCGGGCTCGGGGTCCGTCGGTTCCGGGGAGGGTTGATCCGTCTCCTACTCCCCCGCGTTCCCGGCCGATCAATGAGGGTTTGCGGCGCGATGAGTTCCGTCAGCCGGCCACGACGTACCCGCCCACCCGGACCGGCTCCTATGGCGGTGGTCACGGCGGCGGGGCTGGTGTTCGTGTGAGCGGTGTCGGCCAGCAGGTCCGCCGTGTCCGTCTTGGGATCCGGCGTGTGCTGCGGATCTTTGGTGGGTGGCACGAGTCAGTGTTCCGGGCGGTGCGGTCCTCGGGTGGTTGGACGCTGGTTGTGGTCACGTTTTTGGTGACCACGGCCTCGCCTGCTCGGGGTGCTGCTGAGGGTGCTGGCGGTGCGGCCTCGTGGTCAGCAACCACCGTCGGCCGCGTTGTGCAGGGCCTGGTTGGGCTGTTGCCGGACTGGCCGGCCCTGGATGCGCTGGTCGCTTTGGAGGCCCCGGCCGTGATCCCTGCCGTTGTTGCGGCGGTGACAGTCGGGGTGGCGGCGTTGCGTCGTCCTCGCTCTTCCCGGTTCCTGGGAGGCCCCCGTTGATGGTCGTTCTGATTGCGTTGTGTGCTGTTGGTGGTGTCGCTGGCGGTGGCTGGTGGCTGCATCGGCGTGGCATGGGCGGCGAGGGTGATGATCTGAAGCTCCCGGGTAGTCGGGAGATCATCCGGGGGATCCGGTCGGATCTGGTGTGGCTGGATCTGTTGTTCGCCGTGATTGCCTCGGCCTCGATCGTGATGCTGTTCAGTGCCGGTGTCATCGAGGTCGGTGAGGCCAACCCGGCGGGGTCGATCGCTCGGCAGCTCCTCGGTGGTCTGCTCTCGGCGTTGCCGGCGCTGCCGCTGCTGGTGGTCGGGCACTTTGGCGCTTCGATGTTTGCTCGCCCTGCCCTGCCTCATGACACCGACGAGGTTGTGGCTGATGCTGACCGGGGCCCGATCCGCAAGGCCATGGCGGTTGGTGGGCTCGCGTTCACCGGAGCGGCCCTGTATGGGGTGTATCACCTGTCGAACTTGACCGAGTCGTTGGGGTTCGACGACCCGTTGTTCGGGCTGATTCCCCCGGCGTGGCTGATCCCGTTCGCGGTCGAGATCCTGCTGTTGTTCATCCTGTTGGCCAAGATGGTCCGCACCGCTGATCTGGCGGCCGTGGTCCCTCGAGCAGCCGACAGCCTGGCTGAGGAGATCCAGGGTGACCTGGACCGCCTCCAGCTTGGTGTGAGTGCCACGTTGGCCCGCCTCGACGGCGAGGCGAAAGCGGCCGAGCTGCAGATCACAGCCAACCGGAACAAGCGCTTGGCTGCCCAGACCGAGGCGATCGAGGGCGAGAAGTTCAAAGCCGAGCGCCGCACCCGTAAGGAGCGAGCGGAGCTGGCAGCGGCTCGGGAGCTGGAACTCGACGAGCTGGAAGCCTCGGTGTTGGTCGAGGAACGACGCCACGACGCCGAGGACCGCATCGCGGCCCTGGCCGCCAAGGCCGAGGAGCGCAAGCAGCTCCGAGCGATGCAGACCCGCCAACGCGAGTTCGACCAGGACGCCCTCGACTCGCTCGCCGGTGACCAGGAACAGCTGGCGATCGCCAAGGCCCGGAACAACCTCGAACTGGAACAGGCCCGCCACGCCAAGGAGATCGCCGACGCCCGAAAGACCGAGAAGCTCCCAAAAGCGCTCGCTCCGGTGCCCGACAACCGAGTGGTCGACGTGACCGCTCCGAGCGGGACCAACGGGACCGGAGACAGGCATTGAGCCCGGAGAGAGCGAAGCGGGAGAAGGCCGTTCAGGCCGCCATCGCGCAGTACGCCGAGCTCGTTGCGGCCGCCGAGGCCGTTGGCCAGGAACTCACTCAGCCGTGGCCCAAAGTTCGTGCGGCGGTGGCCGGCAACCCGTCGACGGCGCATCTCGCCGGGCACCTTCCGGGGCGTCTCGACCGAGCGGTGACCCGTTCACGCAAGGCCCGTCTGCTGCGCGGCCGGCCCCCGAGCTACCTACCGGACAACCCCCAACCCCGGGCCGCCACCGAAAAGATCCCTTAGCCGTTTTGGGTCCATGTTTTCGCCCGCTCACCCACTGATTCAGCGGATGAGCGGGCCGCACAGATCGCACCCTCGATCGGGGGTACGAGTTCCAACAACCAAGGAGAAATCAAGTAATGACTACCCGTTTCAAGAACCTCGGATCGATGCTGCGCACCCCGGTTGCGTGGGCGCTGGGCGCCGCCGTCGCCGGCGTGCTCGGTTTGGCGGTCTTCCAGGTGGCGACCGAGCCCGAGCCCGTTCGGGTCGACGCCGGTAACACCTCGCCCGGTCTGGCCGAGCAGGTCGAGCCGGTCGCGGTCGCCAACGAGAAGGGAGAAGCGCCGGTCCGTACCGGCGGTGGCGGGGGCATGTCTCCCGGCAACGTCCGCTAGTGCCAGGAGTGTCACCAACCCGGCCAGGTCGGTGACACCCCCGGTCCGTTCAAGGGACCTCGACGTTTGCGATTGGACGTCGAGCGTCGGGGTCCCTCCCAACCCAGAAGCACACCCACGAGTGGGACGGCCTCCAGGAGGTGGCCCTCATGATGACAAAAAACGAGGCGATCGTCGGTGGGCTGATCGCTGTCCTGGTCGCCGTCGTGGTGGCCCTCAGCCAACCCACCACACCAACCCCAGGCCCGGGCTCGGCGGCACCGGTCGAACAGACAACCCCGATTGGGACCGATCCCGTTGAGGTCCTCGACGCCTCGGAGGTGTCGGTGCCCGAATCGTCGCCGGTCAACCTGGCCACGGATCCGACCGAGGCCCCACCGATCGAGAACCTGGCCGGGATCCCGTTCGCCGAGGAGTTCGTGTCGGTGGGGGAGCGGTACGGGCTGTCCCCGTTCTTCCTTGCTGCGCTCGCCTCGTGCGAGACCGACTTTATTGCCCGAACCTCCAGCGCCGGCGCCACCGGCGTCATGCAGATCCTGCCGGCCACGGCCGGGGATCTGAACCGCTGGTACGGCACCGACCTCGACCCCGAGATCCCCGTCGAGGGCATCGAACTCGCCGCGATCTACACCATCGAGTCCATCCGCCGCTTCGACAACGGCGATCCCGCCGTCCTGGCCCGGGCCTACAACGCCGGCTGGGGCGCCATTGAACGAGACCTGACCATCCAGGCCGAGACCGCCCGCCACATGGACTGCGTCCCCGGACGCATGGACCCCGATGTGCTGCGCGCCCACATGAACGGAACCACCTCATGACCAGCACCCAACACCGACGTCGCCCCTCGACAGCGGTTACCAACGCCAAACGAGCCGCCCGCCAATCTCAGGCCCCGACCGAGCGGCCCCCACCAAATCGGCCCGGGTACCGGCCTGCTGAACTCACCGGCCGACACCCACTCGATACCACCGACCACGACCTGCCCCAACAGGCCGACGGAGTCTGGTGGCTCCTCGCCATCCTCCTCGTCGGTCTCGTCCTCTACGTCGCCATCGGCAACAACCCCCTCGACAGCCAAGAACCCGACCAGTCGACACCCCCGACCAGCAGCGACACCACCACCGACACCGACACCGACACCAGCCCCACCACACCGGACACCGCCACCAACAGCAACAGCATGTCGACGGTCTCGGACACCGACACCGAAGCAGCGGCAGCCCCGGCAGCCCCGGCCCCGGCCTCCGAGCCTGCGCCGGCCCCGGCCCCGGCCTCCGAGCCTGCGCCGGCCCCTGAGCCCGAGCCAGCCCTGGCCCCGGCCTCCGAGCCTGCGCCGGCCCCTGAGCCCGAGCCAGCCGAGTCAACGACCACGACCACAACTACAACCGCATCGACGACGACCACGGCGACGACGGAACAGCCGGCTCCGGCCCCGCGAAACGATCCACCGCCACCGCCACCGCCACCGCCACCGCCACCGCCACCGCCACCGCCACCGCCGGTGGAGCAACCTCCGCCGACTAAGCGGCCGGTCATCATCCCCGATCGGCGACCCACACCAACCAGGCCGACCGAGGCCGGTGGCGGCGGTGGCGGTGTGGGGAACGTGCGATGACTCCCGGTCGCCCCAGCCCGTGTATCGCTGCCACCACGCTCCCGGGGCCACGGAGCGGTCTTCGCCGCTGCTGTGGCCGGGGGCGAGCCCGACGGTCGCTCGTCGGCCGACCACGACGCGTTCCACGGTCGCCCAGCAACCGGGCGGCCCTCGGTGAGCGCCCTGATGTCCAGCGCGTTCGATCTGTCCGTTTCTCGATTGAAGGAGACCTTGTGCTGATTTGCATGACACCTGACACGATGCTCGACCCAACGCATCGGGCTGTTGTGTTCGACGATGCGATGTGTGCTGCTGAGGCGGCTAGTACGGCCTGCGAGTTGCGTGTGGCGGTTGATCGCTTGCAGTTCTTTGTGTCCGCTGCTCGTACGACTGCCCGGGTGATGGAGGAGGGCGGCTCTGCTGTCGAGGGGGGTGGCCCTACTGCGGAAGCAGCAGCCGTTGCGTTCGGTGAGTTGTTGGAGGACCTCGACGACATCGTCACCGCGATCGCTAACCGGTATGTGCGTGTCGGTATGCGCTGCTTTGTGGAAAGCGGTCGGCCATGACTCGCCGCTGGTATGTGGATGGTGCTTGCCGGGGGCTGGATCCGGATCTGTTCTTCCCGGAGCGGGGCGAGTCGACGGCCGACGCCAAGGCGGTGTGTGCCGGATGCGTGGTGCGGGCCGAGTGTCTGGAGTGGGCGCTGGCGACCCGGGAACGGTTCGGGATCTGGGGCGGCACGTCTGAGCGTGAACGCCGCCGGCTCCGCCGATCGGCCGCCGCTGCTTCGGTGGTGGGGGAGCGGGGTGTGGCATGACCATCCCGAGAGACACCCAGACCGCTGTTCGGTGGCTGCTCGCGGTGCGGGCGGCCCGCACTGACCGGGATCTCGGTCTCGCGTTGGCTGCTGATGTCGCTGCTGACGCTGGCGTTGATGTGGCTGTTGATGAGCCCGCCGGGTGGTGGGTGGAGGGGAGGGCGTCGTGATGATGTTTGTCCGAAACGTCGTGGTGGCAGCGGTCGTGATTGTTGGTGTGGTGGGGGCGTTGGTGCTCGCTGTTGGTGTCGGCCAGCTGGGCATTGTTGGTTTCAACAACCCGTTGGCGGAGTTTTCCGAGGTCGATGTTGAGGTGTCGGTCCCGGCCGAGGCTCGCATTGTGGCGGTGGAGGCAATCCATTTGGATTGCCGGGCTCGGGTACATGCCGAGGTGCCGGTGGAGGCCAAACGTGAGCACCGGTTGTTCGGGAAGGTGTACCGGACGGATCGGGTGACGCTTGACGCGGTTGGTGATGTCGACACCTGTGTTGATGGTGGCGCTACCCGGGTCGAGCGTGGCACTGATGGCCGGGTGCGGGTGGTGATTCCGGGTGAATCGATCCGGTTTGTTCGCCCTCGGATCGACACGGCGGCATCGGTTGAGGGTTTGGGGGTTGACCAGGGGTTCGTTGGCGAGGTGGGCGATGTGGTGCCTGGTGTGTCGGACGATCTCGGGTTGACGCCGCTGGTGTATGCCTATGCGCAGAACGTGATCGGGTCGAGTCAGTGCATGCGTACCGCGTATGCCGTCACCCGGGAGCTGTTGGTTGACGCTTACCGCCAACAGCTCATCGACCAGGGCGTGAGCGCTGCCCGGTTGAGCGTGGTCATCGAGGGCGACCCGGTCTTTGTCGACCCGCTCCCGCTGGAGGTGGGCGATGTGCAGTTGTCGATCGGCGGGGACGGGTCGGTGGTCTGTACCGCTTCGGGTGACGTCGGCGGTGTGTCGCCGGCGTCGCGATGAAGGGGGCCGAGCATGCCTGCTACTGCCCGTGACCGCCTTGCCCGCCCGTCGGAGGCGTTCGCTGCCCGCTACCAGCGCACGGCTGCCCGCCTGGCCGAGCTGACGGTCGAGGAGTGGCGGGAGCTGATGGCGCTGCGGGAGATCTACGACGTCGTCATTGCTGCGTTCGGGTCACGAGAGGCGGCCATCGAGTTCTTCGGTGACTGGGTGACCGATGTCGAGGGCCGCCATGAAGAACTGACCGCTGGGTGGCCCCTCTGATGAGCCGCTCTGTGGGTCGCACTGTGCTGCGCAGTTGCACCTTCGCCCACCGGCACCCCCGTTTCAGCGGGCGGGGGCTGGTGGGCGGGGGTGGAGCCTCCCAGCTCCCTACTAGCCCGTGAACCCGTTTGGAGACCTTGTTGTGAGTACCGCAATCCAAGAAACCCCAACCCCTGTTCCTGCCTCCTCGGCCGCCGCGTTGGGGTCCGAGGCGTACACCCCTCCTCCCCCTGCTGCTGCTGTGTTGTCTGGCGGCGGTGGTGTGATGCGCTTGGCGGGCCCGCTGCCGGTCCCGTCGGCGGCGTACACGATCACCGACCCGCAGATGGTGTGGGGGTGGCGACCGGTTGGGCCGGCGGAGCCGGCTGTGGTTGGTGATGTGATCGTTGGCCGTGTCCTGTCGGTGTCGGCCCACACCTTCTATCAGGACCGCACCGGGTGGCCGGCTGATCTGTATGTGGGGCAGGTCGCGTTGTTCGTGTTCGGCAACCGGTATGCCACTGATGCCTACGAGGCTGTGGTGCCCGACACGATCCCGACCGAGGTGGCCATGGTGTCGGCCAGTGGGGTGGTGGCCGAGGTCCGTTCGGCCAACTCCGCGCTCAAGACCCCCACGATGATCGAGGTTCTGGGGCGGGCGGTTGATGAGGACCTGCAACCGATTTCCACGCTGGACCAGCCCGTGGTGCGGCGCCGTCGGGGCGCTAAGACCGAACCCCGATCGAAGCTGATCCTGGTTGTCGGGACGTCGATGAACGCCGGGAAGTCCACGATGGCCACCGCCGCCACCCGGGCCCTCACGATGGCGGGACACACGGTGAAGGCCTCCAAGGTCACCGGCACGGCGTCGCTGAAGGAGATCTTCGGGCCTCGCTCTGCTGGGGCGGTGGCGATCAACGACTTCTCGTTCCTCGGGTACCCGTCGACCTACCTGCTTCCCCAGGACGAGGTCCTCGGGATCTTCGACACCCTCGACCACGCCATCGCGAACAACCCGGACAACTACTGGGTGGTCGAGATCGCCGATGGGATCTGCCAACGCGAGACCGCCACGCTCCTTGCCTCTGAGCGGGTCCAGGACCGCATTCACCGGCTCGTGTTCTGCGCTCGCGAACCGTTGTCGGTCAAGGGCGGTGTCGACACCCTGTCCGAGGTGTACGGGCTGGCCCCCGACCTGATCGGCGGGCTCGTGGCCGCTGCGCCCTTGGGGCGTGCCGAGATCCGCCAGGCCGGGATCACCACCCCGGTGTTCAACGCCCTCGACCCCGACCACGCCGCCCTGGCGGCCCTGCTCACCGGCGATGACGAGGGAGGAGGGGACCGATGAGGTGGTTCCGGCGGAACAAGAAGCGTCCGTCGATCGACGGGCTCACCCAAGCGATCGAGGCGGATCCCGAGAACCCGACGCACTGGATCGCTCGGGCCGAGTGGCACTACGAGCTCGGCGACTACGAGGCGGCCCTGGCCGACTACAGCCAAGCGATCACCCTCAACCCGGACTATTCGGTGGACGCCTACCTCGGGCGGGGCAGTTGCTACTGGCGGCTCTCGGCTGCCAGTGACGATCCCGTGGCCGCCCTGGCCTGCGCCCGGGCGGACTACCACCAAGTCGTTGTCCGAGACCCGGGCCACCACGACGGGTACCTCGGTCTCGCCCTCACCTACGAAGCGCTCGGCCACCACGACGAAGCGCTCGGCCACGACGACGAGGCGTTGGTCAACTTCGACCAGGCCGTCGCTCTCGCCCCGCACAACGCCGACCTCTACCTCAACCGGGGTCTGTTCCATGAACAGCTCGGCGACCTCGATGCCGCCATCGCCGATTTCGAGCGGGCCGTCGACATCCTCACCACCGGCGGTGACAAGCCCTATTTGCAGCGCGTCACCCGCTGCCTTGACCGCACCCGGGCCGCCCGCAAGGCCGGTGGTGGGGGAGGGGAGCGGCCGTGACCGACACCCCCACCCCCACCCAGTCGGTTGACGCTGACACGGGGCGCCCCAACCGCTACGAGCACGCCACCTATGAGCAGGCGGTCGACGACTACGACAAGGTCGAGTCCCGCCTGAGCGAACTCGGCCGGTACTTCTATGAGCGGGCGTGCGCCCACCACGAACACGGTGAGCACGCCCAGGTCGTGACCGAGATGTCCCGGGTGTTGCGCCTCGACCCGACCGATGCCGAGGCCCGCTTGATCCGGGCGGCGTCGCTGTGGGCGGTCACCAGCCGGGAACACCCCTTCGCGCTGTTCCGGCGAGGAAGCGCGTACCGCTACCTCGCCACCCGCAGCGACGACAACGAAGCGTATGAGGCGGCGCTGGTAGCGATCGGTGACTTCGAACGGATGCTCGCCCTGGTCGAGGTGGGGCCACGGGCCCGACACACCACCCGAGACCGTCGACGCCGCCCGTGCTGCCCTGTCCGAACTCCACGCCCTCCTCAACAACGACACCGACAACAGCGTCGTCGACGTCGACGTCGACGACGGGAGCGGGGGGACCGAGGCGGGCGTTGGGGGTGGTCGACGGTGAGCGCCTGGAGGTATCTACCAACCCCGATCCCGGTCGGTTTACACCTGGCCGCACAAGACGCCCTCTGGTGCCTGTACGGCCTGCGCCATGACGCCTGGGCGCCGCCCGATGTGTTCACCCAGCTGCTGTTCCAGATGTTCCGAGCGGCTGATGAGGCCCGCTTCGAAGCCCTCTACGAGGCGTTCCCGGCCCACGGGTGGTGTGCCGAGATCTGGATCGAGCACCCCGACGACCCCACGGCCCTGCGCTATGTCGCTCGCAGCGAATACGGCCACGCCGAGCACGCCCTCGCAGCCCTCACCGCCGCTACCGACGCCTGGACCGCCCAACTCTCCGGGGGTGTTCGATGAGGAACCGTTTCAGGAACACCCGGCCCGAGGGCTATGACGTGATCCCTCGCGACAACGGGCACGGGTCCACCTCCCACATCGTCGACACGCTCGATGAGGCCCGGTACGAGGCTGAGCTGCTCTCGCAGCGGATCCCGGAATGGGGCGATATCGGCATCTACGCCATGCCCGGCCATCACGAGATCGAGATCTGGCACAACGAGCGCTGTATCCGCTCGGTGGTGGAACCAGCGTTCGGGACCCTCGACTCGGTCACCACCGACCAGCTCGCCGCCGAACTCCTCGCTCGAGGGTTCCACCCCGCGACCCCTCTCGGCGGCCTCGAAGACCACGCCCTCAACGCCGCCCGAGCGGAGCGGCGTAGATGACCACCACCGGAGGTGCCCGATGAGGAAACAACGATTCAGGAACAGGCTGCTACCGAAACGGGGTCGTCCGAGGTTGCGGTGCCGTCCCGAGGGCCGGCCCGATGTGTACCTGGCCACAACGGTCGACATGCGAGCGTTCTGGAAACAGTGGCTCCGCCACCACTACGCCGACCACGTGCATACGACCGCCGCCGGCCACGGCGTCCTGCTGGGAGCTGACTGGTCCGCCACCCAGCTCCTCGACCACAAATGGCTTGACCCGAACCACCCGGACGCGGCCGAGTTCGAGTGGGCGATCGTGTTCAACCTCGCCGGGCAGATCCCGGGCCACCCGATCGTGTGCACCGACCAAATCGGTCAGACCCTCTACGGGTTCGACCCGGGCGGCGACTTCAGCGTCGACGATCTCGACATCGACCGGCCCGACGACGGTGTTCTCCGGGGCGGTGGCCGATGAGCACCACCAACACCCGTCGCCATCGCAGTAACCGGGTTGCTCAACTGCTGGAGATCTCGATCGAGGCGGCCGCCATCGGCGCCAGCGGGTTCGCCACGTTGGCCACCTGGCAGGCCTTCGGCCCGAACATCGGTATGACCGTCGGCGCAGCCCTGCTCAGCCGGGCCGTGCTCCTCGGACCCCTCGGCATCTTCGGCAGCCCTCCCCCCTTGTTCTTGCCGAGCCTCGAACAACGGCGGTACATGCCCGAGGCCATGGCGTGGAGCCTGCTCGGAGCGGCCGAACACGCAGGAGGTCACGCTGAGCTGCGGGGTGACCCGACCAAGTTCGCCGGCACCCCCAACAGCCGAACGTCGCTCGTCGTGACATTCGCCGATCACGAACGACTGGAGCAGTGGGCGATCGACCACGACGCCCACCGCTACGAACACACCCTCCTCGACCCCGGCCTCCCCGCCGGGGCCATGTGGTTCCTCACCCCCCACGAACACGAACACGGGGAAGGGGAGTGGTGACCGTGACCCACCAGCTGTGGGAACTCGACCCCTGCGACCACGGGGACTGCGTCCACCGGTTCGATCCCGTGCCCGGCGGCAGCGAGTGCCGCTACTGCCATCGCCGCCTCGACGACGTCGTGGCCGCCGCCAACCACTACGCCAACCAACCGCCCAACAACACAGGAGCCACCCAATGAAGGCCCTCACCACCCACGACGTTGACGCACTATTCGAGCAAGGACTGGCCCATCAGAGAGCGGGGGAGTTCACGGCGGCGATCGAGATCTATGACCGCGTCCTGGTCGCAGCGCCCGTGATCCCCATGCCCTGTACAACCGGGGTGCCTGCAACTACGAACTCGGCCGGTACCGCCAGGCGATCTCGGATTTTGACCGAGCGATCGATACCGCCCCAGCCGCAGATGCGTTCCTTGGTCGAGGGAAGTGCTTCCACTTCGGTGACCGCAACTACCAGCGGGCGATCGACGACTATGACCAAGCTGTCGCTCTCGCCCCCGACGACCCCGACGTCTGGCTCTTCCGTGGCCTCGCCTACGACCACCTCGACCAGGTAGCCCGGGCGATCGCCGACTATGACCAGGCTGTCGCTCTCGCCCCCGACGACCCCGAGGTCTGGTACGTCCGTGGCCTCGCCTACGACCAGCTCGACCAGGTAGCCCGGGCGATCGCCGACTATGACCAGGCTGTCGCTCTCGCCCCCGACGACCCCGAGGTCTGGTACCAGCGAGGCCTAGCGCACAAACAGGCTGACAACCCCAAAAAAGCGGCCGGTGACTACAGCCAGGTGATCGACCTCGACCCCCGTCACGCGGCCGCCTTCATCAACCGAGGAGCTGCGCTGTGGGCCCTCGATCGCATCGATGACGCTGCCGCCGACTTCGACCGAGCCGTCCACCTCGCCCCGACCGACCCTGTTGCTCTCTACAACCGGGCGTGCGCACTACACGGGATCGGCCAGGACACCAACAACCAACACCTCATCAGACAGGCCATCGCCGACTACGAGCAGATGCTCGGCCTTATCGCCGCCGGCGGCCACGACGACGTCCCGAGCGAGTGGATCGAACTCGCCCAGAGCTACCACAACGAGCTGCTCGATCAGCTTGGTCATAACGCCGCCGATACGGGGGCCGAGCTGTGAGGCGGATGGCGTTCTCGGCGACCGTCGAACAGATGCGCAACGGCACGAAGACCGTCACCCGGCGCGACGTCAACAAATGGGGGTCCCTGGTCCCCGGCGAGCGCCTCCTCGTAATCGAGAAAGGCATGGGACTACGCAAGGGCGAGCGACAGATCGTCATCGGTGAGATCGAGATCGTTGATGTTCGGGTCGAGCCGCTGTGCGATATCACCGACGAAGACGTAGCGGCCGAGGGGTTCCCGGGCCACGACACTGCGTGGTTCTTCGAGAACGTGTGGACCACGATCCACGGCCACCAACCCCCGCACACGCCGGTCCGCCGTATCGAGTTCAGACATATCGCCGGAGATGCGTCATGAGGTGCGTCAGCAGCCGCCACGGTCTCACCCGGATCAAGGCGGGCCACTATGTCAACTACGACGATGAGGAAGGCGTGATCGGCCAGCTCCGTCGACGGGCCGATGGCGCGTGGGAGTTCAAGCTCAAGCGGGGCCAGTGGTTTGGCGACTTCCCCCGGCTGGCAGACGCTCGACCTGCCCTGTACTCGGCCTACCTCGACCGGCGCATGGAAGAGATCGACGGCCAGGACCGATGAGTCGCCGGCTCGACCTTCTTGAGGCTGCTGCCGACGCGCTCGGCGAGCAACGAGACCCGTTCCACGAGTCGTTCCTGATCGAGCACGACGAGGGCCAGGACCTGAGCGTCCAGGTCGGCACGACAGCGCCCGCTCCTGATCCGAAGAGGCGCCGGCCCCTTGCGATGCGAAGTGCTCGTGGGGACGGCCGGGCCCGTTCAACAGGCCGCACCTTTCACGAGGTGGTCGGACAACCAAACCCGTACTGGAACGCCGCCCAGAACCAAGCGGCAGAGGAGAACCAATGAACACCAATTCCACGACCCGCGATCACTACGACCAGGCCCGGGAGCACTACGAGCGGGCCGAGCTGGTGGAGGCGATTCCCCACTACTCCCGAGTGATTGAGCTGTCCTCGGACAGCTGGTACCTGTTCCGAGCGCACATTGACCGAGGGGACTGTTACTGGAAGCTCGCTGACGCCACCGATGCTCCCGAAGGGGCACTGCAGCTGGCGCTGGCCGATTACCAACAGGCCACCCCACACCGGCCCGATTCTGCCGCAAGCTACGTCGGGCTCGGCCTGGTGTATGAGTCGCTCGGCGACTACGCCGCTGCGCTCGATGCCCTCGATCACGCCATCACCGTCAACCCGTCCAGCGTCGACGCCTACATCAACCGAGGCATCCTCAAAGAGGAGCGGCTCGGCTGGTTCGAGTCAGCGATCGAGGACTACGACCGAGGCATCGAACTCCTCATCGCCGCCGAGGATGAGCACCCCGCCTACATCGACCGGATCCGCGCTCGCCGCAGCTCGCTGATCGCCAAGGCGGCCCGATGAGGATCGTCCGAGACCGTGACCAGATCATGATCGTCGTGGCCGACGCTGCCTTTCAGCGTTCGGTCGATGAGCTGCTCCGAACCGCGTGGGGTAGCGAGATCGCCCACGACTACGACGACGAGCGCAGCGCCAAGGAAGTAATCGTCGACATCTTCCGAGACGTGATGTTCGCCTACGGCGCCGCCTCGATCGAGCAGGCCACCGGCACACGACCACGGGTCACCCGTATCGATACCGAACACGATGCGCTCCCTGCGATCGTCGACGTCGACGAGTGGGCGCGGCGATGACCCGCCAAACGATCGAGACCGACGACATGCTCCGCCTTCGAGCGAAGCGTGCAGCACTGCTCGCCGAAGCCGAGTCGGCCGACTGGCCGAAATCCGACCAGCTCTACCAGGAAGCCGACAGCGTTCTGATGGACCTCGGCGAGGAGCTGCTCAGCTCGATGTCTTCCGCCGGTTATGACGCACACGGCGGTGCAGAGGTTCAACAAGGCGGTGCCTCATGAGCAGCATGATCAAGATCCGCCAGGCGTGGCAGCAGTTCGTGGCCGTGCTGGAGCTGGACGTGATGCCACCGCCCGACACGCCGGCTCATCTGGTGCCGGACTGCGACCCGAACACCG
>JBCCGJ010000078.1:0-18833 GCA_039029335.1 Actinomycetota bacterium | reverse complement strand
CTCGGCGACTGCGTCGTGGTGGTCAACGACGCGGTTCGCTCCAGCGGCGAGCAGACGATCGGTTAGCGCCGGTCTGGCGTGGCCCCCACCGGCAAAACCGATGACCGCCATACCCGCGGCCACGGCCGCCTCGACGCCATGCGGGCTGTCCTCGATGACCAGGCAGCGGTCGGGGCGATGGCCGGTCCGTCGGGCGGCGTGGAGAAACAGATCGGGCGCGGGTTTTCCGCGCTGCACCATCGTTGCCGAAAACACCCGCTCGATGGGAAAGCGCGAAGCCAGGCCGGTGATGTCCAGGGACAGGGCGATGCGGTCGGGGTCACTGCTGGACGCCACACAGCGTTCGATCGACGACCCGGCGAGCAGATCGGCGATTCCGGGGACCGGTCTGAGACGATCGGGAAACTCGGCGAGCGTCGCCTGTTGCAGCCGGAGATTCAGAGAGTCGGGTACGGGGCGCCCGAACCGCTCCTCCAAGACGCGGACCATGTCCGGGTAGCTCAACCCGACGCAGGTTGTGGCAACCTCGTCGACGGTCATCGGAAAGCCCGCCTCGGTGAGGAGCCGGGACTCAACCTCGACGGCGATGATCTCGCTGTCCACGAGCACACCGTCGCAGTCGAAGATGAGCAGGTCCGGTTCACCGAGTGGCCGGCCGGCCGAATCGCGATCTCGGCTTCGGTTGTTGCTACCGTCTGGTCGTTCCGCAGCGTTGGTCATGGCGGAACCAACCTACACACGTGGTGAGGAGTGATGATGTCGGATCGACCGTTTCGAGTACTCGGGGTGCAGCAGATTGCCATCGGCGGAGCCGACCTCGGCCCGATGCGCCACTTTTGGGGCGAGCTCCTCGGTACCAGGAAGGTCGGCGACTACACCAGCGAAACCGAGAACGTGATCGAGGACATCCTGGAGGTCGGCAGGGGCGCCGCCACGGTCGAGATCGATCTGATGCAGCCACTTGACCCGGAGAAGCGGCCACGGGTGGACAGCCCACCGCTGAACCACATCGGCCTGTGGATCGATGATCTGCCCGCCGCGGTTCAATGGTTGGAGGACGCCGGAGTTCGGTTCACCCCCGGCGGTATCCGGGCCGGCGCCTCGGGCCACGACATCTGTTTCATCCATCCCAAGGGCAATGAGGAATCGCCCTACGGGGCCCAGGGCGTCCTGCTCGAGCTGGTTCAGGCCACGCCGGAGATCATCGACGCCCTCGGATGATCCGGCCCTCGCTGCTGGTTCGCACGCCTGCTCACCAAGCCCGTCACCCGGGGTCTTTCGGGCGGCTGCGCATGGGCAGGAAGCCGCACGGCTGTGTCGCAATCCGCTCCACCGCCGATCCCCGCTTGACGTAGCAGTGGATCATTCCGATCCCGGAGGAGTCGACAACCGGTGTCACCAGACGGCCACCGTCGTCAAGCTGGGCGACCCACGCCGGAGCGACCTCCGTCGCACCGGTGGTCACGATCACCCGGTCATACGGAGCCGCCGTGGCATGGCCTTCCGCGCCGTCACCGGCGACAATTTGGACAGCATGGAAGCCGTTCCGCTGAAGACGTAAACGCGCCGCGGCCACCAGGTCGTCCTCGAGCTCGATGGTGACGACAAGACCGCTTGTACCGACCAGATATGACAGCAGGGCGGCGTTGTATCCCGTTCCCGTACCGACTTCCATGACGCGGTGGCCTCGCTCAAGCTGCAACAGTTCCAACATTGCGGCGACGATGGCCGGTTGCGAGATCGAACTCAGCGCCGTTCCGCTTCTGTCAACCTTCACGACAACGGCCGTTTCGGCGTAGGCGGCCGCAATTGACACCCCGTCGACGAACAGGTGCCGAGGCACCGACCGGAACGCCTGCTCAACGCTCGCAGAGGTCAGAACCGCCTCGGCTCGTAGCCGTTCGATCATCGCCGACGCTGCGGTATCCACTGCAGACGGTTGCTCATCACATGCTGCCACCGCCGCCGATCCTAGAACGAGACCAACGGGTACGGCCGGTCTGTGAGCGCGTCGCCGACACGCGGACGGCCCGGTCGAGCGGGGCACATCCGTACCCGGGGCGGGTGCCGGCTTGTGCCGGCAATTTCCAAGGGTGGCCGCCTGCGTGGTAGGCAGGGGCTCATCCCGAGACTCTGGAGCACACGATGACCGTTCAGTTCACCGATCAGGGCCTTGAGCTGCAGGCCCAAGTCAAGTCCTTCATGGACGACTTCATCTACCCGAATGAGGAGGAGTACTACGCCGAGTACGCCGACCTCGACAACGTCCACGCAACCCCGCCGCTGATGGAGAAACTGAAAGCCGCGGCCCGGGAGCGGGGGCTGTGGAACATGTTCATACCCCACCTCGACCCGCAGGCGCCCGGCACCAAGCTGTCCAACCTGGACTACGCCCCCATCTCCGAAGAACTGGGCAAAGTGCCGTTCGCCTCTGAGGCGCTGAATTGTTCCGCCCCGGACACGGGCAACATGGAAATCCTCAACCTGTACGCCTCCGAGGCGGTGAAGGAACGGTGGCTCGCTCCCCTGCTGCAGGGCGAGATTCGTTCCGCCTTCTCCATGACCGAGCCGGATGTCGCCAGCTCGGACGCCTCCAACATCGAACTGCGGATCGACAGGGATGGCGACGAGTACGTGCTGAACGGCAAGAAGTGGTTCTCCTCGAACGCGCTCCGGCCGGAGTGTGAAGTGCTCATCGTCATGGGCAAGAACGACCCGGACGGCGCCCGTCACCGGCAGCAGTCCATGATCGTGGTGCCCCGTGACGCGGACGGCATCACGATCGGCCGTGACCCGCTGGTCTTCGGCTACCACGACCGGGGTGGCCACCCCGAGGTCATTTACGAGAACGTCCGGGTTCCCGAGGACCACATCCTCGGTGGCGAGGGTGAGGGTTTTGCCATCAGCCAGGCTCGCCTCGGTCCTGGACGGATTCATCACTGCATGCGGACCATCGGCGTCGCCGAGCGAGCACTCGAGCTGATGGTCAAGCGATCGGTTCAGCGGGAGACCTTCGGTCGGCTGGTGGCCCAGCACGGGGTTGTGCAGGATCAGATCGCCCGGTCCCGGATCGAGATCGACCAGGCCAGGCAGTATGTGCTCCACGTGGCCCACCTCATGGACACGGTCGGTAACAAGGCGGCCGCTCAGGAGATCTCCGGCATCAAAGTTGCTGTCCCGAACATGGCACTTGGCGTGATCGACCGGGCCATCCAGGTCCACGGCGCGGCAGGCGTCACCCAGTTCACCCCGCTGGCCCACATGTGGGCCCACATGCGAACGCTTCGGATCGCCGATGGTCCCGACGAGGTGCACAAGATGACCATCGCCCGGCGGGAGATCCGCCGTCACCATCCCGAGTTCCGGATGAACAGCTGACCGTCGGCCGCCGCCCCTCGGGGTGGCCGCGGTTTCCCACGGTCAAGCTGCTACACCGAACCCGATGAACAAGCCGAATCTTCGTCAAGCCGTTCGGGCGTTCCTGATCGATCCTGCCGACCGGCTCCTGTTGATGGCGGTCGCGGTCGACGGCTGGCGGGGCTGGGTTCTGCCCGGCGGCGGCATCGAGGACGGCGAAGATCACGACGCCGCGCTCCGCAGGGAGCTCACCGAGGAGACCGGCGTGCCGGAGATCTTCATCGGCCCGAAGGTCTGTGAAGTCACGTTCTTCGGAGACATGGGGCACTACGACGGCCAGACCAACCACATCTACCTGGTGCCCTGCCACGCCTTTGAGGCCAACCCGACGATGACAACGGAGGAGCTAGCGGAAGAAGGGGTCGTCGGCCTGCGCTGGTGGACGGTCGCGGAGATGACCGAGACCACCGACGATCTCCGACCCGCTGGGCTTGCAGAGTTGACAACCGAGGTTCTGGAGTACGGCGCACCGGATGCACCGCTGGTGATCACCGAGTGGCCGTCGTCCTAGGTGGTGAGCCGGCACCGACGCGCTGAGTCTTCGAGCGGCGTCAGGCGTCGACCGTACGGCGCCACCGACCGTCACGGAATCCGAGCAGGACGTCCCGAACGGTCTCGCCGTCTTCGGCGGTCAGGCCGGCGGCTCCAGTTTCGAGGAATCGGTTGAGGCCCGGCGGGGTCTGTCCGCTGCGGGCGTGGTGGAAACCCATGGTCCACTGGTCGAAGCAGCGCTCAACGTCCTCGCGGCGGAACAGGAGCACTTTGTCGGTGTGCCGCGGGTCCTCGCCGATCTTCCGGTACAGCGCTTCGACCACTGATTTTTCACCCTCGAGCACCTGGAGAAAGGAACCCTGGTGATAAAGCAGGAGGCCGGAGACGTTTCGCGCCGCGTTGGCGACACGCGCCTTGGTCAGCAGCTCGACCAACTCGTCGTCGGTGAAGGGACGCTTTGCGGCGCTGGCGTAGCCCAACTGGAACACGGTCGGTGCAGGCTTGCCATCCTCGGGAGGCACGTCAGTCACTATTTTCCATCGACCGGAAGCCACCGAAATCAACCAGTTGACGCAGAGATGTTGAGAAGGCCGCTTCGGTGAACGGGCGCTCCCGGCCTCTACACGGTGACCGGCTCCCGACGCCAGACCTCGGGGTACAGCTCGGTGCCGATCCGGTCCCCGGGCCGCAGGCCGACCTCGGTCATGACCTGCGAGTGGTCGGGGTCCATACCCTCTGGCCGGAACAGTACCCGAACGTCATCACCGAGCCACTGGGTGTTGAACACCCGGAGATCCCGGTCCGGGGCCAGGTTCCCGGATCCGCCGTGGATGATCCGGGCATTGAAGATGGCCACGTCCCCGGGGTTCATATTCCAGCTGACCAGGTCAAACGCATCCCGGTCGCCCTCAACGTCGGGGAACGGTTCCAGATCGTCGGCCATGACAACCTGATCCCGAGCGTCGCCGGTCATCGCCCCGAAGTTCGTCTGCCGGAACCGATTGGGCCACCGGTGGGACCCTCGAACGAACTCCAGCGCGCTCCTGGCCTCAACCGGCACCAGCGGCATCCACACCGAACAGGTGTCGAACCCGTTGACCGACCAGTAGGGCTCGTCCTGATGGAACGGGGTGCGGAACTGGTTGCCGACGGTCCGGACGAAGATGGCGTCGAAGAAGAAGTTGACCCGCGTCGAGTCGAGGACCCGGCCGGCGATCTCCCCCATCGGTGAATACAAAACGAAGTCCCGGTACTGGGGGATGTCCTGCCAGACCTGGCTGTCGTAGAGGCACGCCCCGCCGTCTGCGTCCCGATTCCACACCCTGCCCCGGGGGCTCGGGTTGTCCAGATTGTGGGCGACACCGTCCCGCAGCGCCTCGATCCAGTCCCGCCCGATCGCGCCCTGGAGGCAGACAACACCGTCCGCCGAGAACCGTTCGACGACGTCCGGGGTGACCAGCGCCGCCGGATCCATCAGAGAATCTGCGACAGGAAGAGCTTGGTCCGGTCCTCGGTGGGGTTGGTGAAGAAGTGCTCCGGGGTGCCGACCTCCACAATCTCACCGGACTCCATGAACACCACGCGGTCCGCCACTTCTCGGGCGAACCCCATCTCGTGGGTGACACAGACCATGGTCATACCGCCGAGGGCCAGGTCTTTCATCACGTCCAGCACCTCGGAGATCATCTCCGGGTCGAGCGCCGAGGTGGGCTCGTCGAAGAGCATGATCTTCGGCTCCATGGCCAGCGACCGGGCGATGGCCACGCGCTGCTGCTGACCGCCGGACAGCTGGCCCGGGTATTTGTCGGCCTGCTCCGGGATACCGACCCGCTCCAGCAGTTGCCGTGCGGTCTCCTCCGCCGCAACCCGGGCCTTCTTGCGGACCCAGATGGGGGCGAGGGTGATGTTGTCCAGCACCGTGAGGTGGGGAAACAGGTTGAACTGCTGGAAGACCATGCCGACCTCGGAGCGGATCTTGTCGATGTTCCGCAGATCGTTCGTGAGCTCGATGTCGTCGACGACGATCCGGCCCTCCTGGTGGGCCTCCAGCCGGTTGATGCAGCGGATCAGGGTGGACTTGCCGGAACCGGACGGTCCAAGCACCACCATCACCTCCTGCTCCTTGACGGTGAGGTCAACGCCGTTGAGGGCCTGGAAGTCGCCGAACCACTTCTTCACGCCGTCGCAGACGATGACGTCGCGTCGCTCTTTCAGCTCGGACGTCAATCCGGCGTCTGCGATGCTCATGAGAAAAACCTCCGGGAGTACACGTACATGGTAGGGCGTTCAGCGACAGTGCTCATACGGAAGGGGCTCATCGGGTACCCACCCCGAGCCGCTGCTCCAGGTTCCGAGAGCCCCGGGACATCGAGTACGACACGATCCAGTAGACCACGCTGATGAACAGCAGCGCAGGCAGGTTCTGACCGATGAACGTCGGCTGGCTGGGAATGGAGGCGTTGGCCACTCTCAGCAGGTCGAACCCGCCGATGATGGCGATCAGCGACGTCTCCTTGAAGGTGGCGATGGCCTGCCCGACCAGGTTGGGGATGGACACCCGCAGCGCCTGTGGCAACACGATGAACGCCGTTCGCTGCATGGTGGTGAGGCCGAGGGCGTCAGACGCCTCGAACTGGCCCTGGCGGACCGACTGCAGACCACCGCGGATGTTCTCCGCCATGTAGGCCCCGCCGAACAGGGAATACCCGAGCAGAATCGCCGCCAGCTCCGAGAGCTCCATGCCGTTTGGCAGGAACAGGTTGAGGATGTTGGAGAAGAAGAACAGGACGGTGATGAGCGGCACGCCACGGACAAACTCGATGTAGCCGGTTGCCAGCACCCGGAAGATCGGCAGCTTCGATGTCCTGGCCAGAGCCATCAGCACCCCGATGGGGAACGACAGCAACATCGTGTAGTAGGCGATGACCAGGGTCAGGGTGAACCCACCGAGGAACGGCGGCGACACGATCTGGAGGGTCGACTCGGTGTTGATGCCGGTTACCAGCCAGTGGAACAGCAGCATGAAGCCGACCCACACCGCGGCGAACCGCAGTCGGGCCCGGACCTCGCCGGCAAACGTCACGGCCAGGAATGCGGCAAGTGCCAGCAGCAGGAAGGAGATGCGGGCCTTCTGCAGCATCGACTGCCACGGGTACCAGGCGAAGTTGATGGTGCCGAGGCCGGGGATGCTGATGTCTCCGAAGGCCGCGATCCAGTTGAACGCGGCATAGGCCAATAGGGCCGCACCGGTCCCGCGGGCCACGCTCTCGTTCCCGGGCTTGCTCAGGTAGAACAGCAGCGCACCGCCGACGAGGGCGAAGCCGAGGCCCATCGGAATGTCGGTGCTGATGACGTGGTCCCAGTCGAAGTTGGGGTCCCGCAGCACCAGGAACACCAGGAAGGCAGGCCCGAAGACCCACCAGACGGCCAGCGCCCCCTGGAGTGCTCGACCGCCGATGAGCTGCTTGAGGAACCGACCGACCGGATAGGCGGCGACCAGCAGGCCCATCATGATGGTCCACGGGATCTGGGTGGTCCGGTTGACCGTGCCGGACTCCTGGGTGACCTCGGCCCCGACGCTCTCGTAGCGACCGAAGGGAACCAGCCAGACGAACACCACGACTGCGGCCGCAAACGCCACCATGAGGTTGAACACCGAGACCTGGCGGTCGTTCTCCTTCGTCAGCCCCAGGGCTCGGGTGACACCGAGGCCGATCGCCAGCAGCACTGCGCCGGCGATGAACAGGCCGACCCGGGCGCCGTCCCCCGCGGTGGAGGCCAGGAGGCCGAGTACGACGAGGATGATACCGCCGAACGTGGCGTTGCTCAGCAGCTTTCGCAGGCCGATGGTCAGCCGTCCGTTAAACGAGGCGAGTGTCAGACCGGCGCCGATGAGGACCGCACCAAGGCTGAACCAGATGCGGATGAACTGCTCCGCTGGATAGTTGTAGGCGAACAGCAGCCGGATGTTGGTCCAGACGCTTGCCCAGTTCCGCTCCTCGGAGAAGATCAGATCGAGCAGCCACCGCATGATGAAGAACGCGATGGCCAGGAAGACAACGGTGGTGATGGTGTTGCCAACCGAGGAGAACAGGTTCTTGCGAGCCCAGTCCACCGGCCCCTTGCTGGGGATGGACGGCGGCGGTGGTGTAGCGGCCGCCTCCGACATGCCGGCCAGGTGGGCCGGATCGGTGGCGGTGATTTGTGAGTAGTCGCCTGCTCCGGTCATGTCAGCGCTCCACGATCGCAAGTCGGCGGTTGATGTAGTTGACAACAACCGAGATGGTCAACGAGCAGAACAGGTAGGAGGCCATCCAGATGCTGAACACCGCCAGGGCCTGGTTGTTCTTGTTGAAGATCGACTGGCCCACCTGGACCAGGTCCGAGAGGCCGACCGCGATGGCCAGCGAGGTGTTCTTGGTGATGTTCAGGTACTGGTTGCCCAGCGGCGGCATGATCACCCGGAACGCCTGGGGCAGGATGACCTTGCGCAGCGACTGGGCTCGGCTGAGGCCGAGTGCCGAGGCCGCCTCCAGCTGGCCCCGCGGCACGGCCAGGATGCCGCCTCGGACGATCTCGGCGATGAAGCTGGCGGTGTAGAGCACCAGGCCGATGAACAGGGCGGCGAAGAAGACCGTCATCGTGAGGCCGGTTGGTCCGAAGTTGGCGAACCGGCCGGAGGAGACCGTTGGCAGCATCGCATCCAGTGGCCGGCTGCCTCGTCCGTCTCCGAATTTGTCGCCGATGACACCGAGACCGTCGCTGCCGGAGTTGATGACCCAGCTGGCAAGACCGGGCCAGACCCGCCAGATCACCACGATCACAAACAGCGCACCGAACGCCGAGAACGCCATGCGGAAGTAGTCGTCGTCGATCAGCTTGGCCAGACCGGCGGGCGTCCGCCTGCTGTTGAGGAACCGGCGGATCCAGTTGGCCGACGCCACCACGGCGATCAGGCTGATGATGAGCTGCATCGCGGACTGGGGAATGTTGCCCCAGCCCTCCTCGGCCGCATCGAAGATCGGGCCGATCCAACCCATGATCGGGTTGACGAACCAGCCGACGGCAGCGAAGACCAGGAAGATCCCCCAGCTGATGCCGGCGACGTGCTGGTTGCCGCCGAGCCGATCCTGACGCGCCTGCAGGGTTCGCCTGACGAACCAGGCGACCACCCCACCAATCAGCAGGATCGACAGCCACTGGTAGAACCCGTCCGCCAGGAACACCCGGGGAATGGAGATGCCCTTCTGGGAGGCGATGAACCAGGACCGGCCTTCCCTGGCCTCCAGGGCGGGCAGCGTGCTGGAGATGATGAAGAACCAGAGCAGGATCTGAACCAGCACCGGAATGTTGCGAAGTGTTTCGATGAACACCGACGCCGCTCGACTGGCCAGCCAGTTGTTCGACAGTCTCGCAAGACCGATGCCGACCCCAAGAATGGTGGAGACGACGATGCCTGCGATGGCCAGTCGCAGCGTGGTGACAAACCCGGCCCACAGCGCCCGGCCTGCGGTGCTCGGATTGGTGTCGATTCCCTCACTCAGCTGGATGTTGGCCGGACCCTCCAGCCAGTCGTAGTTGATGGGAATGCCGTTGCGTTCGAGGTTGTCGGCGGCGACGTTGGAGAGGAACGCAAACGCCGCAACCAACAGGAACAGCACGGTCAGCTGGGCGACCCACTTCAGGACACCGGCGTCCCGCCAGAGCGGGGGCCGCTGCTGGGAGGCGGCCAGGAGCTCGGCCTGATTACTCGCCGTCACGTCGGCCGCCTTCCATCGGTGGCGACGCGGCTCGGCGCACGTTGCACCTCCGCTGTGGCACCGCGATCAACATCTGGTCCCCTAACCCCCTGCTGTTCTCCGACAGGCCGCCGGAGTGTATTGATATACAAGAATCGCTCGCACACACAAGGAAGCCTCCTCAGCAATCACGGGATTGTTAAGGAGCGTCCGTAGGAACGTCGAGCAGCAGTGCGTCGGGTGGGGCGCCCGCTGTGGACGCCCCACCCGACCAGTGAGGTACTGCTTAGCGAGCCGGCGGGGCGTAGATCAGACCGCCCTCGGTCCATGCGGCGTTGGCGCTGCCTTCGCGCACCAGGCCGACCGGGCCGAGGTTGGACTCGAAGATCTCGCCGTAGCTACCGACCTGGCTGATCGTGTTGTAGAAGGCGTCTGCGGAGAGGCCCATGACGCTCTGCAGCTCACCGTCGCCGCCCAGCAGACGCTGGATCTCCGGCGAACCGTTTGCCAGGGCATCGTCGACGTTGGCCGAGGTCACACCCTGCTCGTCGGCGATGATGGTGGCGTACACCGTCCAGTTGACAACGTCGGCCCACTGCGAATCGTTCTGGGCGTAGACCGGGCCAAGGGGCTCCTTGGAGATCGGCGTTGCCGGGAAGATGACCCACTCCTGGTCATCCGGCTGCTGCTCGGCCTTACGGCCGACGAGGCCGGAGCCGTCCGTGGTGATGATGTCGCAGGTGCCCTCGATGAAGGCGTCGGTGACGATGTTGAAGTCCTCAAAGGTGTTGAGGGTGATGCTGATGCCGAGCACCTGAGCAAGCTCCGAGATGTTGGTCTCGGTGGTGGTCCCGGCGTTGGTGCAGACGACGGCGCCGTCGATTTCGGCGACCGAGGACGAACCGGAGAAGCCCTGGCTGGCCCGGCCCATCAGCTGCTGACCGTCGTAGTAGGTGGTGGGACCGAAGTCCATGCCCACCTCGGTGTCCCGGGACTGGGTCCAGGTGCTGTTTCGCATGAGCACGTCGACGTCACCGGTCGAAATGGCGGTGAACCGCTCTGCGGCGGTCAGCGCCACGAACTCGACGGCGTTTGCGTCACCGAGCACCGCCGCGGCCACCGCCCGGCAGTAGTCGGCATCGAGGCCGGTGACCGAACCGTCCGCCTGGGTGAAGGAGAACGCAACGGCGGCACCGGAGACACCACACCGAAGGGTGCCGCGGTCCATGACGGCCGACAGGGTGCTGCCGTCCTGGGTCAGCTCGACGGTGGTGTCACCGTCGTCGCTGTCATCACCGTCGTCTCCGTCATCGGACGAATCCGAGGAATCATCCGTCTCGGACGAGTCGGTGTCGTCCTCTGCGGCTTCGTCGCCTGAATCGCTGCTACCACACGCGGCCATGAACAGGGTGGTCGCAAAGAGCAGCGCCAAAAGGCGATACAGCTTCGATTGGTTCATTGGTTCTCTCCCGAGTTTGTATCCAGGTGCACGGGGAACCACTTCGTTGCCCCGTGCGAAGTTCCTAGAGCGTAGCCCCTGTCGATCCTGCAAGGGGGACAAGTGGCAGAGTTCGCGCAGTCGAAACATTGCGGAAACCGGCCAAAAAGCGTGTGAGACAGTGATGTTTTCGACTATTTGTCGCCAGTGGGAGAAAGCAACCCGCTGTGCCGGATCGTCCACCCGGCGAGCGCAACGATGCCGACCAGCGCCGTGGTTGGCACGGCGATCGCCACCGAGGTCCGCTCGGCGAATTCACCGAGGGCGTACATGCCGACCGGGAGCGCACCGATGGCCATCGAGAGCAACCCGAGGGCGCGGCCGCGCAACGCCGGCGGTGCGGTTGTCATCACCAGCGCGGACTGGGTGGCGGCGAACAGGCCGGAACCGACGCCCGAGCAGATGACCATCGCGAGGGCGAGCCAGTACCGGTCGACCAGCGCAAACGGGACGATGAACGCCATGGCGATGAACAGTCCGACGACGTGCACCGCCCCCCGTCGCCTCGGGGCGCTCCTGGCGAACCCGATGGACGCGATCATCATCCCCATGCCGGTGCCGGCGGAAAGCAGCCCGACAAGCGCCGGACCGGCCCCGAGCCGATCGGCGACGACCGGCACGATCGGGAAATAGGCGAACAGGAAGAAGTTGGCGATGATCGTCACACCGAGGAGACCGAGGAGGTTGGGCTGGGCGCGGAGTATCCGGAAGGCCTCGCGGGTGTCCGATCCGGCCGAACGAGCCGAAGCCCCTCCGCCCGCTTGCACCGCAGGGCGCAGTGCGGTGGGAGGCGGGTCATTCGCTCCTACCGGAGGATCGGACACCGCCGGGTCGTCCAGGGTCGTCGACCGGGACGGCGAGGTCACCCCGACCAGGGCCGTCACCGACCCGATGAGCAGGGCGGCGATACAGAAGTAGGCGGCGCCGATACCGACCGCCTCAACCGCTGAACCGCCGACCAGCGCACCCAGGATCATGCCGACCGACAGGCTGATCGACTCCATGGCCATCGCATGGTCGAGCCGATCGTCGCCGACCAGGTCGTAGACCAGCGCCCGCCTGCTGGTCATGTCGGTGACCCAGCCGATGCCGACCAGGAACAGGTACACGTAGACGATCCACACCGTCACCCGGTCGGTCCGGACCAGAACACCAAGCAGGATCGACAGGGGAATGAGGGCGATCAGTTGGACTCGAACGGTGCGCAACCGGTCGACCCGATCGGACAGCAGACCGCCCGCCACACCGCCGAACAGGAGCGGCGCGTACAGCGTGGTCCCGGCCAGCTGCACCAGGCGGGGTGAACCGGTCATGTCGTTCAACAGGTACGTTCCGAGGAACGCAACGCCCCAACGGGTCAGGTTCCACAGCAGCCCACTGATCCAGACCGCGGCGAAGTGCCGGACGGCAAAGGCCGAACGGTCGGACGACGCACCGGTCCACAACGAGGTCACGGCCACCTCGCGCAAGCTACCGCCGACGGCCGGGTCCGACAAAAGGACCGGTCGGCCGCGTTCCGTTCGATGGTCGGCTAGCGGTGAACGTCCAGCGAGATGAGCGGGAACGCGTCCCGGATGGCCCGAACCCGGTCGGCGGGGACGTGATCCGGGTAGTGCTTGGCCAGGACCTCGCGGACAACCGCGCTGGCCGTCTGGTCGGCCCGCTTTGCGCCCGCCTCCACCCAGTCGTCGGGGCTGAGCCGATCACCCACCGTCGGATAGATGTACTCGGTCTGCATCATGGCCAACGTCTGACTGTGGCCGAGAAAGTGGCCTTCACCGCGCACCACCTCCGCGATCGTCTGGACCGAGAGTGTCTCATCGGTGACCTCGAGC
This sequence comes from Actinomycetota bacterium, assembly GCA_039029335.1. Taxonomy (GTDB): domain Bacteria; phylum Actinomycetota; class Acidimicrobiia; order Acidimicrobiales; family SZUA-35; genus JAHELU01. The sequence continues at coordinate 5,853 of JBCCGJ010000078.1, read as the reverse complement.
CCCCGAACGGTCCGGTTGATCGAACCGAGCATATCGTTGTCGATGACCATCATCTCCGGCGAGCAGGCCATGATGCTGGCCAGCATGCCTGCGGACTCGTACACCAGGTTGGCCCCGGCCTGGGCGGCCAGCGTCACCGTCTGCCCCTTCTCATGCCCGGCCTGAGCATCGGGGAGCTTGGCGTCGGCCATACCCGCGGCAACGCCGGAGGGCAGGCCAAGGTAGTTGGCCATCTGGGCCGCCGCCGCGTTCAGCACGGCTTCCTCGCCGCTGCCGCCGCTCATCGCCCCGGTCCGCAGGTCGGAGACGAACGGCCAGAGCCCGAGCACACAGGGGTGCCCCGGCGACAGGAGGTTCACGCAGGTCAGTCCGGCGAGGCACTCCGCAAGCGCCTGGACAAGCGAACCGGCGAGGGCCGCCGGTGAGGTCGCCCCGGCCTGGCCCGCCGAGAGCAGGTTGATCGGCATACCGACCCGGACCTGCTCGGCCAGGCACAGCGCGGAGTCCTCGGCGAAGCGGAGCGGGGGCACAACAAACGTGTTGTTGGCCTTGCAGAAGGGTCGCTTGCGAAACTCGCCCTCGCCGCCGAGCGCCATGTCGAACATGGCGGCCACTTCATGGACGTGACCGGGTTCGAACATCGACGTACCGATCGGCTTTCCCGTACCGAGCATGGTGGCGAATGCGGTGTTGACGTCCACATCGCGGGAGGTTTCGAGGTCCCTGGTCACGACGGGCCGGACGAACAGGTGGATGTTGTCCAGCGTGTCGGCCAGACGGGCAAGATCGTAGAGGTCCCGGAGAGTGCTGTCCCGGAAGCGGCCGGTTTCATGATCGAGGATCATCACCGCCGCACCCCCGGTTGCAAAGTGCACCCGGTTCCCGCCGATCTCAACACCGGTATCGCTGTTGAATCCGTGCAGCACGAACTCCTTGGCCGCGGTCTCGATGCACGACTGGACCAGGCCCCGAGGGAACCGGAGCCGCTCGTACTCGTCCATGTGCCCACCGGCTGCGGTGACCAGCTCGATGAACTCGGGGGTGGCCTGCCCCATGCCGAGGTCCTCCAGCAACCCGAGTGCGGCGTTGAACACGTCGTCCATCTGGCGATCGGTCAGCGGCCGATACGCGCCGCCGGGCATCCCCGGCCAGACCGCCCGGGCGTCCGCTTCCGGTGGTGCCGCTCGAAGGGCCTGCCGAGCGGCCCGTCCCCCTGATCGGCGGGCCATTTCAGGCCCTCGGCCGTTCGTTTGTCGGGTCCCACGCCGGTTCGGCGAGCACGATCGCCGTTCTGCGGTCGCCCTGCAGCATGATGTCGAACTTGGCTCCCGGGGCGGCGTACGCCGGCTCGACGTAGGCGAACGCCAGGCTTTTGCCGACCGTGTGACCCCAGGTGCCGGAGGTGGTCAGCCCGATCCGGCGGTCGCCGTCGTAGATCGGTTCGTTACCCCGGCAGTCGTTGCCGGTGGTCGGGTCGGTGTCGGTGTCGACCTCGCAGTACACACAGATCATGTCGATCTCGTACCCGTCGGCCGACCGGGCCTCGGTTGCAGCCTTTCCGATGAAGTCGGTCGAATAGTCGACAAAGCGGCCGAGGTCGGCTTCGACCGGGGTGATCTCGGTGGTCAGTTCGTGACCGACCGCCTTGTACGCCTTCTCGATCCGCATGGTGTTCATGGCGTAGCTGCCGTAGTGGACCATGCCGTGCGGCTCCCCGGCCGCCACCAGCGCGTCGTAGAGCTCCGGCAGGCGGTCCATCGGGTGATGGAGTTCCCAGCCGAGTTCTCCGATGTAGCTGACCCGCAGCGCGATACACGGGACGCCGGCCCCGGTTCCGCAGTCGAGCTCGATCTCCTGACCGGTCAGCCACCGGAACGCCGGGGCGGTCAGGTCGACGTCGGTCAGGGTGGAAAGGATGTCCCGGGACCGGGGGCCGGAGATCGCCAGGATGGCCAGGTCCTCGGTCCGGTCCGTGACGGTCACGTCCTGGCCGGGTTCGATGTGGTCCAGCAACCAGTCCCGGTCGTGGTACTGCACGGTGATGCCGGAGTTGAGGTAGAACCGGTCCTCGGCCAGCCGGGTGATCGTCATCTCGGCCTCGATGCCGCCCAACTCGGTAAGCATGTGGGTCAACCGCATGCCGCCGTCGGTCGTCGGCATTTTGTTGGCCGCCAGGTTCTCCAGGAAGGCATGGGCGTCCGCTCCGGTGACCTCGAACTTCGAGAATGCCGTGAGGTCGGCGAGGCCGGCCCGCTCCCTGGCTCCCCGGCACTCCTCCCCCACAACCTCGAATGCGTTCGATCGACGGAACGAGTGCGCTTCGGTGGAGCCGTCCGGCGAGAAGTACTGCGGCCGCTCCCACCCGAACACGTCCTCGAACTGGGCGTGCCGTTTGCCGAGCCGGTCGTAGATCGGGTCGGTCTTCTGGGGCCGACCGGCGAACCGCTGCTCGCCCGGTTTCAGGGTGGCGTACATCTCGTGGTACTCCTCGACCACCTTTTCCAGCATGTAGCGGCCCTTTGGTCCGCAGTGGTCGCCGAAGCGCCGGGGATCCATCTCGGCCACGTTGATCTCCGTCTGTCCGTGGACCATCCACTGGGCCAGGAACTTGCCGGCGCCGGGGCCCTGGGTCACGCCGATGGACGCGCCGGCGCACATCCAGTAGTTGCGGTGGCCGGGCGCGGGGCCCATGAGATAGCCCGAATCCGGGGTGTGGGTGATCGGACCGGAGATGACCTTCTTGATGCCCGCCTCCTGGAAGGGTGGGATGCGATCCCCGGCGTCCACCAGGTGGGGCATGATCTGGTCCAGGTCGGCCGGGGTCAGATAGAAGTGTTTGTCCCACTCGATGCCGTCGACGCCGTACACCTGGGCATTCGCCGTCTCGTACGGACCGACCAGCAGGCTGTCGATCTCCCGCCGGTAGTAGGAGGACACGCGGGGATCGCGAACGATCGGCAGATCCCAGTCGAGAGCCTTGATCTCCTCCATCGGTTCGGTGATCAGGTACTGGTGGATGACGGAAACGATCGGCACCTCGACGCCGGCCATCGCACCGACCTGCGGCGCGTAGCAACCGGCGGCGTTGACCAGGTGTTCACAGACGATCCGGCCCCGCTCACCGTTCGACTCGGTGATGACCTCCCAGCGGCCGTCCGGCAACTGGTTCGTCTCGGTCACCAACGTGTTGCGCTCCAGGTCGCAGCCAAGCTGGCGGGCGCCCTTCACCATGGCGGCGGTGGCACTGGATGGATCCGACCAGCCGTCGTGCGGGGTGTAGAAACCGACCTTGACGTCCGAGACGTCCATGAACGGCCACCACTTGTTGATCTCCTCCTGGCCGATCAGATGTCCTTCAACACCGGCGATCTCCAGGACACCCTTGACGTGATGGAACCAGTTGGCCTGGTGTTCGTCGACGGCCAGACGGATGGCGCCGGTGTTGTGCCAGCCACCGTTGAGCCCGGTCTCCTCCTCGATGCCGGCGTACAGCTCGGGGGCGACGGCGTGAACCTTTGCCATGTTCAGGCTGCCGATGAAGTGGGGTATCAGTCCCGCCGCATGCCAGGTGGACCCGGACGACAGCTCCCCCTTCTCGATCAGGACGGTGTCCGTCCAGCCTTCGTGGGCCAGGAAGTACATCAGCCCGGCGCCCATCGCCCCACCGCCGATGATCACCACCTGTGCTTCGTCGCGCATGGCGTCTTTTCCCCTCTTGATTGTTGTTGAGCGGTCGAGTCGGATCCGGTCGACCGGTGTTGTCTGTGTGTCTGTTGTGCTTGTCTGCGGTGTCCGGCCTAAAGCCGGACCCGTTCGTTCTTCGGGTCGTAGAACGAACGGATGGACGGGGTGGCGTCGATCTTGACCGTCGCCACCTCGATCTGGAACCGTCCGGTCTCCAGCCAGTCCTTGGTCACGCCCCCATCCCGATCCGGGTCCTCCTCGGTCGGGCTGAGATACCCCATGGCCAGGCATCGGTTCTCGGTGTAGCTCCACATGCCGCCGGTCGTCCGACCGACCACCACACCGTCTCGGAAGATCGGTTCGTCGTGATAGACCAGCCGGTCCTCGTCCTCCAGCCGGAACGTGATCAACCGCTTCATTCGGGGCGCATCGCGCTGGGCCAGGAGGGCGTCCCGGCCCCGGAACCCGCCGTCCTTGTCCCATGCCAGGGCGAACCCGAGGCCGGCCTCGATCGGTGTGTCCTCATCGGTGATGTCATGACCCCAGTGGCGGTAGCCCGCCTCCAGCCGGAGCGTGTTCATCGCGTGATAGCCGCAGTGTTTCAAGCCGTGCGGTTCGCCTGCGATGACCAAGGAGTCATGGAGGGCGACGGCATCCCCGTAGGGCACGTACAGCTCCCAGCCGAGCTCGCCGACGTAGGTCATCCGGTTGGCGAAGACCTCAATCCCGGCAACCTCCATGAACTGCGACGTGCCGAACGGGAAACCCTCGTTCGAGAGATCGGCGCCGGTGATCGGGGCGAGGACCTCGCGGGCCTTCGGTCCCATGACGCTGATCATGGCAATCTCCTCGGTGACATCACGGATGGCGATGTCCCGGCCTCGCGCCGCCCGGCGAAGCCACGCACCATCACGAGTCGCCGCGGCGGCCGCGGTGACAACGAAGAACCTGGCCTCGTCCGTCCTGGCGATCGTCAGGTCGGCCTCGATGCCGCCATGGTCGTTGAGCCACTGGGTGTAGACGGTCTTGCCGACGGGGACGTCGATCTCGTTCCCGCTGATCCAGTTCAGCACCGCCAGGGCGTCCGGGCCGGTGACCTCGAACTTCACAAACGACGTCTGGTCGAAGATGCCGACGGCGTTTCGGACCGCGTCGCACTCCACGCCTGACGCCGCAACCCAGTTCTGCTTGCCCCAGGAGTATTCGTATTCCGGCTTCTGACCCGGCAGCGCCATCCAGTTCGGCCGCTCCCAGCCTGCGGTCTCACCGAACACCGCACCGGCGTCGGCGAACCGGTCATGCAGCGGCGAGCGACGGACATCGCGGGCGCTCTCGTACTGGCGGAACGGCCAGTGCATGGCGTACAGCAGGCCAAGGCTCTCCGAGATGCGGGCGTCCAGGTAGCCGGGATCGCTCTGGAACGGGAAGGCCCGCCGTATGTCAACCGCGGACAGGTCCATCGGCGGGTGGCCGTCGACGATCCAGTCCGCAATGGCCCAGCCGACCCCGCCTGCGGACTGGATACCGACCGAGTTGAACCCGGCGGCGACAAAACAGCCGTCGACCTCGGGCGACTCGCCGATGTAATAGACGCCGTCCGGGGTGAAGGACTCCGGACCGTTGAAGAACAGCTGCAGCCCGACCTCACCGAGGACCGGCATTCGGTGGATGGCCCGCTCAAAGATCGGTCCGACGTGCTCCCAGTCCTCTGGCAGGGTGCCGAAGCTGAAATCCCGGGGGATGCCGTCGAGGTTCCAGATCTTGCCCCGGGGCTCGAAGAAGCCGGCCATGATCTTGCCGGTCTCCTCCTTGAAATACGTGTAGTTGGTCGGGTCCCGGACCGTCGGTGTGTTCCTGGCCAGGCCCTCGATCGGTTCGGTGACGATGTAGAAGTGCTCACAGGCCTGTAGCGGCACAGTGATCCCGGCCGTCGCCGCAAGGTGCCGGGTCCACATACCGCCCGCCAGGACAACGGTCTCGGCGTCGATGGGACCGGCCTCGGTCACCACGCCGGTGATGCGCTCGTCAACCACGGTCAGGTCGGTGACGGCAACACCTTCGACGACGGTTGCCCCCTTTGCTTTTGCCCCTTTTGCCAGCGCCATCGTGGTGTCAACCGGGGAGGTGATCGCGTCGTGGGGGATGTACAGCGCACCGACCAGGTCGTCG
>JBCCGJ010000077.1:0-18897 GCA_039029335.1 Actinomycetota bacterium | reverse complement strand
GGTCGGGGCCCTTGGCGGTCTCGGCGCCGGGCTGCTGGTGGCCAGGGCCCCGCTGGCCAGCGGCCGGACCATCCAGTTCTGGTCGGCGATCGGCATCGGTGTGAGCCTGCTGTTCCTCGGCTTCTCCCCCAGCTTCTTCTCAGCCGGCGTTGCCGCGATGCTGCTTGGCGGGGCAACCGCCGGATTCCAGGCGATGAACGGCACGCTGGCACTGAGCAACAGCGATCCGGCGTTCCACGGCCGGATCCAGTCGCTGCTCGGTCTGGGTTTCAGCGCGTTCGGTCTGGCGTCGTTGCCGATCGGTATCGTTGCCGACGCCGTCGGGCTGGACGTCACCCTGGCCGGAATGGGTGTGCTGGTCGTGGTGGTCGCCGGGGCGGTGCAGCTGTGGTGGAGCGGTCGGGAGACCCGGACGGAGACCGCTCAGGCGGCCCGAACGCCGTAGCGGTCCAGGTAGTCCCGCATCGCCGCCAAGGTTTCGGGACCGAGATCCATCGAGTCCATGATTTCGTGCACGGTGACGATGGCAAACGCCGGCATGTCGAACTCCTCGGACAGGGCCTGGAGCGCCGATCGTTCATCGATGCCCCGTTCACAACGGTCGACCGAGACGACCAGTCCGGCCAGCGTGATATCGGCCTGGGATCGGAGCACCGGCACGATGTCCCGGATGGCGGTCCCTGCCGTGGTGATGTCCTCGATAAGGACCACCCGATCACCGTCGGCCAGCTGGTGACCGACCATCATGCCACCTTCGCCGTGGTCCTTCTCCTCCTTGCGGTTGAAGCAGTAGGCGACGTCGTGGCCGAGGTCGGCCAGGGCGATGGCGGTTGTGGTGGCGAGCGGGATCCCCTTGTAGGCGGGGCCGCACAGCACATCGAATCCGGTCCCGATGTTCTCCAGCAGGGCCTTGGCGTAGTACCGACCGAGGCGTTGGATGTGGGCCCCGGTCCGATACAGCCCGGTGTTGACGAAGTACGGCGTAGACCGGCCGCTCTTGGTGACGAAGTCCCCGAAGGTCAGCACCCCGGCCTCGGTCATCAGCTGGATCAGTTCCTGTTTGTGTTGCGGGAGCGATGCGGCCACAGCCTCAGACTACTCGGGGCTTCGACGCGGAGCGTCTCGCTTGCAGTTTCGGCCCGGCGGCCGAAACTGGTGAGACCTGACACAGAATCCCGACTTCAAACCCCCAAGAACCTCGGGCAGTAGGCTCGGCCCGTGGCTTCCCAAGACGAGAAACGAACCATCCTGATCACGGGCGCAGGCTCCGGTTTCGGCCGCGGTGCGGCCGCCAAGCTGGCCGCCGCCGGTCACGACGTCATCGGCGGCACGCTGACCGACAAGGAGGCGTCCGACCTTGCCGCGGAAGGGGTCACGGCCAGAAAGCTGGACATCACCGACGACACCGATCTGGCGGCCGCGGCCGAGCTTCCGGTCGACGTCCTGTTGAACAACGCCGGGCTCGGGCAGCTCGGTCCCCTGGCAACCGTGCCGATGGAGAAGGTCCGGGGGGTCTTCGAGGTGAACGTATTCGGCACCCTGCGGATGACCCAGGCGGTCGCTGCCGGTATGCAGGAACGGGGTCGTGGTCGGATCATCATCGTCTCCTCCATCGCCGGTGTCTTCTCCGGGCCGCTGTCCGGCCCGTACGCGATGACAAAGCATGCGCTGGAGGCGATGACCAGTTCGCTCCGGGCGGAGATGGAGCCGTACGGGGTTGAGGTCTGCAAGCTCAACCCGGGGCCGTACGCCACCGGCTTCAACGACCTCATGGTCGACGGGGTGCAGGACCTGGTGGCCGCCGGTACGAACGAGGGTGACCTGGCGGAGTCGACCAGGGTTCGCATGCTGGGTAATCAACTGGACCCGATCGAGATCGAGGACACGATGGTCGAGCTGTGCACCGCACCGACGGTCCCGTTCGAAACGTTCAAACCGGACAACATCCTGGAGCGCTACGGCCTCCCAGCCCGAGGCTGAGGTCTTCGAGCCGCCGCGGCGGCTGAGCTGCGACACCGGTGGCGGGTAACCGGTTGTCAGCAACGGTTCGACGGCGGCTACTTCCCGGCCGCCAGAGCCGCTGCGTCTTCGTCCAGGATGTGCTGCGCCAGTCTCTTGGGGGCGACCAGCGTGTAGCTGGTCCGGATCCACTCGGTGACCTCCTCCCACCGCTCCGCCCCCGACCTGGCTGGCAGGTGGACGCCGATCCAACCGTGGCGGCCGAGCCCGTACCCCATCGGTTCGACCCTGTCGTCCCCCGCAACGACCGCCTCGGCCTCCTCCTTGGACAACTTCAAACCGAGGCGGGTGCCCTGTTTGTTGGTGAACAGGAAGTTCTTGTTCCTGACCCGGAAGGTCGGTTCGTCGTCCCACGCTTCAACGTCGACCCGGTGACTCTCGGGCAGCGCCGCCACGATTTTCTCCAGCCGCGCCATGTTGCGGGGAACCGACTGCTTCTCTGCCATCCACCGAGCGTAGGTCACCCCGACGGTCGGGTCAGGCGAAGAACTCCTTGGTCTCGTCCACCCGGAATCGAGCAACACCGAGCGCACCGAGCACCGCGGCCGCGGCCATCAGCACCCCGAACGGCACCAGGACATCCGATACCGTCCCCTCCTCCAGGAAGACCGATCGGTGGCCCTCCATCGCCCAGTAGGTCGGGGTGAACGGCGCAATGGCCTGAGCCCAGCCCGGCAGGCTCTCGTGGGGGACGATCGCCCCGCCAAGCCCGCCAAAAAGCATCGCTCCGACATTCTGCAGCCCGTTGAGCTGGTTGACCGTGCGGAAGGTGGCGGTGGCCAGGAGGATCAGGCCGATCACACAACAGGCGTAGCCGATCAGCATAAGCAGGACGGCGACCGGCGAGCCGCCGTTGAGCCGCAGCCCGATCAGCAGCCCACCCGCCACCAGAAGCGTGGCGGAGTACAGGACGTGCACCACGATCCACGGTATGGCAAAACCCGCCAGCAGGGATCGGGGAGATGCCGATGAGCCGCGCAACCGGTCCCAGGTCTTCCAACCGTGCTCCCGGTACACCGAAAAACCGACCGAACCACCGACGATGAAACCGAAGAGCACCATCTGGCCCGGTACCACAAGCTCGGCGCCGTTCGCCTCGTCGAAACCGGCACCCACCAACGAGGACTCGATGACCCGGCGGAACAGCGGCATGACCACCAGCGGCATGCTGAACATGATGACCAGGAACCACGGGTCGCTCCGAAGGATCCGCAGTTGCACCCTTGTCACCGCAAGGGCGGCTCTCACGATCCCTCCTCGCCCGCCGGTCCGGCGCCTGCGCCGGCGTCCTCCGGGGTTTCGGTGGCTTCCGCCTCGCCGAGCGAGCTGCCGGTGACGGCGAGAAAGACGCTCTCCAGGTCGGGCTGATTCCGCTCAACGGAGATGAGACGGTCGACGGAAGATCCGAACCGGCCGAGGAGGGCTGACATGGTCAGGTCCCCGACGGCCAGATACTCGTGCGGTGCCCCGTGCACGTCACCGCCTCTGACGGTCGTCACGTCCAACCCGGCCAGGGCGTCGGCCGGGGCCGGGCCGTCAACGGTGAATCGGAGCCCGCCGAGGTGATGATCGTCGATCAGCTCGGCCCTGGTTCCCCTGGCCAGGATCCGGCCGTCATCGATGATCACGATGTCGGCGTCGAGAGCCTCGACCTCCGGCAGGTAGTGCGTGGTGTAGACGACGGCCGCTCCCTCGTCGGCCATGGCCCGCACCGCATCGATCAGCTGCTGCCGAGTTCCGACATCGGCTCCGACCGTCGGTTCGTCGAGCATCAGCAGCTTTGGTCTGTGAACCAGCGCACAAGCGGTGTGGAGCCGACGGGCCTCGCCGCCGGACAGCTGGTTGCCCTTGCGGTCCAGCAACTCGGTCAAGCCAAGCCGTTCTGCCACGGACTCCACCCTGGCTCGCCGGTCGCGGCGCTCGACCGCGGCAAGATCGCAGAAGAACTCCAGGTTCTGCCGGACGCTGAGAACCGGGTACATGCCGGTCTCCTGCGGGGCGATCCCGATGAGGGTCTTGGCCCGGTCCGGGTCGGCCATGGCGTCGATCCCGCCGATCCACACCGACCCCTCGTCCGCGGCGAGCAACCCGGCGATGATCGACAGCAGCGTGGTCTTTCCGGCGCCGTTCCTGCCGAGCAGCGCCACGATCTGGCCCGTGTCCACCTGAAGGTCAGCGCCTCGGAGGGCCTGGACCTCGCCGTAGCTCTTGGTGATGCCCGTCGCCCCCAGCACCGTCCCATGATGGACCGGGGCCCGCTCCTGCGCCACGGAATAGGGGAACGGAGGATCCGACGACCGGCGACCGACTCGCTACGAAGCGAACGTGTCGATCATGAGCTCGACATCACCGAGCGGATACAGGATCGGGGTGGTGCACCCGGCGGCCACGTACTGGTCAACCTTCTCCCGGCACTCATCCGGGGTGCCGGCGGCGCAGATCATCTGCACGATGTCGTCGGGCACCAGCTTGGCCGCCTCGACAACCTGCTCGTGGGTTGCGGGCCAGCCGAGAATCTTGTGGACGTCCTCCAGGAGCGACTCCGGCACACCGCTTGCTTTCATGATGTGGGGCTGCTGACCGAGATACTGGGTGACCAGCATGCGGGCACCGTCCAGCGCCGCTGCTCGGTCCTCGTCAACCGAGCAGACGACCAACTGCGGCCGGTCGAGGTCGTCGATCGAGCGGCCTGCCTTCTGGGCACCGATCTGCAGGTTCTCCAACGCCTGCTCGTTGTACGCCGGTGACACCAGGTAGTTGAGGACAACACCGTCGGCGATCTCGCCGGTCAATTGCATCATCTGCATGCCGGTTGCCCCGATGTAGATCGGCACGTCTTTCGGCCGCCGCTCCTGGTGCACGTAGTCAAGCTCAACCCCGTCCAACTTCACGTAGTACCCGTCCATGGTGACGGTCTCGTTGTTGAGCAGGCCCCGGACCGCGGTCACAACCTCTCGCATGACCCGGAGCGGTCGGGCCCGGTCGATGCCGACCTTGGCCGCAAGCGGGTCCCACCAGGCTCCGAGGCCACAGAGGATCCGCCCCGGTGCGAGGTCGTCCAGGGTGGAGAACATGGAGGCGATCCGTGCCGGGTTGCGTGTCCACACGTCGATGACGCCCGACCCGACCTTGATCGTGTCCGTGGTTGCGGCGAACGCCGCCATCGGAACACCGGCTTCCCGAACCAGGCGGGAGTCGGCCTGCCAGACCGCGTCGAACCCCTTCTCCTCGGCGTACTGCGTGTAGCGGATGGCGTCGCGGATGGGGTGGGCGTCCTGCAGGTAGAGCGCATGTCGGGTCATCGGTCCTCCTCTGGACTGGCGCATCGGGGTCCTCGATCCGCCACGCCAGCCCAACCGTAGCGCTACCCGCCATCGACCGGTCGCCCACCGAGGTCGAACCTCGGTAGTGTGCACCAACAGCGGCGTTGGCCCGCTCCGCACTTCCACCGAAGGGACACCCGTAATGACCGAACAGCTCCAGTCGATGACCGATTCGCTCTGCGCCGACGCCCCGGGCACGTATGACGATCTGAAGGTGCTGATGCTCAACTGCACGCTGACCCGGTCACCGAACCTGTCCCACACCGAGGGGCTGATGCAGGTCGCCAGGCAGATCTTCGAAGCCAACAACGTCGAGGTCGAGTACCTCCGCCCGGTCGACTATGAGATCCCCGCCGGGCTCAAGCACGACTACGCCGGACGGGACGGCTACGAGAAGGACGACTGGCCCGGTATCCAGGCCAAGATCGACGCCTGCGACATCCTCATCATCGGCACCTCGGTCTGGCTCGGCGAGAAGAGCTCGGTCTGCAACCGCGTCCTCGAGCGCATGTACGGCTACACCCACGACCTCAACGACAAGGGCCAGTACCGGGACTACGGCAAGGTCGGCGCAACCCTGATCACCGGCAACGAGGACGGAGTCAAGCACTGCGCGATGAACATCCTCTTCTCCCTCTCCCACATCGGCTACACCGTGCCACCCCAGGCCGACGCGGGCTGGATGGGTGAAGCGGGCCCCGGGCCCTCCTACATGGACGAAGGCTCCGGCGGCCCCGAGAACGACTTCACCAATCGCAACACCACCTTCCTGGTCTGGAACTGCCTCCACCTCGCCCGCATGCTCAAAGACGCGGGCGGGGTCCCTGCCCACGGCAACCAACCCGACACCTGGAAAGCCGGCTGCCAGACCGACTTCCACTCTCCGGAACACCGTCGCTAGTCGCGGCGAACCCTCACTGCGGCGACGGAGCCGGGCTCAGTCGTCCCTGGTGGGCGGCCTGCGGAGCTGCTTGTCCTGCGACCTGGCCCGCTTTGACTGCAACCGTCGTTCTTTCGATCCCTTTGTCGGTTTGGTCTTGCGGCGCGGCTTCTCCGTGACCAGCGCCTCCCGGATCCGCTGGGCCAGCCGCCTCTCGGCGATGGCCCGGTTCCGGGATTGGGATCGCTCGTCGTCGGCGGTGACCGAGACGGTTGGGCCGAGCTTGGCCAGCAGCCGGTCACGCTGCGTCCGGGTGCCGACGGTTGAACCGGCCAGATCCCACGTCAGCTCGACGCGGGTGTTCGACCGGTTTGCATGCTGGCCGCCCGGCCCACCTGACGGGCCGAATGTCCACGACAGCTCGGCATCGGGAACGGTCAACCCGTCGGTGACGACGACCGGCACGACAACTCCTCGTTGGTTTCCCGGGAAGGTTCCCGCGCCTCGTCAGCCGAGGAACGGGATGGTGAGCGGGTAGCGATACTCCTCACCCTTGTTGGCCGCCACCGCGGCGATGATCGGCATGACGATGCCCCAGACCAACAGCACCGGGATCAGCAACAGACCGATCAGCACAAAGATCAGCACAAAGGTGATCATCCACAGGATGAACATGCTGATCTGGAAATTGAGCGCCTGCCTGCCGTGATGGTCGACGAACCGGGACTGGTCCTTCTTGATCAACCACACGATCAGCGGGCCGATGAAACCCGTGAACAGCCCGAGCACGTGGCACAACAGGGCCATGGTCCGGTCATCGGATGTGCTGGGGATCGGCCCACCCGGTGCAGGCGGTTGGCCCTGCCCGAAGGGCGCAGCAGGCGCTGCGCCCCAGACCGGCTGCGGGTCACCGACGCCCGGCGGGAAACCAGCACCGGGTGCGCCGGGCGCATCCATGGCCGGTGCGGCCGGCGCCTGCGGTGCGCCGGGAGACCCCGGTGCGCCGGCGGCTGGCGGAGGCGGCGACGGGGCGGCCCCGGGGGCCGGAGCGATGTGGTCGGTCCATGCGGCGCCATCCCAGTATCGCTGGCCTCCGCCGTCCACCGGATACCATCCGGCGGGCGCGGCCGCCGAGGCCCCGGGCGCCTGGCCTGCCGGATCGTGCCCACCCATCGGCGCGTCCTCGGGGTTGTTGTCGTCTCCCAAACCCATGCTCATGCAGGTAGTTATAGCAGAACCGATTGCCCGACTCGGGCAGCGTCACCGATGCCGTTCGGCCGCTACGGGCGGTTGGTCGCACCCCGCAGCAGACCGCCCGGACGGGCGCCCGTCGGTTCGCCGCCGACCGAAACCTCAACGCCGGAGACAAACGTGTGGTCGTACCCCCGGCTCCGCTGTATCAGACGGCGGCCGCCGGCGGGCAGGTCGTAGGTGACCTGCGGTTCGGTGACGGACAGGCGGTCGAAGTCGACGATGTTGATGTCCGCCTTGTAGCCGGGGGCCAGAACGCCGCGATCGAGCAGGCCATAGGCCACCGCGGTGTCCCTGGTCTGCTTTTTGACCAGCTGCTCCAGCGGGATCTGCTCGCCGCGGTCCCGATCCCTGGCCCAGTGGGTGAGGAGGTAGGTGGGGTAGCTGGCGTCGCAGATCGTCGCCACGTGGGCTCCACCGTCACCGAGGCCACAGATCGTGTGTTCATCCACCAGCATCTCCCGGATGACGTCCAGGTTGCCGGCGGTGTAGTTCTCGAACGGGTAAAGCAGCAACGTTTCGCCGTTCCCTGCGCTGAGCAGATCGAGGGCCAGCTCCCATGGCGACCCGCCTGCCCGTTCGGCCAGCGCGGCAACGCTCCGGGCCGGATCCGGCTCATAATCGGGCGGGCTGCCCAACTCGAAGGTTCTGGTCAGGGCGTAGCTGATCCACTTGGTGAACCCGTTGTCCGGTCGGCTGCTCAGCAGTGCATGGCGGAGCTCACCGTCGTTCCGGAGCCGAGCCGCCCGTTCGGCGATCGGCAGGTCGGCGATGGCGTGATACGCCGGATGATTCCCGAACGGCTGCACGCTGGTGTCCAGCCCCATCATGATCCCGATCGGTCGGCAGCCGACCTGTCCGGTCATCGACAACCCCTCGGCGTTCGCCCGGTGGATACCGGCAAGGGTCCGCCGCCACCGGTCCGGGTCCTGATCGATCTGCAGGAGCAGCACGGACACGGGTCGACCGGACAGCCTGGCCATCTCGGTCAGGATCTCCACCTCACCGTCGCCGAAGTCGCTGTTGCACTGGATCATGCCCGTCCCGGCTTTGCGCATCGCTTCTGCGATGCCCGCCAGCTCCGGTTCGGATGCGGTCAGGCTCGGGGTGAGGCGCCCGTCCGCCGCCTTGTGTTTTGTGGTCCGCGACGTGGAGAAACCCAGCGCCCCGGCGCGGAGGGCGGCGGTGACGGCATCGGCCATCTGCTGTATCTCGGTCTCGGTGGGGATCTCGGTGTGGTCGGCACCCCGCTCCCCCATCACGTAGAACCGGAGGGCGCCGTGGGGGATCTGGGCCCCGACGTCCATGACCCGTGGCGTCCTGGCCAGTTCGTCCATGTACTCCTCGAACGTCGACCAGGTGAAGTCGATCCCCTCGGCCAGCACGGTGCCGGGGATGTCCTCGACCCCCTCCATCAGGTTGATCAGGTAGTCCTGGCTGCCGGGTCTGAGCGGGGCGAACCCAACGCCGCAGTTGCCGAAGACCGTCGTGGTGACGCCATGCCAGGACGACGGTGTCAGCTCGGGGTCCCAGGTCGCCTGGCCGTCGTAGTGGGTGTGAATGTCGACCCAGCCGGGTAGGACTAGCCGTCCGTCCGCGTCGATCTCCCTGGTGGCCCGGCCGACGTCCTGGCCGATCTCCGTGATCGTGCCACCGTCGACTGCGACGTCAGCGGTGACGGCGGTGGCTCCCGTCCCATCGACGATCGATCCGTTCCGGATTACCAGTTCATGCATGATGTCACGTTAGATCGCGGACGAGACACGATGAAATCCCGGCCGGACCAAGGAGTTGCCGGTCCGGGCCGATTCTGCGCGAACATGCCCGATGGATTCTTTCGAACACAAGCTTGCGGTGGTGACCGGTGCCGGGGACGGCATGGGCCGATCGCTGGCTCATCAGCTCAGTGCGGCGGGGTGCCATGTCGCCCTCTGTGACCTGACCGAGGAGACGGCGGCCGCCACCAAGGCCCACTGCGATGCCGAGGCGCCGCGCGGCACCTTGGTCACCGCCCACGTCTGTGACGTGTCCGACGAGGCGCAGATGGAACGGTTCCGGGACGAGCTGCTGGCCGCCCATCAGTCCGACCACGTCAACCTCGTGTTCAACAACGCGGGCATCGCCGGGGGCGGTTCGATGGTGGAGAGCCCCCGCGAGCAGTGGGAGCGGACGTTCAACGTCTGCTGGGGTGGCGTGTATCTGGGCACCCGGGTCTTCCTGCCCCTGTTGCTGGCGGCGGACGAGGGCCACCTGATCAACACCAGCAGCGTGAACGGCTTCTGGGCATCCATCGGCCCCGACCGGCCGCACACCTCCTACAGCGCGGCCAAGTTCGCGGTGACGGGGTTCAGCGAGGCGCTGATCACCGACCTCCGGATCAATGCACCGCACGTGGCCGTCTCCGTCGTGATGCCGGGCCACATCGGGACCGGCATCGCCGCCAACTCGGTCGCCGCCATGGGTGTCGAGGCCGACCCGGTGATGATGGAAATGGCCGCCGAGTTCCGCAACACCGCGCCGATGACCGCGGATGAGGCGGCAACCGTCATCCTGGAAGGAGTGCGGGCCAAGCGGTGGCGAATCCTGGTCGGTGAGGACGCCCACGGTCTGGACATGGCGGTCCGCAGCGCCCCGGAGGACGTCTACGACGCGCCGTTCTACCAGATGCTGGCCGAGGCCAGGGAGGCCAGGAACCAGTAGCGACTGAGCCCGCCGATACAGCCGGCGCCGGCGATCGTGGCGGAACCCGTTCATCCTCGGCGCCGTCTGCCGACAGGAACGCATGCGTCTCGCGGAACACCCTCGAGCGAATCAGTTCGGAGCGTTCTATTTCATTGCGGCCGGGGCGGCCTGGCTGGGGACCAGCGTGGTCGAAAATCGGCCGACGGTCGTTGCGATCTGCGCCGGCACCGCCATCGCCGTCGGCGTCATCACTCTGCTCATCCCGTGGTCCCTGCTCGGATCACGAATCGAGGCCCAGGTCTTTCACATCCAACTGGTGCTGGCCTCGGTGCTGATGGCGCTGTTTGCGCCGTCGATGCTCGGGGTCACGCTGTTCGGCGCCTGCACGGTCATGATCGGCGGGTTCACCGGCATACTCCTCGGCCGCCGGGCCGTCCTGCAGTACAGCCCGGCCTGGTTCGGGCTGTTGACCATCGCCTACACCTGGACCGAAGGACTGCAGGAAGGTCTGATCCGCGGCGCCTCCTCGGCCGTGCTGATGATCGCCGTCGGTCTGGTGAACGCCTGGATCCAATCACTCTCGGACCAGCAGCTGGCCGACGAGCAACACCGATCCGAGGAGGCGATCGGTGCCCAGCTGGTCAGGCAACGCGACCTGGCCGAGACCCTCTCTTCCGGTGTGGCCGCAATCAAACAGTCGACGGCGCAGGTCAAGAACGGAACCGCCGAGAGCGCATCGGCGGCCGAGCAGCTCTCGCAGTCGATCAGCACCCTTCGCTCGGTTGCCGATGCCACCGAGGCGACCGTGACCACGGCCGCCACCCGGGTCGACACCGTCCGACAGGCCGTTGACGAGTTGGACCAGTGGAGTCAGTCGATCGCCCAGACGTCGGAGCTGATTCGGTCCGTGGCGTCGCAGACGGCGCTGTTGGCCCTGAACGCCGCCATCGAAGCGGCCCGCGCCGGTGAGGCCGGGCAGGGCTTCTCGGTTGTCGCCTCCGAGGTGAAGGCGCTTGCCGCCCAGACCACGGGCTCGGTCGACGAGATCGGCACGATCATGGAGGGGGTGCAGGCCGCGGTGAGCGAGGTCATGAGTCTGATGGACGCACTCGGTGAGGACACCAGGGTCCTGCAGGATCAGCAATCGAAGATGGGTGCCACCATCGGCGAGCAGTCCGAGGTGGTGGATGGTCTGGCCGCCCTCGCCGTCGACGGCGCAAACGGGGTCGAGGCGGTGGCCGAAGCGATCGGCGCCCTCGACGCAAGCGCCAAGGGTGAACCGGCCTCGGTCTAGGGCGGCCCACACCGGCTCGGATCCGGGTTAGCCGGCCCTGGCCGCCTTCAGTTCCTTGGCCCGCCTGGCCCGCACGATCGGGTCGAGCTCGACCTTGCGCAGCCTGACGTGTTCCGGCGTCACCTCGACACACTCGTCGTCGGCGATGAACTCCAGCGCCTGCTCCAGCGAGAGCACCCGGGCCGGCGTGAGCTTGACCGTCTGGTCCGCGGCGGCTGCCCGATGGTTGGTCAGCTGCTTCTCCTTGCAGACATTGACGTCCATGTCCTCGGATCGACTGTTCTCCCCCACGATCATCCCGCAGTAGACCTCGGTGGTGGGGCTGACCAACATCTCGGCCCGCTCCTGGAGGCCGGTGAGGGCGTAGGCGGTGGCCGGTCCTTTCCGGTCGGCGACCAACGAACCGGTTCGGCGGGTGCGCAACTCACCGAACCACGGCTCGAACCCCTCAAAGGTGTGGTTGATGACACCGGCGCCTCTGGTCTCGGTCAGGAACTCGGTCCGGAAACCGATCAACCCCCTGGCGGGAACCAGGAAGTCCAGGCGAACCCAGCCGGAGGCGTTGTTCACCATGTTCTCCATCCGTCCCTTGCGGGCCGCCAGCAGCTGGGTGACGGCCCCGAGGTGTTCCTCCGGGACATCGATGATCACCCGCTCGACCGGTTCGTGGAGCGTGCCGTCAATCTCCCGGGTCACCACCTGGGGTTTCCCGACGGTCAGCTCGAACCCCTCGCGGCGCATCTGCTCGACCAGAACCGCGAGCTGTAGTTCACCGCGGGCCTGGACTTCCAAGGTACCCGCGGGGTAGCCGGCATCGGGCCGGTCGATCGCGTCGACCCGAAGGCTGACGTTGCCGACCAGCTCCGCGTCGAGGCGGCTCTTGACCAGGCGGGCGGTCAGCTTGTCACCGTCGTTTCCGGCCAGCGGTGAGCTGTTGGTGCCGATGGTCATGGACAGCGCCGGCTCGTCGACCTCGATCACCGGGAGCGGTCTGGGGTCTTCCGGGTCGACCAGGGTCTCCCCGATCATGATGTCGTCGATGCCGGCGATGGCGACGAGGTCTCCCGGATTGGCCTCCTCGGCCGGTACCCGGTCCAGGTTGTGGGTCAGGTACAACTCGGCGAGGCGGACCCTGGTGAGCGTTCCGTCGGCCCGGCTCAGGGACACGGACTGACCTTTCCGCAATGTGCCGTTGACCACCCGGCACAGCGCCAGCCGGCCGACGTAGGGGTCGGCGTCGATGTTGGTGACCCAGGCCTGGAGCGGATGATCCGTTTCGAACCGTGGCGCGGGGATGTGCTCGACGAGCAGCTTAAAGAGCGGCTCAAGGTCCGACCCGGGGGTGTCGGGGTCGAGCGAGGCCCAGCCGTCGCGGGCTGCGCAGTAGACGATGGGAAACTCGATCTGATGGTCCTGGGCGTCGATGTCCAGGAACAGCTCGTACACCTCGTCCACCACCGCTTCGCTTCTGGCATCCGGCCGGTCGACCTTGTTGATGACCAGGATCACCGGTAGATCCCGGGCCAGTGCCTTGCGCAGCACGAACCGGGTCTGTGGCAGCGGACCTTCCGCCGCGTCGACGAGGAGCACCACACCGTCCACCATGGTCAGCGCCCGCTCGACCTCACCGCCGAAGTCGGCGTGGCCCGGGGTGTCGACCACGTTGATCGTGGTACCCGACCAGGTCACCGACGTGTTCTTGGCCAGGATGGTGATGCCTTTCTCCCGCTCCAGGTCGCCGGAGTCCATGACCCGGTCGGTCACCTCCTGATGGGCACCGAACGCGCCGGTCTGGCGCAGCATGGCATCGACCAGAGTGGTCTTGCCGTGGTCGACGTGGGCGACGATGGCGACGTTCCGCAGATCGGACCGAACGCCGGCGGCGCTTGTGGTGCGGCCGCCGTCGGCGGTGGGCTCGCGCTCGTCTTGGGGGGCAGGGCCCGCTGTGTTGGTCATAGGATCCTCGAGACAAACAGAGTGGACTCGTGCCTGTTTTCGGCTTCTCCCAGGCTATAGGCAGTACTCCGCATTCGTTCCCGCCCATCCGTCACACGCGTCGACGGTGTGACCGTGCAGCGGCGCAGTGCCGGCCTTTCGCTCAGCTTTGGGTGGTGGCCGCTATGGTCTCGCAATGGCCACAACGGCTGACGCCCCTCCTGCCGCACCGGTCAGAACCGGACGGATCGACGGCATCGACCTGGCCCGGGCGGCGGCGATGTTCGGGATGGTCGTTGTCCACTACGTGTCGATCGACGGTACGGAAGGAGCGCTCGGCACGTTCGCCGCGGCCATGGCCGGCCGGGCCATGCCGCTCTTCATGATGCTCGGCGGGGTCGGTGTCCATCTGGCGACCGCCCGCTCGCCCCACCCGGACCGGGACCTGTTGATCCGGGCCGTCATCCTCCTGCTGCTCGGCATGGTGGTTCACGAACTGACGGCCAGGATCGCCATCGTCCTCCAGTCCTACGGGCTGTTCTTTTTGCTGTCGCCGCTGTTTCGACGGCTGCCCCGGCCGCTCCTGCTGGTCGGCGCCGCCCTCGTCACCGCCGTCGGTGCGGTCACCTATCAGCAGTTCACCCCGCCGCCGCTGTTTACCACCTTCGAGATGCTCGGTGAGCCGGTCACGCTGCTGCAGTCCCTTTTCTTTACCGGCTACTACCCCTTCTTCCCGGTGGTTGCGTTCTTCCTGGTGGGGATCTGGATCGGCGGCCTGGACCTTCGTTCCGACCGGGTTGCGCTGACCCTGGCCGGGGTGGGCACCGTCGTCGGCATCGGAGTGATGGTGGTGGCGAACGCCCTGGTCGACCGGCTCGAGCTTTCCGTCGCCCGGTTCGACGGTGATGACGTGTTCCGGGCGGCCAACCTGCTGAACACCGAAGGTCACTCGGAGATGCCGGCCTGGGTCCTCAGCGCCGGTGGAACGTCGGCCGCGGTGATCGGCATCAGCCTGCTCATCGCCCCCCGGGCGAGGCGGGTGCTAACGCCGGTGCTGGCGCTTGGCACCCTGGCGCTGACGTTCTACATCTTCCAGGCCATCGTCATCCACCTGGCGCCGCCGCTGAGCGAGACCACGATCGAGGAGGAGTTCCGGCTTGTCCTGATCCTCTACGGCGGGTTTGTGCTGTTCGCCTGGGGCTGGAAGTACTTCTTCCGGTCCGGGCCGTTCGAGTCGTTACTTCGGTATCCAACAAAGAAGCTTCCGGGCTGAAGGTTCTACTCAGAGAAAGTTCGCTGAACGGGAGCGAGGCGGGACGAAGCCGCTCTCCTCGCAGGCTCGTCGAGCGGTTGCCCCGCCCCGCCACCACACCAGAGCGGTGCTGCGGTACGACCTCCCCGCCGGGCTTGCTGGGTGCCTGCTGCCACGCCTCGACCGGCCGGCACCCTCGGGCGTTGGTGTTGGGGCGGTCGGTGGGTACGTCTGCGCCACGGTGTCACCCGACCGCACCCCACCCACACCACGCCCACACCCACACCTGGCCGACGTCGGCACGGCTACCCGACGTGGGGGTTGGGGGCAACTGCTGACGAGCCCGCGAGGAAGCAGTTCGTCCCCAAGCCCACCCCCACGGCGGAGGACCGAACGGCGAACGCGCTAGCCGTGCACACCGCCGTCGACGGTAAACGCCTGCCCGGTGCAGTAGCTCGAACGGTCCGATGCAAGGAACATTGCCATGTCCGCAATGTCCTCCGACGTGCCGAGGCGCTTGATCGGCTGCTGCCGTAGCAGCTTCTCCTCGTTGCCGGGCACAAAACCGTCGACCATCTCGGTGAGGATCACACCCGGATGGATCGAGTTCACCCGGATGCCGTGTTTGCCCAACTCCTTGGCGGCGATCCTGGTCATCCCGGTCACCGCCCACTTGGTGGCCCCGTACGCGGTCGACCCGAAGACCCCTTCCAACCCGGCGACCGACGACGTGTTGATGATCGACCCACCGTTGCCGGCCTCGATCATCGCCCCGGCAACGGTGCGCATGCCAAGAAACACCCCGGTCTGGTTGATGGCAACCATGCGCTCCCAGAGCTCGGTGGAGGTGTTCAGCAGCCGGGCGGACTCGAAAATGCCTGCGTTGTTCATCAGCACGTCGATCCTGCCGTGGCGGTTGACCGTATCGGCGACAACGCCCTCCCAGCCGGACTCTGAGGCAACGTCGAGGTGCTGATACTCGGCGCCGAGTTCGCCGGCGAGCCGCTCACCCTGTTCGTCCAAGACGTCGGTTATGACCACGGTTGCCCCCGCCTGGACAAACAACCGAGCCTCGGCCGCTCCCTGTCCTCGGGCGCCGCCGGTCACCAGCGCCACCCGCCCGTCGAGTTCCCCCATGTTCGTCTCCTTTCCCGGTTCGGTTCAGACGCTACGGGATGTCTCCGGTTGAGGACCAGCTGAAACGGGATCACTCGGCGTGGGCGATGTGCTCCAGCTCCCGCCAGAGCACGACCACCAGTATCAGTGAGCCGCCGAACGCAAACCAATACGGCCCCGTCACCCCCCATACGTCGGCGATGATCCCACCGAGGGCGGAGCCGACCACGATGCCGCCGTGGACACCGGTCATGTACACGCTGCCAACCCGGCCCTGGAACTCCTCGGGCACCGCTCGCTGCCGGATGCTGGTGGACGTCGTTCCCCACACCGAGGCGTGAGCCCCGAAGAGGAACATGATCACCAGGGCGACGATCGGTGTTGAGGTGAGCGCAAGCCCGAGGTGGGTCAGGGTCTCGATTATCAGCCCGGCCCGCATCAGGTCGGCCAGGCTGAACCGTCGTTCCAACCGCCCGTAGCTCGACGCACCAATCACTCCACCGACGGCGGACGCGCTGGTCAGCAGACCGAACCCGACTTCTCCCATCTGCAGTCGCTCGAGGGAGTACAGCACCAGCACGGCGAACGCCGCCCCGAAGGTCACGTTGAACGCCACGATCGTCAGGGCCAGGGTTCGGATCGGCGGGTTGGTCCACAACCACCGCACACCGGCGCGGATCTCGGCCAGGACCCGCCGGTCCTGCTGATCCTGCTCCTCGGTCGCCGGTGATCGGACGATGGTCATCCGGGACACCACCACGGCGGCGTAGGCCAGCAGCACCGCTTCCAACCCGAACGGCAGGGCCATACCCACCAGGAAGAGCGCGGCCCCGATCGGTGGACCGACCAGCTGGTTCACGGTCATGTGGGCCGCCACCAGCCGGGAGTTCCCGATGCCCAGATCGTCCCGGTCGATGATCATCGGCAGCAGCGTGCCGGCGGTGGTGTCGGCGAGAGTCTCCGCAACACCGAGGAGGAACAGGGTGGCCAGGACGATGCCGATGTTGATCGTCCCGCTTGCGACGGACACGGTCAACAACACGAGCATCACGGCCCGGAAAGCGTTGGCCGCGACCAGGATCAACCGCCGATCGAACCGGTCGGCCACCACCCCGGCGTACACACCGAGCAGCAACCACGGCAGCCGAAGCAGCAGGCCCGCGGCGGCGATGAGCAGCGGGTCCCTGGTCTGGGCGGCCATCAGCAGCGGCGCCGCGGCGAGGCTGATCCCGTCCGCGGCGTTTGACGCCACCGACGAGGCCATCAGCCGTCGAAAGTCCGTTCCCAGCCTGGCCGGCGTCACCACTTCGATCAGCCGATTCACCACCCCGAGCGTACGGGTGATTCCAACACCGGCGGTCCGGCGTCAAACGGTCAGTCGGTTCGGAGGTGGGCCAACACGGCAAGGACCCGGCGATGGTCCTCGGCGGCAGGCGGCAGGCGGCAGGCGGCAGGCGGCAGGTCGAGCGTCAGGCAGATGTTTGAGGCAGACAAACGACGATCGATCGGGCTGCCTGCCGTTCCGATGCTGGGGAATTCACCACCTCCGCACGTCCCAACGGTTCAGAGGAAGGATTTGGACCTGACCGACACCGGGGCCTCGAAACCCTTGAGCATCCGGTCGGCCGGGTCGGTGAAGTCGAGTTCCGTGGTGGCCGCTGCGAACTCCTCCGTTGCAAGGAGCTGGCCCGGCTCGGCCTGGTCGGCGAGCCGGGATGCCTTGGTAACCACGTCACCAAAATAGTCTCCGCCGCGGACCAGAACCGGCCCGAACGCCACACCGCCGCGGGGCACCATCGTGCGATGGTCGGCGGTCCGCTGCTCCGACATGAGGGCGACCGCCACCCGACAGGCGATGTCGACCGTCGGCGCAACAAACATCACCTCATCGCCGATCAGCTTGACCAGCCGAGCCCCGACTGCGGTGACCGCATCATGGGCTCTGGCTTCGAACGTCCGGAGGAAAATCCCCAGTTCGGCCGCCGACATGTCCTGGCTGAGCGGGGTGAATCCGACCAGATCGATGAAACCGACGGCGTAGCGGTACTGGAGCCGCTCCTGTTGGTCCATGATCGTCGTCCGGCTGCGGGCGATGGCCTGGACGATGTGGCGTCGGAGCAGCGGGTCCAGCGTCGGGGCAAAGCCGTCGAGCAGTTCCACCGCATGCAGCACGCTGGTTGCCAGCTGCAGTTCGTCGTCTGCAGCGGCCAGGGAGGGTCCCTCGACGTCGGTCAGAAAGAGGGCGACCGCCGCCTCGGCGATTCGGGAGACCGCGGAGCCGACCACCCGGGCGAACCCGAGCGCCTCCTCATCGCTGAACATGTCCTTTGTTGCGGCGAACGCAGCCAGCGAGGCCGCCTCCGGCTCATTGAGGGCGAACTCGTTCTGGTCGGCCGGATCCGGCGCGGTGAACCCGAACGCCATCGCCAGCCGGATCAGCTCACCTCCGTCGAGCCCGAACCGGTCAGCGGCCTCGACGTTCTGGTACCGGGGACCCTGCAGCAGCTGCCGATCACCGGCCAGTGCACCCAGTGTGTCGGCCCGGTGAGCCGCCACCATCTCCTCGATGGTGAAGCCCCGCTCGGTCAGCCAGCGAAGCAGCTCGAGTCGACCGGTCCCGGCGTCGACCGCCGGGTCGTACAGACCGGCGGAGGTGTACTCCTCTCCAGGCGCCATCAGCGGAGCTTAGGCGGTGCACGCAGGGGCGACTGCATGGTGGTCTTCGGGAGCGTGGCTGGGCCGGAAGGGAGGGGTCCGCGACCGGGCTTCCGGCTCGAGGTTTCTCCGGTTTGATGATGCGAGCGGGGAGCCGCTCGGGTTCAAGGTTTCTCCGGCGTGATGGTTTGAGCCGGGGAGGGGTTTCGGCTCAAGGTTTCTCCGGCGTGATGGTGCGAGCCGGGACGAAGCCGCTCTCCTCGCAAGCTCGTCGAGCGGTTGCCCCGCCCCGCCACCACACCCACGCACCAACGCCCCAAGACCCCGGCCAAAGCCATCACCACACCACCACCGGCCACCGACCGGACGTCACCGCAGAACAGGACCCGGTAACCACTCCGCCGCCACGCCACCCGAAGTGGGGGCTGGGCGGCAACTGCTGACGAGCCCGCGAGGAAGCAGTTCGTCACCAGCCCCACCCGATAAGGCT
>JBCCGJ010000076.1:0-19155 GCA_039029335.1 Actinomycetota bacterium | reverse complement strand
TTCCTGCTCATCCTGCCGCTGGCCGGGCTGTCCGCACCGCTGCTGGTGGTTCTGTTGATCGCCGTGGCCCTCGGGGTCGGTGGTTTCTACCTGCCGCTGCACACCCTTCGCCAGGATGCCGCGTCCCGCCGCCGGGAGTTCGCGGCCGCCCTGTCGCACTACGTCTCCTTTGTTGACGTGTTGGTGTCGGGTGGCAACTCGATCGACGCCTCGTTCGAGTTCGCTGCGGACCTTGGTCGAGGGTGGGTCTGGGACGAGCTGCGGTTCGCCATCGCCTCCGCGTCAAGCGCAACCCTCGCCCCGTACCGTGCGCTCCGGGAACTCGGCGACGAGCTTGGGGTCGTGGAGCTGACGAACCTGGCCAGGCGGCTGGAACAGACGCAGTCAACCGGGGCGGCTATCGGCCCGGCGCTGCGGTCCCTGGCCGACTCGCTGGTCAAGGATCAGGCCCGCCAGGTGAAGGTGGCCGACGACGAAGTGACCGAGAAGATGACGTTCCCGCTGATGGTGGTGCTCTGCTCCCTCCTCACCTTCTTCGGGATCGCCGCCGTGACCGCCATTCTGCGGGCGGCCCAGGGATTTTGAAGAGACCGACGGGTACAGCGGACAGACGGGTACAGACCAGCAAGAGACAGAAACCAAGACACAGACAACAGACAGAACAGACGGAAACACACCGGATAGGAACACCGTGCACGACGGGAGGAGCACTGCGTGGAACGATCAGGGAGAGCGCGAATGCCGAGTGACGAGGATCGTCATCGGCTGACACGAATGCGGCGGGGTTTGGCCCGGCTGAAGGACGACGCCGGAGCGGTTGCGATCGAGTATGTGATCGTGGCCATCGCACTGCTGGCGATCGCCGGAGCCATTGCCGCCGCACTGACAACACTGGGCGACGATGCGGTGGAGAACATCCCCGACTCGATCAGCGAGGCCGGCGGGTAGGTCCACGGCAACCGCCGCGAAGCGAGCACCGCAGCAGCAACATGAGCGAGCAACACCGGACGGTGGAGTCTCGGGAGGTCGGGTCGGGCGATGACGCCGGGTCGGTCTCCATCCAGGCCGCGCTCGTGGTGATCCCTGCGCTATTTTTTGTGTTGATCCTGGCGCTGCAGTTCACGTTCGCCTGGATGGCTGCCACCGCGGTACAGACCGCGGCGGAGAACGCCGCGGACGCCGCCTCGGCCAGGGACGGCACGGTCGCCGACGCGCAGGCCGCCGCCGATCGGGTGCTGTCCCGCACCGGGTACGCCACGGTCACCTCGTCAACGGTGGACATCGGCGCCGAGACCGTTCGGGTCGAGCTGCGGGCCCGGGCCTATCAGTTCCTGCCGGTTGCATGGGAGGTCGTCGGCACCGCCGAGGTGGGCGTCGAGGACTTCCGGGCGAGTACGGAGCGATCATGAGCGACCGGGGTGATGGAGCGATCATGAGCGACCCAGGTGATGGAGCGATCATGAGCGACCCAGGTGATGGAGCGATTGTGAGCGACCCGGTTAGCGGAGCGGTCGTGAGCGACCGGGGGGACATGGCGGTGGAGGCGGCCATCGTTGCGCCGGTCCTGTTCTTCCTGATGTTCGCCGGGCTGCTGGTGGCGGGCCGCTCGATTCAGGCCAAGAACCAGGCCGAGTCCGCCGCTCAGGAGGCGGCGCGGGCGGCGTCCCTCGAACAGACCCCGGCTGCAGCCACTGAGGCGGGCAATCGGGCACTGGAGGCGAACGTCAGCGACACCACGGGGATGGACTGTGCCGCGTCGATCAACGCCGCCAGCCTGGAACCCGGCTCGATCGTTGAGGTCCGGGTCGATTGCCGGGCAGATCTGGTGGCGGGCCGCCAGGCCACGTTCACCGCAACGGCGTTTGAGGTTGTTGACCAGTATCGGCAGGGGGAGGAGTCGTGACCCGACCTGGTGAGCGCGGATCGGGCGTCGTGGCCCCGCGGACGGACCGGGGATCGGTCAGTATCGCCGGTGCGGTCTTCGGCCTTGGCATCGTGTTGCTGATCGGTCTTGTCCTGGCCCAGGGGCAGAGCCTCGGCTCCCTCTCCAGGACCCGGGAGGCGGCGGACAACGCAGCCCGGGCCGGCGCCCAACAGATCGACACCGACCATCTCCTCGGAACCGGCGAGGTCCGGCTCGACCCGGAGCTCGTGGCCCAGGCCGTCGCCGACTATGCGGCCAGGCTGCCGACGGTGTCGGTGACCGACGTCCAGGTCGTCGGGGCCACCGTGACGGTCACCGTCTCCGAAACCGTCGATCCGATCGGCCCGGTCGGCTCGGCACGAACGTTCACCGCAACCGAGTCCGCAACGGCTCTCCCCGGCGTCACGGACGTACTCGAATGAGCCGCGTCCACCGTCTGTTCCTGCTGCTCGGGTCCACCCTGGCCCTTGTTGTTGTGCTGTTCGGCATTCCGGTCGCCCTGATCTATCTGGTCGGGTGGCCGTTCCCGTCACCGCTGCCGACCAGGACCGAATTGGCAGACATGGCCGCCGGACGCACACCGATTCCCGTCGACTACCTCATCGATCTCCTCGGCCTGATCATGTGGATCCTCTGGGTGCAGATCGCCTGGGCCACGGCCATCGAAACCGTCGCCGCGTTCCGGGGCGGGCTGGCCAAGCGAGCCAGGCTGCTCCCCGGGGTTCAGGCCGGGGTTGCCCGGCTGGTCACCGGTGCGGTGTTCCTGGCGACCTCACTTGCGGTTCGCCCGGTGTCCGCCGGTCCGCTGGTGCCGGTGGCGGTCGGTTTGGTCGACGAGAATCCAATGCTCAACAACTTCGGCGCCGCCACGGACTCGAGCGGTGTGATCAACCACGGTGCGTCCGGCGATCAGCGGCAGGGGACGGCCCCGGTCGCCAATCGAACCGCCGAAGCGAATCAGGTGACCGCCTATCTAACCGAGACCGGGGACACGTGGTGGGGGATCGCCACGGACAAGCTCGGTTCCGGCACCCGCTGGAAGGAGCTGCGGGCCATCAACCTCGGTCGGACCATGGACGACGGCACGGTGATCTCCTCTTCGACCGATCTCCTCCGGCCGAACTGGCGTCTTCTGATGCCGGCCCCCCGGCAGATAACGGTTGCCGGCGACGGCATCCGGACGGTGACCGTCGAACGGGGCGACACCATCTGGGGCATCGCCGAGGACGACCTCGACCGGCCGTCGGTTGCCGCCGTGGCCGAACACGTCGCCGACATCACCACGATGAACGCCTCCCAGTTGGACGGGAACCCGGATCTGATCCATCCCGGCCAGAAGCTGGATCTGCCCCCGCTTGCCGACCGGGAGACCACCGTCCAACCGGACGACCACCCGGATACCGCGACAACCCCGGAAGAGGTGTCGGCCTTCGGTGATCCCGGACCTCGGCTGCCGTCCCCCGTGGAGATCAACGTCCTTCCGGAGCCGGAGTTGGATCTGGAACCAGCCGGTAGGTCATCGGAGGCTCCAACGCTGGACGTCGACGACCGGGCCGCTGCCGATGACTCGACCGGGTCGATCGGCCGTCCGACGGATCGGACCGAACCGGACGCCGGCCGGGAGCCGGAATCGGCCGCCCCCGTCAACCCGCCCGTCGAAACGACGCCGGGGAGCACGGCCGGCGATGAGGCCGCGGCCGAGGACGCCGCAGACGAGCCGGCGACGGATGACGAAACGGCACTGGCGGATATCGCCCGTGACGGCGCCGAGCCGGAGGGGAGTGGGCTCGAACAGCCGGGCGCCGGTACCGGCTCCGGCACCGAGGGCACCGGATCCGGTGAGCCGGCGGTTCCGGTACTCGACCTGGAGACCGCCGGAACGTTCCCCAGCACCATGCCTCAGCTGGACGCCGGACCCGTGCCGCTGCGGGATCCCGACGGATCGATCGAGGACATCGGTCCCCAGCCCGCCACCACCCCGGCTCCGGACGAGGAGCTCACCGACACCGAGGTCGCCGCCGCGGGCCGCCCCGGCGACGAGGGTGCGTTGGACACCGACGATTCCCGGGCCCCGGTTTTTGTTGGCCTGGCGGCCCTGACGTTGCTCGGCGGGTACCTGTACCGGTCCCGCGGTCGTCGCCGGGACACCAGCCTCCGGCATCGCCATCCGGGGCGCCGCCCCCAGCCACCGAAACGCCGGACGAGGAGTCTGGCCAGACGCCTTTCCGCCGCGGCCCAGCCGGAACATCCGGAGTTCGTCAACGTCGGCCTCCGGGCGCTGGGGCGGCAACTGCAGGGCACGTCTCGCAAACAGCTGCCGAAGATCACCGGGGTGTGGGTAAGCCACAACCGCCTGGTCATCGCACTTGCGGACGACTCGCCCCATGGGGTGCCCCCGCCGCCCTTCCGGGAGTTCGCCGACGGCAGCGGTTGGAGCCTCCGGCGGTCCGACTTCGAGGAGGCCCGGGAGATCGCGGCCGGGACGAACGGACCACTGCCGCTGCTGACCACCCTCGGCACCACCAGTGCACTGGACCTGGCACTGACCACAAACAGCAGAGCCCCCGCCGACGCCTACGGCCTGTCCAGCGCGCTGCTGTACGCCGTGGATCTGGAGGCCGGTCGGGTCATCTCCGTCCAGGCCGGTGACGAGTCCTCGACAATCGAGGCGTTGACCCTGATGGCGCTGGAGTTGGCCACCAGCGAGACGGCGGACCAGGTGGAGATCGTGCTGGTCGGGTTCGGTCACCGGTTGGCCACGTTCGACCGGGTCACGGTGGTCGACGAAGTGGCCGAGATCCTGGACGACGTGGAGACCATCAGCAGCCGTGCGGTGTACGCCTCCGGGGACGCCAGCCCGTTCGCCACCAGGGTCGGCAACGGTGCCGCCGACACCTGGGATCCGGTGGTCGTCTTCCACGCCGACCGGACCGATCCGGACTCTCAGATCCTGGTCGAGCTGGCGGCCAGGACCGAGGGCGGCGTGACCGCCGTGTGCGGGTACCAGACCGACACCGGTTGGACGATGTTGGTCGACGGCGAGAAGGTCCGCTGCCCCGATCTGCCCGGTGACCTGGCCCACCATGAGTTCATCAGACCGAAGCTCGACGGGGCGGACCTGGTGGCCGACCTGTTCGACGAGCCCTGGACCGACGTCGAACTGGACGAGGAGTTCTGGGCGCCGATGGACGACTCGACCCCGGACCACACCTGGTACCTGGCCGACGATACCGACGAGCCGAGCTGGCGACCGATGGGATCGGTCACCGACTCCGACCGGCGTGGCGGAACCGACCTGGTGACACCGGGCGCGGTCGGCACCGACCAGGGCGGTGGCGCGCTATCAACCGTCGATCGGTGGGACCTCCCGCCTGCTCCCCCCTCGCCGACCCCGATCGGCCCGCCGACCGCGGAGGATGCCCCCGATCCCGACGCGCCGCCCCCGCCACCTCCGCCGACCATCCCTCCACCTCCATCTCCATCTACACCGCCACCGCCGACACCGACCCTGCTGTCGGAGGGCGACCGGGACCGTGATCAGGACGCGGCCCGGGACACCGATCGGGCCGCAGACCGGCCAACCAGTCAGGACGCGGCCCGGGACGGCAGCGGCGAGGACGGGGACCAAGCCCACGAGGGTGACGGGGAGCGATTCGAGCCGGCGCCGCTCCGGCTGGTCCGGGACGACGAAGGCCAGCCGGATCCGGAACGGGAAAGCTGGCCCGGTGGTGAGGCGCCGGTGCTGAAGGAGCTGCGGCACTCGGTCGAGCTCGGTCCACCACCCGACGCCGTTGGCGTTGCCGGGGGCGAAGCAGCGGACGACCGGCAGTCGGGTGACCCGGACGACGACGACTCGTCGGCAGCGGGCGAACGGTTGGAGGAGCCGGAGCTCACGCTGGTTCGGAACGAACCGGACGCGGAGGAACCGGTCGCCGAGGATTCGCCCGTCGACACCGTCGCCGACGCGACCACTACGGAACCCGCCCCCAACACCACCACTGACCCCACCGCCGAACCCGCCCCCGAACCCGCCCCCGACCCCACCACGGAGACCGAGCCCGACGGGTCGGCGGAAGCTGCTGCGGAGGTCCCGCTCCTGCGGCCGCCGGCGGTTGCCAAGGCGGTGGACGACCACGACCGCTATCGGGACCGGGGCGGTGACGGTGCCGCCGACGGCGGGCAGACCGGGCTGCGGATCTCGGTGCTGGGGGACTTCACCATCAACGGCCGACACATCGGTGACCGGTCGAAGCCGTGGAAGTACACCAAGACACCGGAGCTGATCCTCTACCTGCTGTTGCACCCGGGCGGAGCCAGTCAGGATCTGCTGATGGAGCAGTTGTTCCCGGAGCAGCCGCCAAACCGGCCGCGGCTCAACCAGCTGGTCAGCGACGCCAGGACAAAAGCACTCGGCCAGAACGAGGATGGTGACTACCACCTGCCGCACGCCTCACCGACCGAACCGTTCTACAAACTGCTGCCGACGATCTCGCTCGACCTGCGGGATTTTGCCCGCCATTGCGCCAGGGCCAGGGCGGCGAACCAGGAGGCCGACGTCACCCGCGAAATGGCGGAGTGGCGGGCTGCATTGACACTGGTCACCGGACGGCCGTTCACCCTGCCCCATGACGGGTACGAGTGGGCGCTGCCGGAGATCGAAGCCACCATCGTGAAGGTTGAGGAGGCGGCGATGGCGCTCGCCGACCTGGCCATCGACGTCGGTGACCATGAGCTGGCGGTCTGGGCCACGAAGCAGGGCCTGTTGACCGGCACCGGGTACTACGAGCTGCTCATCAAACGGGGTCGTGCGGCCCTCCTCCTGCAGGATCCGGAGGAGATCGTCCGGGCCTTCGCCGACCTCCAGGTCTCCCTGGACTACACCGGCGCCCCGGAAGAGCACACCCCGGACCTCAGCGTGCATCCGGAGTTGGAGGAGATCTACAACGAGCTGTCCTCCGAGGGCCGAGGGCAGGACCGAACATGACGGCCAACCACGATCGGCGATGGCCGCATCGGCCGGGGTCGCATCCAGGCCCGGGCCCGGGTCGGCCGATCCGACGTTCCGGCCAACGGCCGTGGTGGACCTCCCCGGCGGGACGGTTGCTCGCCTGCGGCCTGGCTGTTCTTGGAGCCGCCGCCGTCGTCGGTTGCGGCGTACCGGCGGCGGATTCCTCGGCCGCCATCCCACCGCCCGCCGCGGTGGCCGAAGACGGTGACGGCCCGGACTCGCTGGTGGTCGACGGCGGGGACTCGCCCGAGATTGCGGTCCGACCGGAGGTGGAGATCCCGACGGCGTGGGACAGCCAGATCGAGGCGCTGTTCGGCCGCTACTGGCTGTACTGGGAGGCGTTTGCCGCAGCCTACGGTCCGCCGAACGCCGACCCGGAGTTCGGCCCCCTTCGGGATCTGTCCACCCCGGACAACTGGGACTCGCTGCAGCAACAGCTGCAGGGCTTCGTCGAAGACGGCCTGGTCCTCGTGCTGCCGGACCGGTCGGTCACCGAGCACCTGATCCGTCTGCCCGACACCGCCGTTCTGGACAGCGCGGAGGGTGCCGAGGTGGTGCTGCAGGACTGCTGGATAGACGACTTCATCCAGCAGACGGTTGCCGGTGAGGTCATCGCCGAAACCGGTGAAGCGAAGTTGATGAACGTGACGATGATGATGCTGGATGGCGACTGGCGGGTTGCCGGCGTAACCCGAGCCGCCCCTGACGCAGATGGGTATGACCAATGCCAGGAACTCTCGCCCTGAAAACCGTCCGCCGAGTGGCGGTCTCGGCCTGCCTGATCGGTGGGCTGCTGACCGCGGCCGGGGTCGCACCGGTCACCGCACAACGACCGGACGTCCCGCCACCGCGGGAGTACGGCGAGTCCGGTACCACAACCGGCCCCGTCACCGTGCGGGCCAGGTCCGAATGGTTGCCGGTCGGCTCGGAGGGCAGCGGGAGCACGTCGTCCTGTACAACCCGAAGCGTGCAGATCGTGGTCGAGGACGACTTCCTCCAGCCGGTCAACCGACAGTGGCGGCAGTTCGGAGCGGACGGCTCCATCCCGTTCGCCGCGTCTCCGGACGACCTGCCGTCCAGCCTGCCGACCAACATGCGTCAGTTCTCGCCGACCGGTCGATGGTACGGGGTCAGCTGTGACGGTGACATCACGATCGTCGCCGAGGGAGGGCCGGCGGTCACGGTTGCCGGGCTGATGCAGGAGGCCCTCGATCAGGTCGATCCGCCCGAACCGGAGTTGGCGGTCACCCCGGCGGAGGTCCACTTCGCCCAGCTGCAGTCCTGGTTGGCCATCGCCCCGACGTACTGGGACGTGGACCGTCGGGCCACGGCCGCCGCCGGCCGGGTTGTGGTGACCGCCGTGGTCACCCCGGTCGACTCCGTGTGGAACATGGGGGACGGCGAAACGGTCGACTGCGAGGGTCCCGGCACCGTCTGGGAGCCGGGGCTGGACGAGGGCAGCGCAACCTGCCCGTACACCTACCGTCGATCCTCGGCCGGCGAGGCGGGTGATGCGTTCCAGCTGGAAGCGACGGTCCGGTTCGAGGTCACGGTGGAAACGAACGCCCCCGGCACCTACGGACCGTTTGAGGATCTGGAGCGGTCGGTGGTGGAGGACGTGCAGGTCGGGGAGATCCAGGCCGTCAACGATTGATCATCTGACGCCCGGAACCCGGAGAAGCCGGCCCGGGGGTCCTCGAACCGGGAGACGACGGATCCGGGGATGCTCGATCGGAAGATGCTCGATCGGGAGAAGTCGGACCGGAGGAGATCGACCCGCTCGGGCTTGCTGGACCGGGGGAGGCGGAACCGGGCCTCGTCGGACCGTCCGGTCTGGCTCGGCTGGTTGCCAGTTCGGCCAGCAGATGGTCGATGTCGTCCGCGACCGGCCCCGTACCCAGCTGTTCCGGTGCCAGCTGCACCAGCCCGGTCAGCATGTCCCCGCCGTCGGGGTGCCACGGCGACGGTACGGCGAGCCGGACCCGGACCGGGGTGACCATGGCCGGGTTGGCGATTGAGTCCGCCTGGTCGATGCCGACCCAGGCGAATCGATTCTCATCACCCTCCATACCCATGACGGCCACCACATCCTCGGCCATGCCGGTCAGCGGTCCCTCCGTTTCGCGGTCGGGACTGCGGAACGCGGCGACAAGGAAGACCTTCTTCTGGTCCGGCTTGATCATGGGCTCGGCCTCGTCGGCCGCCGGTTGGCGCCCCGGTCCGTCCCCCCGGTCCGTCATCGGCTCGTCGGCAGGTTCGTCGACGGCGTCGGTCGTCTTGTCGTGTCGCTCGATCATCGGCCGGTGGTGGACCAGTGCCACGGTTCGCTCGCCAGGTTCTTGAGGCCATAGGTTGCGGCATTCGCCTGCAGCCACTGGAACCCGGGGTTTCGTCTGGTTGATATCGATCCGCCGTTGTACGTGAAGTCGACCGCCAGCCCCAGCTCGTGCTGGGACCGACCGGGGCGGGCGGTCGGCGGCCGGCACTGGGAGGACGGCATCTGGTAGATGGCGTAGTCCGATGTGCCGCAGTGTTCCCGTCGCAGTCGGATCTGCGTGGCGTTGTCCCGCCACCCCCACCCGCTGAGGACGATGCCGTCCGCCGCCGCGTGGTCGATCAGGTCCCGAAGATCCTCGGCGATGGACGTGTGGACCCGTATCCCATAGACCGAGACCACCTCATCCGCGGTGACCGGGGCGGTCGGTGCGGCCGCGGCGTCGGTCGTCTGCTGCTGCGTGGTCGATCCGCCCGTTGTTGCGGCATCACCGCCCAGCAGGGCTCCCGCTGCACCTCCGGTCACCAGGCCAAGACCGCCGGCGGCCAGCGCAACCGCGGCATCACCGACCAGCCCGACATCACCAAGCTGCGGCACGGGCGAAAACCCGACCTGGTTGTTCGTTGCGCTCTGCTGGGAGATCATCAGAAACGCCTGAATGGATGACACCGCGATGAGCAGCACGATGGCCAACATCGACAGGACGCTCCCGCCAAGCAGGAACACCAGCCGTGGTCGCCGAGCGGCCAGAGCCATGGCCGCGCCGTAGGGGTTGAACCGGTTCATCGCACGGACCGTCCTCGCCCGATCCGTATCCCGCCCGAAGTGGAAGAGGGCGTGGAGGTGGCCGTCGCCGTTGGTGACGGCGACGGCCGTGGTGCGGGAGGTGCGGCGGCCCCGCCCCCCGGTCGGTCGCCCGGGCCGCCGCTGATCCGTGGTTGTCTCCCGACCGTTCGGAGTGTCGTCTGGGCGCCGCTCGCCACTCGCCTGGTCAGCGATGGTGTACGGCTGCCACCGGTGATCGTTTGGCCGGAGACCGGTCCGGTGGGCGGCCGTCCCGGGCCACGGTCCGCGGCGGGATTGATCCGCCTGCTCATCGAGCCGAGCCGGTAGAGGCCGTAGAACCCGCTTATCGCCATGGCCATCGAGGCGAACAGGGAAAGGAAGATGCCGCGAATCGTCAACTGCTCGTGGACGATCAGCGAGAACAGCGACAGCCACACCACCAGGCCGAGTGACAGGACGACCGCCCGGATCACCACCCCGACCAGGTGCTCGACCCACAGCCACGCCACCCGTCGCGACCGTCCGGGGAGTATGGCGAACACCAGCGCGTGGGGCATGGTGACCGTCAGGAACAGCAGTTTGATCTGTTGCCAGAGCAGCATGGCCGAGACCGCAAGGATCAGCAGCGTGACCGCGGCCGCCGCCACGGTGTTGGCCGACGCGATGCCAAGCCGGATGTAGCTGGCCTCATGGTTGAAATCGGCGTTCTCCTCACATGCCGCAACCGCCCGCATCCGATCCCGCGGCTCGTCGTTGTTGCCCCACGGCCCCTCGGCCAGCAGCTCGAGGTTGATCGCCGCACACTCCTCCTTGCCGGACACCCCGTCCAGCACCTGACCCCACTGGAGGTTCTGGTACGGCAACTCGACCAGGCTGCGCTGAATGGCAAACCCGAACGTGCAGGCCGACGAGGTGAGGGCCGCATCGTCGGAGTTGCCGTCATCCGGGCTTCCGTCGCCTGCCTGAGCGGTCTCCGCCCCGTCGGCCTCGGCGATGGCCCCGGCACACTCGTCCTGCCGCTCCTGCCCGGCCGCGAACGAGGCAATCCCAGACGACAGGTCGGAGCTGAGCCGGGCCACCGACAGCCCGGCGTTTCCAAAGCCGGAGGTCAGGGTGAGGACGATCAGGGTCACGTAGGCCACAAACGCCAGCACCACCTCCGTCCCGGCGACGATGACCCCCCGGGTCACCGCCTTGAACCCGGCCACCACCATCGTCACCGACAGCGCAAGGCTGTAGATCGAGGTGGAGAGACCGAACCCGAAGAAGTCGACCGAGTAGTTCTGGGCCAGGACACCGGCGTCGCCGATCAGGTCCTCGGCCAGGGGGAACTCGAACGCCCAGTCCAGCGCATTGGTGGCCAGGATCACCAGGAACGTCGAGGTGGTGAACGCCCAGTTTGTCTGGGAGGCGACAAAGGAATCCAACGGGTCGGGGACACCGAGCCACCCGGTCACGTCGGCCCCGATCTGGTAGTGGGAGATCGGGATCGAGTCGGTGCCGAAGTTGGCCCGCAGACCGCCGCGCTCCCACGGATCCAGGCCGGACTGCAGCGGCCGGTCGTCCGCCCGCTGCTCATCGGCCGCCAACTCACCGAGCGAGCGGTCGTCCTCCTCGCCCGCGTCGTCCGGGTCGTCGGTCGGTTCGCCGGTTCCGTCCAGACGCAGCGTGACGGTCGACGTGCCGTTCTCCCCTTCGACGGTCGCCACACAACCGACCACCATCGCAACCTCACACGGGACCGGTTCCCCGGGCTGGCTGCCGTTTGGCGGCGCGGCCCCGTCCTGTGGCTGACCCGGCTGTGTATTGTCCGGCCGCGTTTCGCCGGCCCGGGTGTCATTGCCGGTCACCGTGGCGCCCTCGACCTGGGTGGCGTCGGCCTCCGGGGTCTGACCGGCGGCCGGTGAAGGCCCGAGCCACAGCACGAACCCCACGACGAACCCGGCCACCGCCGCCACAACCAGGCCGACGGCCGCAGCCGGACGCATCAGCGGCGACCCTCCGGTTGCGCCCGATTCGGAACGGCGATCGTGTTGATGTCCACCGGCCGTCGTTCAACGGTGTGGCGCTCAACCGTGTGTCGTTCGACGGTGTGCCGGTCAACCGTGCGCTGGTCGTCGTCGGCGATGAGCCGTTCGAACAGGTCGGTCTCCAACCGGGCTCGGGCGGCAACCGGGTGGGGACGGAGGTTTCGAGCCGGGTTGTCGACCGGTTCGGGTGGTATCGGGACCTCGGCCGATTCCTCACCTGATTCCACGCCTGATTCCACGTCGGCCTGCGGTGCGGCACCGGCCGATGCCGATGGTACCGGTGCGGCGATCTCAGCCGGCGGGACGGCCTCGGCGAGCTCCGCCCGGGTCGGCGCAGCCATCGCCGCCGGTACCGCCGGGTCTTCGAGCAGCCGTGGGTTCGGCGGGTCTTCGAGCAGCTGTGGGTCTGGTCGGGCTTCGAGCAGCTGTGGGTCTGGTCGGGCTTCGAGCGGCCGCGGATCGGGCGGCGGCTCCTCGTACGCCTGGAAGCGGTTGTCTCCGGATCTCGGCCTGGTGTCGAATGCTCGGGCCGCCCGGGGATCAACGGGTGGAGCTACGTGAATGACCCCCAGGCGGCCGTACTCGTCCCGCATCACCATCTCACCGATCGCCAATTGCTCGACCATGGTGATCAGCTCCGGGGTCGGTTCCGCACCGACCATCCGGAGCGCGGTGGCGCCCGCCCCCTCGACCTGCCTGGTCAGGAACACGTTCGACGCCATGTTCAACAGGTCGGGAGGTGCGTCCGCCGGATGCTGGGACCAAAGCTGCAGTTTCTTGAAGTCCTTTCGACCGTCCCGGAGGACCCGGTTGGCCAGATCTAGGCCGAAGGAGGAGTCGAGGAACGCCCAGGCCTCGTCGAGGATGATCGAGCTCAGCCGGTGGGGTGTGTTGCCGATGGCGTCGGCCAACGCCATCAACAGATAGACCATGGCGATGCTGGCCGCCTTGCTGGCGTCCAGGTCGTCCCCGGAGCGGACCTCGTCCTTGGACGGCAACACCAGGCCCCTGGCGTGGAGCACGATCAGGTCGGCCCCGCCAACCGAGATGCCCGCACCGGGCTGGAATGCCAGCCTGGCGAATCGGGTCCTGGCCAACGGCGAGATCCGATAGAAGAGGTCACGGCTCAGACCGTCGCCGTCGTCACCCCACACCCGCAACACGTCGAGGACGTCCTGGGTGGTGCCGTGGTGCTGGTCGACGTACTCGACGGCCTGGGCGATCCTGGCGCTCTCCATCGTTCGAGCACCGACCCCGGCCAGGAGACACAGGAAGCTGGAGGTGATCTCAACCCGATCGGTGCCGGGGAAGGTGGACATGGGACACAGCGAGATGCTGGTCTCGCCGGACAGGTCCACGACTTCGCTGCTGAGGAAGCCGGGCAGACCCTCGGCGAATTGCACGTACTCGCCGCGGTTCGTCCGGTCGATGGCCACCACCTGGGCGCCACCGGTCAGCTCGGCCAACGCGATGGTCTTTGCGGTGAACGACTTGCCGCCGCCGCTCGCCCCGAACCCCATGGTCGATGCACTGGTGGTGACCGACGGGGACAGCAGGACCGGCATGGCCGGCCCCACGTCCAGGCGGTGTCCCAGGTAGGCGCCGCAGGTGTCGCCGAGGCCCGGGGTGAATCCGGGCAGCCCGGATGCGATCGCCTCGGCGGTGAGGTCCAGGTCGTAGTCCGCAACAACGCCGCCCGGTCTGATCGCGGTGCCGGGTAGACCGAGGAGGAACAGGTCGTGCTGGTCGCCAGTCGGAGCGTGGAGCTCATAGCCGCTGGCCGCCAGTTCGGCCCGGACGGTTGCCACCCGGCGCTGCAACTCCTCGGGCGAATCGGCGGCAACGGTGAAGCAGGTCAGGGTCCGGTGGATCCGGTTGAGCCGGGAACCCTCCAGCTTCGACTGGGCGTCGTTCGATCGGTCGATCAGGTCGAACACCGCATCCGGCACGCCGGTGTTCATCCCCGAGTACTGCTCCGGCTGGCTCGCCAGCTCCTTGTGCCGTCTGCGGAACTGCTTCTTTGTCTCGTGCTGCGGTGGTG
This sequence comes from Actinomycetota bacterium, assembly GCA_039029335.1. Classification (GTDB taxonomy): domain Bacteria; phylum Actinomycetota; class Acidimicrobiia; order Acidimicrobiales; family SZUA-35; genus JAHELU01. The sequence goes on along the minus strand of JBCCGJ010000076.1, from coordinate 5,091 downwards.
AGTAGATGCGGACCGTCACGTCGACCGGGAAGTCAAACTCGTCCGCCGCAGCAAGCCAGTAGCCGCTCTCCGGGAAGCTCCACTCCGGCGGCATCGATGCGAGCACCAGGGTGGTCTGGAACGACTCACCGTCGGCCGATTGGACCCGCAGCATCTGCCGATGGCGGGGCAGTCCACCGCGGCGCCGCTCGCCACCCTCGATGAGGGTTGCGTCAAGCAGCGGCCTGGTCGGGTAGCTGGTCGGTCCGTTGTCGGTCGGTCCGCCTCGCCGCGTCGCGCGCCGACTGCCGGCTGAGCCTACGCCGCGGCCGCCGCCGGTGCGAGCGGATGCCGGCGTTGGCGGCTGGTCGCGCAGGCCACGGGTGACGGCTCGCTGCATCAACCATCGGACCTGATCCTGGGTGGCCGGTTGTACCAGATCACCCAGGCCTGCCGCCGTCAACTCCGCCGCAGCCAGCAACTCCCGCCGCCTGGCCAGCGACGACGGTGCCCGACGCCTGCCGGTCATCTGCGAGACCTGGGAGAGCATCTCCGCCGCCGAGGAGCGGATGGTGTCCGCGTCGTCGAGGGTCACCGCCAGGAAGTGGCTCCGGCGATGAGCGGGACGGTCGATGAGTCGGTCGCCTGCGTCGATGGCCTGGGCCTCCAACGCCAGGTATCGCTCGTCCGGTCGTTCGTCCGCCTGCTCGGCGATCAGCTGCGGTGCGGCGGCGACGGCATCGGTGAGCTCGGCGGGGTCGATGGGTACGGCGACGGACAGCAGTCGGGCCTCGAGCGGCAGGCCCTTCACCCAACCCATGATCTGTGCCGCGTAGTTGACCATCGCGGCGTCGGAGTGGAATCGGTAGGAGGCCATGCCGTTCGGCTGCCGGATGGCGAACACGGCCCATGGTTTGCCGACCGCGGTTATCACGATGTGGTCGAACATCTCAACCGGCAACAGGTTCATCGGTCGATTCTCTCGGCTGCTCGGCCTACCGGGCCGGGGTCGTCGTGGCCAGCTCGCCCCCGGGAGCCGGTTCGGCGGCGGACCTTTCGGTCCCGGGGGCGGCGTTCCTGCACGAGGGGGTGGAGGACCACGGAGGTCGGTTCCACCGGTCGGAGCTTTCGTCCGTTGATCGTTCCGTGGTGGGGAGCGGTCCAGAGCCGGAACAGGCCCATCGCCGCTTTGGACAGCGGCCGTCCCTCCACGGTGGTTCGGGAGATCTGCTGGGCGACAAGGACCGGGACCGCAACAAACATCACGATGTGCAGCCGGTCGCTCATCACCGTCCCCCACACCGGTCTGGTCAGGAACAGCAACCCGAAGGTCAACAGCCCGACCGCCAGCTGGGGCATCGTCACCACAAACGGCAGCTGGACCTGATCGAGCTTGCCGATGACAAGCGGCCGGCGACGGATGTCGGAGAAGTTGTGACAGGGGATGGAGATGGCGTCCTGGCGGTGGTCCATCGGTGTTCCTCGAAGTCGGTGGCGGTCGGTGCGGTGTGGTGTGGTGGTGAGTGCGGTGCGGCGGCGAGAGGTGGTATCGGGCGCGGTCGGCTTGGCGGGTCGGTTGCCGCCGCTCAGGCGTTCACGTGGTCAGGGTCGGTCGGTCAGGTCGGCGTGGTCCGCCCGGTCGGTCAGGTCGGCGACGGTTCGGCCGTCAGTCCTCGGCGACGGTGATCACGGGCACGTTGCTGTTCGACTGGTTGACGATTGCGTCGGCCTCCTTGGTTGCCTGGTCCCGGAAGAAGTCCGGTCCGGACACCACACCCCACAGCGCGATACCGCCGACGATCATCGCCGCCAGCACCGCCTTGAACCCGCTGAAGAGGTACTCCCGTACCACCTTCCAGGCGATGATCAGCCCGAGGACGATCACCGCCAGGCCGGTCAGGCGGCCTGCCTCGTAGACAACCGCATCGGTCAGTGCGATCAGTCCAATCATGCTGTTTCTCCTTTGTTCGATCCGTTTCTCATCAGGTCTCCTGCTTCAGGACGACCGGAGCGTTCAGCAGCTGGGAGACCTCCCAGCGGCCGTCCCGTTCGGCCATCACGATCGAGTACTCCAGGCGCTGCTGGCCGGACGTCGACACTGCGTCCACCACCACCCGGGCCAATCGCAGGGTCGGCTCGTCTATGCCCGGCACCGGTCCCCAGCCGAGCTCGAAGATCTTGGCCTGGCCGAACGGGGCGGGGCGGACGGCGTCGATCCCGGCGTTCGGTGCGCTGAAGAGGGCGACGTCGGCGGCGCCGGTGAGGTAGGCGGCGAAGAAGCCGTCCAGGGTCTGGGCCAGCCCCGCCACCTCCGGCGAGGTCGGCAACCGAAGGTCGGTGATGGCCATCGGGTACCCCTCCGCCGGGTCGGGCTGGGCCACCGTGGACGGCAGGCCAAGGACCCCCAGATTCCCGTTTCGGTCCACGTTCACCCCGACCGCGTAGAACAGCAGACCGATCGGTCTGAACTGCTCCTCGGACCCGGCGACGAACTCGACGGCGTCTGCGGCAACGATCACGTCGAACAACCCTTCGCCACGCTCCGTGGTACGTACCGCGGCCACCCGTTCGACGAGGAGGCCGGACTCGTTCGCCCGGAGCGCCGGGTTGAAGAACGTCAGGTCGTCGCCCCGAAGGAAGGCGGCGACGAACAGCGATGCGAACTCACCGGCAACGCCGGCCCGGTGATCGGGGAGTTGGATCTGGGGGACGGCGGATCGTTCGTCGTCCGTCACTGCCAGGTAGAGGGCCACCGGCCCACACGCCGCACCGAGGAACACGGCGATGCCGAGGGCGGTGGACAGGGCCCTGGCCCGGAACCACGAGTATCTGGCGGACATGACCGGGACCTTGGTTCAGCCCGATGAGTGGCTGCTTTGCCGCCGCTTTGCCTGCGCTTTCCGAACAAGCGATTCCCCGTGGTCCCCAGCCGCCGAACCGGCTGTCGAACCACCGGGATCGGTGTCCCGGTCCGCGATGCGCCGACCGGGAAAGCCGCTTGGCAAGCGGGTTTCCCCGATTGGCACCGCGCCGTGCGCATCGGTTGGCCGACGGCGCAGGTCCTGGTCGCATCGGCGATCGGGCGGATCGATCGGTCGGTCAAAAACCTCGACAAAAGATCTTTGCCAACCGCGGGGCGGAGCGGTTGGGTAAGGTTCCGACATGCTGGTGCCGTTCATCATCGTTCTTGTTGTTGCTGTCGGTCTGGCCGTCCTGTGGATATTGGCGGAGCGAAAAGCCGCCGGCGTTGGTGAGTCGCTGGCCGACACCAGCCGTCGGCTGGAGGTGACCGAGACCGACCTCGCGTCGGCCAAGGAGACCATCACCGGGCTGGAGACCGATGTCGCCGAGACCACGACGGAGCGGGACTACCTCGCCTCCCAGCTCGACGAGAACGCCCAGTTGCTCTCCAACACCGCGGACTCACTGACCGAGGCCAACGAGTCGCTGCGGAAACGGACCGAACTGGCCGACGCCCAGGCCATGCAGATTGACACGCTGAGTGCTGCCAGGGATGAGCTGCAGCAGCGGCTCACGGTGGCTGAGGAGCGGATCGTGACGTTGGCGTCGCGCCCCGGCGTGGTCGTCGGGGAGCTTTCAACCGAAGACAGCAACGCCGAGATGCTGTGGGACCTGGAGATCGCCAGGAGCGAACGGGCATGGCGCAACAGCGTGGCCATCAATCCGGTCGATGACCCCAGCCCGTTCGAGTCGACCGAGGACCCGGTTCGCACCGCAGTGGAGATCGAGGCCTCCGCCCTACGGGAGGACGTCGGCGCCATGATCACCGTCGACTGGAGCGCCGGGGTCATCGACTCCCCGTCTCGTCGGTTGATCGTTGTCCGGGTCGCCCAGGAGATGCTGGCGTTGGCGTCCCGGGCTCCCGGCGCGGCCAAGCTGATCGTCGCCGAGCACGGGGACGACGGTGAGCTGACCCTCGAGTTCGAGACGATGGATGACAGCAATCAGGTGATCAACCTGATTCCGCCCCGGATCTCCAGCGACCTGATCGACATCCGGAACGACTCCGGCCTTTCGGTCACGGTGCGGGCCGAGCCGAGATCCGCCTGACGAGTCCCGGCCGACGATCGGCCAGACCGTCGACAGCCCCGTCACCGATCCGCAGGGCGCTCAGAAGAACGGGCTGAACATCGCGGCCTGTTCCCGTTCCGGTTCCGGCTCGATCGCCGGGAGCGACCGCAGCTTCCGCATGGCCCAGCCGCCGAGCGCCGGCCCGGGGGCCAACAGGACAAACGCCCACCCCCAGCTCGTGGCGTCCCGGACGATCGGCACCAGGAAGATGGTGAAGACGGTCAGGGTGAACCCGGCGGCAAGCTGCACCGTCAATGCGGTACCGATGTAGTCAGGGTCGGTCACCTCGGTGACGATTGTGGAGAACTGGGCGCTGTCGGCCACAACCCAGAAGCCCCAGACCAGACCTGCACCGACCACGATCGGCAGCGGGGCGTCCACCAGGAAGCCGACCACCATGCAGAGTGCAGCGGACCACCGGAGGGCTATGGCTGCCGCGTCGACCCGGGACGTACGGTCGCTGAGGACACCGGCGTACGCCGAACCGATTGCCCCGATGCCGATGACGGCGAACGCGGCCAGGCTGGCCAACCGGGCTGCGTTGTCCTGATCGGTCACCCGGTCGGTGAACACGTCACCGTAGAACGCGGCGATCCACGCCCACATCGCATACAGCTCCCACATGTGCCCGAAGTAGCCGGCACTGGCAAGGGCGAACCGGGGGTTCCGGGCGATGGCCCGCAGCTGGGTCGGATCGAACACGGAGGCCCGGGTCACGTGCGGGCCGTCGTCGGCGACGAACTCGGCGATCAACCCGCCGAGGATGGTCAGGACTGACGCCGCGGTCAGGGTGATGGTCCAGTCCAGACCGCCGAGCGCGTTGATCAGGTGGGGCAGCGCCGAGCCGAGGGTCAGCGCACCGATCATCACCCCGAGGGCGAATCCCCGCCCGGTTCGGTACCAGCTGGACATCGCTTTCAGCGACGGCGGATACACGGCCGCCAGGAAGACCCCGGTGAGAAACCGGGCCGGAAGCGCGGCGGCGTACGAGTTGCCGACAACCACCAGGAGGTTGGCGAT
>JBCCGJ010000075.1:0-19178 GCA_039029335.1 Actinomycetota bacterium | reverse complement strand
CGGACTGCGACTATGCGACGGCCCGGCTGGCCTTCGAGCGGGGCGCAACGCTGGTCACGCACGCATTCAATGCGATGGCCCCCATCACGGGTCGAGCTCCCGGCGTGCTCGGTGCCGCATTCGCCACTGAGCACGTGACGATCGAGGTGATTGCGGACGGCCTGCACGTCCACCCGGCGTCGGTCGCGCTGCTCTTTCGGGCAGCCCCTGGCAGAGTTGCGCTCGTGACGGACGCCATGGCCGCCGCCGGGGCGCCGGCCGGGCGGTATCGGCTCGGCACCGTGGACGTCGAGGTGACCGACGATCGAGCTGTTGTCGCGGGCACCACGACGCTCGCCGGCTCAACCCTCACCCCGGACCGAGCGCTGCAGGTGGCGGTGAAGGAGTGCGGCGTTCCCGTCGACCAGGCCGTCGCCGCCCTGACGACAACCCCCGCGCTGGCGATTGCCGAACAGAGCACACCGTCGCTCGCCCCCGGTCACCGTGCGGAAGTCCTCGTGCTCGACGCTCGGTTCTCCGTTGTCCACGTGGTCGCGTGACGGTGATCCCTCGAAGGACATCGAGCCGACGGTAAGAGGATTTCTCGATGGGACTCACACCGCTCCGGCGTCTGTGACTCGTTACCAACGGTCGCCGGAAGGGTCTATCGTGCCGGTGGCGGGTGGCTGACCGTGGATTGGATCGGATGCTGGGATGTTGCAGCGGCTCTTCGTCGAGAACTATCGCTCGCTGCGGAGTGTGCTCATCGAGCTGGGACAGCTGACGGTCATCACGGGTGCCAACGGCTCGGGGAAGTCGAATCTGTACCAGGCGCTTGACCTGATCCAGGCCGCTGCTGACGGCCGTTTCAAACGAGCGTTGCTCGACCAGGGCGGTATGCCCTCGGCGCTCTGGGCCGGCGATCGCAACAAAGGGCCGGTGCGAATGCGGCTTGCGGTGTCACTCGATGACCTTTCCTTCGAACTCGTCGCTGGTCTCACGCCGAAACAGGCTGCTTCGACTCGGTTCGTGCTCGATCCGGAGATCAAGGAGGAGTCGCTGCACTTCGGGGCGACCAAGCGATCGAGCACCCGCCTGATCGACCGCGGAGTGTCTGCGGCCACGTTGACGACAAGCGACGGCGAGCAGGAACTCGTCAAGTTTCTCGACACCGGCGAGTCGGTGCTGTCTCAGATCGGCGATCCAGCGAAGTATCCCGAACTGACCGATCTGGGACAGCGTCTACGAGGCTGGAGGTTCTATCACCACTTCGACACCAGCCCACGAGCTGCGCTGCGCCGGCCGCAACCCGGGGTACGCACCAGCGTCCTCTCTGCGACAGGTGATGACCTGGCGGCAGCGATCGCCACGCTGGAAGAACGAGGCGATGGGGGACCGCTTCATGACGCGGTCGCCCGAGCCTTCCCCGGCTGCCGAGTGATCGTTGACACCCCGGCGAAAGGCGACTTCGCGGTCATGTTGCAAGCGCCCGGCCTCAAAAGGCCGCTGAACGCCTCAGAGTTGTCTGATGGCCAGCTTCGATTTCTGTGCCTGGCCATGGCGTTACTCACGACCCGGCCTCCTGAACTTCTTGTACTCAACGAACCCGAGACCAGCCTTCACCCGGACGCGGTCCAGGCGCTTGCACCCCTCATCGTTGAGGCCGCTCAACACGGCCAGGTTTGGGTTGCAACCCACGATCGAGCCCTCCGGGACGCACTCCAGCCGGACGCTCATGCGGTAGACCTTCAGGTGTCCAAGGGCGAGACCATCGCTCGCCTCGCCGACTGAACCGCAGGCCGGTGTCGCCGGCTCCGAACGGTCCGCGGCAGGAGCCGGGCGGCCCGAACGCGGCGTTTGGGCCCGGTGGAGGGTCACCGGGCCCAAAGGACAATCGAGGCTCGCCTCGTCGCGAGCCGGCTGGTTTGTGGTTACCCGCAACAACCGCCGCTGGTCTCCTCGACCGCCGCCGGGGAGGGCCCACAACAACCGCTGGTGTCCTCGGTCGGCCGGGAGTTCGCCTCGGCGGGCGTGCCGCAGCCGTCGGTTGTCTCGGTGCCACAACCTCCGAGCGCGGCGGCATCGACGTCGGTCACGTCCGCGTCGGCAACCGTTGGACCGCAGCAGCCGGACTTGGGCTCGGACTCGCCGAGGTTGCTTGAGCAGACCCCGGTCTCGGGGAGGATGAGTTCGATGCGGCGGGCCGCTTCGTGGTCACCGGCTATCTCGGCCACCACCGACCGGGCCTGCTCATAGCCGGTCATGAGCAGGAACGTCGGGGCTCGGCCGTAGGACTTCATGCCGATTGCGTAGTACCCGGGGTCGTGGTGGGAGAGCTCGTCGACGCCGTGGGGTCGGACACTGCCACAGGAGTGGATATTGGGATCGATCAGCGGAGCCATTGTCGTGGTGGACTCGATTCCCGGGTCGATGTCGAGCCGGAGCTCGCGGACCATGTCGAGGTCGGGCCGGGCGCCGGTGTTGGCCACCACGAGGTCGAACGGGCCGGCCTTGACCCCGTCCGTGGAGACCAGGTAGACCTCGCCGCCATTGTCGAGGACCTGCTCGAGGCGGAATCCGGTGATGAAGTCGATGGCGCCGCCGGTGGCCAGGCGCTTGGCGTCGGCGCCGAGCTCACCTCGGGCTGCCAGCTGGTCGTCACCGCCACCGCCGAACATTTGGCCTGCCTCGTCCCGGCGGATGAGCCAGGTGGTTGCGGTCTCGGACGCCTCGGCGGTCAGAGCGGCGAGGTCTCGGATGACGTTTTGGGCGGAGTGCCCGGACCCTATGACGGCCACCCGCTTGTTTGTATACATGGCCTTCTCGGCACCCAGCAGATCGGGAATCCCGTAACGGATGATCCCATCTGCTGCAGCCTGCTCTTCGCCGATGGCGGGGACACCGCCGGCGCCGATCGGGTTTGGCTGGTTCCAGGTGCCGGTGGCGTCGATCACCGCACGAGCCATGATCCGGACCTCGCTATCGGCAGCGTCGGCCACGACGATGAACGGGCGGGTGTCCCGTCCATCGGACTTGACCTTGTCCACCCCGTGGCGGGTGATGTGTTTGACCCGGTGGTTGAGCCGGATGATCCCGGCCATCTGTGGCAGGTCGGCCAGGGGCTGGAGGAACTGGTCGATGAGCTGGCCCCCGTTCGGGTGGCCCGAATCGGGTGGCCGCTGCCAGCCGGCGGCGTCGAGCATTCGCTCGGACACAGGATCGACCAGGTACTGCCACGGGGAGAAAAGGTGGACGTGCGCCCAGTCCCGGACGTTGGAGGCGATGGCGTCACCGGCCTCGAGGACGACGGGCTTCAGGCCTCGATCCAGGAGGTTGGCGGCGGCGGAGAGGCCGATTGGGCCGGCCCCGACGACGACTACGGGAAGATCGTTCTGCTGTTCCATGACTCGGTTCCTTGGTTTCCACTTGCTGTGATTGGTGTCTTGCTCTTTCAGACGTGGCTCGCTCAAAATGGACGCAGCTTCTGACCGGATTTCTTCAAGACCGGGCTTGTCGGCGACTTCCCGATCGGTTGCAGCGTCGTTCGGCTCCGGGTTGCTAGAGAAGGAGCGTCGGAGCAAGCTCATGTACTACCCGGTGGATGACTCGGCGCTCGACGGGCTGCGCGACGGGCAGGTCCCGACCGGCACGGGTGACACCACGTCGAGCGAGGCCACCCCGGCGGCCCGAAGTTCTCGGCCCCGTGGTGCGGGTTCCGTCAGACGACGGCGCCGATCCGACCGGATCGGCTGTCGGTCACGACTCGTTCGACCGCGGCCGCGGCATCGGCCGGAAGACCGACGGTTCGTACTCAGCTGTCCGGTTCGGCCTGTGTCCGAGCGTCGGTCGAACAGGGCGAGCACAGCGAGGCCCCGGTGTCGCGGCGAGTCATACCCATTGGACGGCCGCCGACGTCAAGCTCGATCTCGCAGCACTCCTCCAGCGCCCCCAGCATCTTCTGGCGGGCCCGCTGGACCCGGGACTTCATCCCCGACACGCTCAACCCCAACTCGGCCGCCACACCCGCCTGGGTCCGACCCTGCATGTCGACCAGCGCGACCGCCTGGCGATCGGTGTCGTTCAACCCGCTGAGCAACGGTTCGACACAGCCAAGGAACTCCTGCCAGACATCGCTGTCGTCGGCCGCCACATCAGGCAGCGGAGGCAGCAGCTCAACCGCCGACGTGATGTCCGAGGGAACTTCACGGCGACGCGTGGCGGAGCGGTAGTGGTCGATGATCGAGTTGCGGGCCACCCGGTAGATCCAACCCGTCGGCTCATCGATCTCGTCGATCTTGGTGTGCAACCGGAGAAAGATGTCCTGCACGATCTCATCGACGTCGGCGGGATTGTTGACCCGCCGGGCCACGAACTGGCGCAGCGACGACCCGAACTCCCGCCACAGCTCCTCCGCTGTGGTCGGCTGATCGACCGGTCCGTTCGACGTCACCCACACGATTGTAACGACGGCAACCGCATCCTCGATTCGACCTGGACTCGACGAATCGTGCGTCCATCGACCAACAGCATCGTCCAAAAGGGAGATGACAAAGACAGCAGCGCTCGATCACACCGCCGATCCCCACCGCCAGGGGACCTGGCGTCGCACCACGACCGTGCTGTCCTTCGGCCAGCTCGTCACCTGGGGCATCCTCTACTACTCCTTTGCCGTCTACCTCCCCCAGATGCACGACGACCTCGGCTGGTCCATCCCCGCCATCTCCGCAGGGTTCGCCATCGCCACCATCGTCTCCGGCCTTGCCGCTCCCATCGTCGGCCGCATCATCGACCGCAACGGGGCCAGAACGGTCATGACCCTTGGGGCCGTCACCGGCGCCGCAGGTCTTTCGCTCTGGGCCGCCGCCGAACACCTGGCCGTTTTCTACCTGGCCTTTGTCATCATCGGCATCGCCCATGCCGCCACGCTCTACGCCCCCGCCTTCGCCACTGTCGTCCGCCACCACCCCACGGACAGCAGACGAGCAATCGTCACGATCACGCTCGCCGGCGGACTCGCCTCCACCGTCTTCTCACCCGTCGCCCAGATCCTCTCCGACCAAGGCACCTGGCGCACCGGCCTTCTCATCCTCACCATCGGCTTCGCCCTGACCATCATCCCGCTCAACTGGTCACTCCCTCACGACCGCGACCGGGCCAGCGACCCGGAGCCGGCGCCGGAACCCAAACCGGCGCCGGCCGCGACCGACGCAACGGGCGTCAGCCGCAAAGCCTCTCGGCGGCCGGCCGCGTTCTGGTGGGTGGCCGCGGTCTTGACCCTTACCTCCGGCGTGTCCACCGCCTTCACCGTCCACATCGTTGCGTTCCTCATCGACAGCGGCCACGGCCCGGCGCTCGCCGCTTCCATCGCCGGCGCCGCAGGTATCGGCAAGGTCGCCGGTCGCGCCATCATCGCCGCCGGCACCCGCCTCAGCTCCACCACCATGCTCCGTATCAGCCTCGGCGTCCAAGCCCTGTTCCTCGCCCTCCCCCTGGTCTGGACCTCAACCGCGGCATCACTGGCCATGGTCACCATGTTCGGGGCCACGGCCGGTACCCTGACCGTCCTCCGCCCGATCCTCCTCGCCGAGCTGTTCGGCACTGCGGACTTCGCCACAAGGAACGGCGAAGTCCAACTGATCACCACCATCACCAGAGCCTCATCACCAGTCGTGGCGGGAATCGTCGTCGGCACCGCCGGTTACACAAGCACATGGCTTGGTCTGGCCGCGATCGTCGCCCTCGCCATCGCGCTCAGCTACCGCATCGACATTCACCACACAATCGACCATCCCACGGAGCCCGAGCAAGGCCCGTGAACTCTTGACCCACCTAACTCGCCCAGCGGTGCAGTCGTCGCGGATTGGCTGACCGAGTTCCAGCGCGGACCAGGCCGGTACCGGTCGGGCGCTGGTCGATGAGCTAGCTGTTGGAGGCGAGCCACATAAGGACCGCTTTGACCCTCGAGTGGGAGTCGGGTTCGTCGCCGAGCGCCAATTTCGAGAAGATCGAGTTGATGTGTTTGGCCACTGCTTTTTGGCTTAGCGTCAACGCTTCGGCCACCGATGCGTTGGGTACGCCCTCGGTGATGAGGCCGAGCACCGCTCGCTCCCGGGTCGTCAACCCATCGATGGGGACTGACGTTTCCGGCGGCCCGCGACCAGTAGCTCAACTCTCGCCGAGCGTTGGTTTGGCGAGGCACGGGTTCCGTAGTTCGGGGTGCCTTGGAGATTCTTACTGAGGAATGTGCCTCGGTGCTGCGCGAAATCGCCGTCGCCATACTGGGGCGATGAGACCAGGACCCGCTGGCAGGCGGCGTAAAACTGTCGTCTGTGTTGCGTTCGGGCTCGGCATGCTTGTCGGGTGCTCGGCGGATGCCGGCGAGGTCTCCGGGGGCGATGATGACCGCCCACAGATCAGCGCGGAACGGCTTGATCCTGAGCTGCCGTCGTCCGAGACCACATCCACGGACATCCCGGACTCGCAGCCGCCAACAACCAGCAGGCTCGCGGTCGACTTGCCGGAGAGGGAGCCGGAGGCCGCTGGTTTCATCGTCATCGAACCGGGATCGGGCGTGGTATTGGCATCCGGTGACGTTGTGCTAATGGCGTGGGAGATGGTCGCATTCGATACCGGCGAAACCGTTGAGTCGACGGCGGACTTCGGTGGCCCGGTTCCGATCGAGTTGGGCAGCGGAGCTGTCCCGGCTGCGCTTGACGAGGCGGTGATCGGTCAGCCGGTCGGCTCGCAGTTGCAGGTCCGGTTCCCGGCGGGGATGCCCGATCTCCCGGAGTACCTCGACGCCGGTCAGGCGTACATCTTGGCGGTTGACCTCGTGGAGCTGTTTGATCCCGACCTGGCCGCGGCACCGACAACAACGGCCGTCGATGCTCGGCCGACAACCACCAGTCCTCCTGGCGAGGTGGCTGCCTTTGTTCGACCGGATGGTGCGCTGGCGGTGGATCTCCCGGTGGACGCTCCGCTTCCCGCTCGGAACAGTCATCAGGTGGTGAGCCTCGGATCCGGGGATCCGGTCCTCGAAGGTGACACCGTTCAGCTGGACTACGTGAAGGTCTCCTGGACAAGCGGGGAGATCGTCTGGTCGACGTCCGATCAGCCTGCGGGTACCGAGTCCATCGTTCTCGGCAGGCGGGAGGTCCCCCGCATTCTCGAGAATGCGATCTTCCAGCAGCCCGTCGGCTCACGGGTGCAGGTCGTCTACGCCCCCGATCTGCCTGACCTTCCCATCGGCTTCGACCCCGAGGATGCGTACGTCATCGCCGTCGACATCGTCGGTCGAGAGTAACTCTCTGGAGTCGGCCATCCGGCAATGCAACGACCAGGGGCTCCTGGGATGAGGACACCGGAGCCGTCCGTAGCGCGCGTACCCTCGGGCTGGTCGTGATCCACTCTGCGCTCAACCCGCACCGTCGAGGAGGTCGACAAAGCCGGCGGGCGAGTAGGGGCCGATCACGATCTGCTCGAGGGCTCCGATCCCGGTTCGACCGGAATCGTCGGTGGCCGTAACCACCTGTTGGACGTGGACGTTCTCCGGGGCGAGGGGATCGAGCTCGAGGGGGTCGAAGCTTTCGCCCGCCACCTCGAGTTCGCCGTGCCACGTCCCCTGGCCCCAGGTGGGATGCCCATAGCCGAGTCCCTTGAACTGGAAGCGAAGCTGCGGCTTGAGCGTGATCGTCCGGACACCGCCATGGACGTCGATGAGGTCGATTTCGGCCCGCTTCGCCCACCGGGTGCCCGGGTGGTAGTCCACCCGGTGAATCGCAGTGGCCATGTGGGTGGCCACGGCGTCGAGCTCCTCGGGGATGTCGTCCTCCCACGCGACGATGGGGGAGGTCAGCCCTTCCCGGACGATCGCCTCGCCATCCTTGCCGTCGAAGAAGACGGCGTGGGTCACGTGGTCGTCCCAGTGGAGCGGGGCCCAGAGGAAAAAGAACGAGCCGAACGGTTGGGGCGCACCGGTCGGCACACGCTCGCCGACCCGACGAACGCCCCACGAGCGATCCTTGGTGCCACGCCATGTCTCCTCGTCGACGGTGAACTCACCGTCGGGATGGGAGATCGTGCCGCTCCATCGTCCGAACTGGGCGAACCGGGTGGCGTCCATCGTCCTGCGCTGCCGGTTCCACAGGATCTGACGAGCCTCCTGAATCGCCGAGGTCCGAGCGGAGAACGTGAGATCGGCGGCGATGCCGGTCTTGTTGTCATCGATGATGATGCGAGCCCGTCGGAGCGGCTCGATGATCTCCAGGCGGATCGGCCCGACCGACTGGTCGGTGCGTTCCTGCGGCGCACGTCGCGACGCATAGACGCAGTGCTGGCGGCCGCCGGCCTCGATACAGCTGAAGTGGGCGTCGAGGATCTGGCGATGGGGGTACACGGCCGTGCCGAACCCGAAGTAGCGGGTGCCGTCGTCGTTGTAGGCGTTGAACCACGTGCGGTCGTAGACGTTGGGGTCCGACGAGGCCGGATGGGCGATCGGTTCCGGTGTCTGATGGATCGGATAGTCGTCGAGACGGTTCAGCACGGGGCGGGGTCCTTCCTTGCTGCGGGGTGTCGAGTCGGAGCGGTAAACAAACGGCCGGTGATGCGATTGCGGGCCAGCGGACGACCGGGGTTTTTCACGGCCCCTGACTACCACGTCGGCAGCGAGGTCTGCACCCTGTCTCATCATCGAGCGTCGTTCGAAGCGGTCGACGCGGCCCGGCAGAGGCACGCCGCGCACGTGCTCTGTCACCGACGGGACCTCGTGGTTGTCTTCGACGGCGGCGAGACTGCGGCGACCGAGGCCGGTCCGATCACGCGTGCGGCCGCTGTCGCTGCAGGTTCGGCCCGATCATCACCGGTGGTGAGGCCGACGGATCGCTCGCCTCGGCTGGGCCGATTGCGCGAAGATGAGGCGAGTGGAACGCGGACTGCCCTCGACGGCTGCACCGGGAGGGGTGGCGCCCATCCGCACAGGGCGTACCGGATCGATGCCGCCGATACCGTGACGGCGGCGGGTGAGGCAGGACGCGCCCACATCGAGCTGTACGGGCCGCCGACACTGGTGGCCGACGGTCAACGGGTCACGCCGGTCGGTCGGCCCTCCCAGGTGCTTGCCTTGCTGGCCATCCGAATGCGGGCTCCGGTCTCCGCCACGGACCTGCTCGATCAGCTCTGGCCGGAGGCTCCCAACTCCGGGCTCAACGCCCTGCAGCGTCACATATCGACGCTGCGTCGAATGCTCCGCACCGCCGGTCTGGACGACCTGGCCGGACGGTTCATCGTCTATCGCAACGGGTGCTATCAACTTGATTCGGAGTTTGTTGCCACTGACATCGATCTCCTTGAGGATCCGGAGTGGACACCATCGGGCCCCGGCGAGGCCCAGCGTGCCGACGCACCCCGGTGGTGGCTTGAACCCCTGGCCGGCCTGCCGTGGGAGTTGTTCGCCGGGCATCGTGCCCGCCTCGACATGGCCGCCCTCAACGTTGGCCACCACTGGCTCGATTCGTACGGTGACGCCGCAGACCCGCAGGTCGTGCTCGACCTCTTTGATGGCCTTGCGGCCCGTCACCCCGAGGACCAGCTCATCGCCGCCGCCATGACCCGCAGCAGGCCGGCCCGGGCAATCGGGGCCACCGAGGAGGCGCACGTCGCCGGGCGTCATCGCGTGCGTTCAGCTGAAAGCGGTGCGCTGCCTGCACTGCATCTCGCCGCCGAAGCGTTTCTGTCCGGCGACGCGTTCGGCGCCCAGGAACTTGTGCAGATGCACGCCGACCGCCTTGGGCCTGATTTAACCCACCGCGCCGAGCGGTGGTTCTCGGTCCTGGACCCCGCCGAGGGCCTTCCCAATCTGCTGCTTGAGGATCTCGTGGCACAGGGGGTGCTGGAGGGTGGTGACGTCGAGCGCCTCATCGTTTCAATCGATGCGGGCGCCTTGATACGGATGCCTGGGGGCTTGACCGTGGCGAGGGCGGAATGTGCCCAGGCCGGAGACGAGGCCGACCGACTCCGATCACAGCGGGTTCTGGTTTTCCTCCTTCTCGTTTTCCCGTTGTCCGAGCGCTTCGAGGAGGAGACGAACAAGCTTGCCGAGTTCGATGCGCCCGAGGCGGCCGTCGAAGCTGCCCGGTTCCGGCTCTGTGCGGCGCTCCGGCGCGGAGATTTCGAAGCCGTACCGGACCTGCTGGCCGACGTCGACCGGCACTGGGCGACGCTCTACCCGCACGAACGTCCCTGGTTCAGCGACACGGTGCGGAGCGTGCTCTACGATCACGCCCCAACCAGACACCTGGTGGGCGAGGTGGCGCCGAGTACGCGGTTCTTTGCCAACAGTGTTGAGCGGTCGGTGGTGACGCTGTCACGCGTCTGGGGTCAGCTGACGGAACGACGGGTCACACCGGCCACTGCCCGAGGAGTCCAGCAACTTTGCTCCCAGATATCGTTCGCCGGCGCCGCCGCAATTGAGATCATGTATCGCCTTGCGCTGGGAGAGGAAACCGTGGCCGCCGATCTTCTCGAGCCCTACCGGGGTCGGCTGCTGTCGGTACCCCGTGAAGGCCATTCGGACCTGCTCACCGCAGCCGCCGCGGAGGTCGCCATGGCACAGCGGGACACCAGCCTTGCCGCCGAGGTGATCGAGGTCCTCGCACCGATGGCGGGTGAGTACCTCGGCGTCTGGATCTGTGACGTGCTCATTGAGCCTGTCGACACGTTGCGGGACCGGCTGCGCCGCATGCTGGAGGCTTGAGTCGGCGAAGCCTTCGCGGCCTTCTCAGCTCGGTCGATGCTCGACCGTGATCAGCTCGGCCAGCGCTCCCCGATTTCCGACGTCGAGCCGTTGGAAGATCCGCTCCAGGTGACGCTGCACGGTTCGGGGTGACAGGAAGAGCTGCTCGGCCGCCTGGGCGTTTGTTGCGCCGGCGGCCACAGCGCTGGCCACCTCCCGCTCCCGCATACTCAGCACCGGTTCGATCGCCGCCACCAGCGGTGAGAGCTGGCCCGGCAGCTCCCGACCCAGCATCTCGACACGGATCTCGGCGGCGAGCGCTCCTGCCAGGTCGCCGGTTTCCCGATGGGCGTTGTAGGCCGCGGCCGCAGACTCCCAGGCCATACCGATCGCTCCGTAGGTTTCGGCCTCGACCGAGAGGGCGGCGAGGGCGGTGCCGTCACCGTCGAGGTGGGCCCTGGCCTCGATGGCATGGAGCCTGAACAGGCCGGGACCTGCTCGCTCCGCCAGCTCTTCCATCCGGCTGACGGTTTCCTCGGTGGGCCCGAACCAGGCGTGCAGTTCTCGGAGCGTGATGGCCTCGTGGACCCTGCTGTTGCGCCACCGAGCCCGGTCAAGGGCGTGGTGCAGGTGCCGCCTGGCCTCGTCGGCCGAGCCGCGGCGGTTGGCCATTCGGCTGCGGGCCACCGCCTCCAGTACCTCGCCGTTGATTCTGGCCCTGGCCGGCATGGCGGCGAGTACGGCCAGGGCCTGTTCGGTGTCGGCGTCCCGATCGGCCAGGGCACTGGCGGCCAGGGCCCACTCGCCGGAGAGCAACCCGTTGGCCCGCCGGTCGGCCGCTCGCCGGCTGAGGTCCATGAACCGGTCGACGGCGTCGACCGTGGCCTGCGCCGTCCCGGCTCTGGCCGCCACCAGCGTCCGAGCCGCCAACAGATGCATCTCGGCGTCGAGGTCCCGGTTCACCGCCACCCAGTCGGCGAAGCGCTCGGTCCGTTGTCGGGCCTCGGTGATGCTCTGCCCCCAGGCAGCACCCGCAACTTCGACCTGCCGCATCCTGCCTTCGGTGATCGTTTGCGCCTCTCCGCTGTGCAGGCCGCGGCGGGTCCATTCGGCCGTCAGCGCCGGGTACCCGCAGTGCCAGGCCGACGTGGCGACGTTTAGTGCGATGATCGGCCGGGCCCGAATGTCGACATCGGGATGGTCGGCCAGACGGAGCAGCGCATCCAGGACCGGCTCGAGCGGTTCGACGAACATCCGGGACATCAACCAGATACAGGTGGCCAACTGCCGGTCCGATCCGTGCAAGGCGTGTCGAGCTTCGTCGGCCAGCGGAATGGCCACCCCGGGGTCGGCCCGATACTCGAACACCGACCGGATCCAACCCAGCCAGATCGCGGCCTGTTCGTCGGGATCGGTGGCCTCGGTGATGGCCTGACGGTAGAACGTGTCGGCTTCGTCGTTGCGATGCTGGATGGCCAGCGATGCGGCCAGATGAGCGGCTGCGGTCGCATCCGGTTGGCGATCCGTCAGGGCTCTGGCAAATCGTTCCGCCAGAGGGCCCTGGCGGAGCCGCAGCAGCTGGGCCGTGGTTTCCTGCAGCGCCGGCAGGTCCGGTTTGGCGCCGGCGTCCAGCAGAAGGGCGACCGAGTTGACGTCCGGTGCACCATCGGCATGCAAGGCATCGGCCAGGATGAGGCGGAGCTCGTCGAGCTGGCGGGCGCCGACCCGGCGCCTGGCCGTCTCCCCGTAGAGCGGGTGACTCAGGGTGACGGTGCCGTTCTGGCCGCCGTTGATGACCACCAACTGGTGCTGGGTCAGCGCATGCAGCGCATCCGCCGACGCCGCTGCCTCCACCACCGACCGACGAGCCGGCTGAACGAGCGAAACTGCGGCCAGCGCCACCAGCGCGCCATCGCCGATGCGGTCGATGTGTGCATCGACCAGGTCGAGCAGCCCGCGGGGAAGAGTCCCCTCCCCGCGATACTCCGCTGCGTCCCCCGATCGAACCAGTACACCATCGGCTGCGGCGCCGGTGATCAACTCCCGGAGGTACAGCGGATGGCCGTGCGAATGGGCCCAGCACCACTCGATCACCGTTGATGAGACCGGGCCGAGTACCTGTTCAACCAGTGCCGTGGTCCGCGGCCGGTCGAGCGGCGCCACGTCGAGCCGGGTCAACCGGCCATCCTTCCACAGTGACTGGATCGCTCCTTCGGTCGGCTCGCCGGTCCGTGTGGCCACGATCAGGCGGGCCAGCCCGGACTGGGCGACCTGGTGGATCACGGCGGCGGAAGCCGCATCGAGATGATGGGCGTCGTCGACGATCACCAGAACCTGGCCCCGCTCGGCCCGACGGGCGAGTTCCCGCAGTACCAGCCGGGCCACGTCGCCTTCGGCGTCGAAGTCGACGAGGCGGAGCAGGGGAGCCAGGGGGATGGCGGCGGCAGCGTCGACCCCGGTGATCTCCACCACATCAACCCCGGCCGATCGACGGGCGGCACCGGCCTCCTGCACGAGTCGTGACTTGCCGACGCCCGCCGGACCGGTCAGGTAGACCCCGGCCCCGTCGTCCGACAGGCCCTCAACCATTGCCGACAGCTCTCGACGCCTCCCGACGATGGGCCAGCGGCGCGGCAACGTGAGCCCCTCGCCCGTGGCCGCCTCAGGCCGCTCGTCATCCTGCATGTTGGCTAGACGCCCGATCGGTGGAGTTGATACAGGCTCTTGCTCGCTCATACATCTTGCTCCTTCGTACGTGGCCGTCCCCGGGACGGTCGGTCCGCAGGCGGCCCGTTCCCCAAGCCGTCGGTGCGGACCCCACCAGTGGGACATGCCGGACTGACCGATCACTGACGCGGACGATGTCACCGCCGATGGCACCGCGATGTCACTGGATTGGGTCACCCCGTCCCCGGGATTGGGCCGGGTTGTCCCCTGGCATTGGGCCGGACCGACTCTTCAGGCTTGGTCGACGAGGAACCACATCCTCATGACCATCTGGAGAGGGAACCCATGCACGCAGTACTCATCACGTTCGACTCCGAGATCCCGGTTGGCGATCTCGAAGCTCCGTTCACCGACTATGCCCACGCCCTTCGATCGATCCCCGGCCTGCTCAGCAAGGCTTGGATCCATGATGCGGATCAGAACACGCTGGGAGGATTTCACCTGTTCGAGTCGGCGACCGCCGCCGTGGACTACCTGGAATCCGATCTTGTCGCCGGCCTGCAGGCCACCGACGGGTTCGACAACTTCGACGTCCGGCACTTCGACGTGTTGAGCGGCTACAGCGCGGTCACCGGCGTCGGGGACCTCGTCCCGCTGGCCGGCCGGTAGTGGGCGGGGCGATCATGCATCGAATCCTGCTGAACCACCGCCGTCACCTGATGGCACTGTTTGTCACCCTGCTGCTGCTGGCTGCGGCCTGCGGTGATGATGACGACACGCTCGAAGCCGAACCGGCCGGCGCAGAAGCCGAGGCCCCGGCCGATGACGGAGACGCCGACGACACTGGCAATGACAGCGACAACGACACTGGCAATGACAGCGACAACGACACTGACAACGACAACGACACTGACAACGAAAATGAGGGGGCAGCCAACGACGACGACTCAAGCGACGCCGACGAATCAGACGATCCGAACGGCGGACTGGAACGAGGACCGCTCGACGCGGGCGAGCACAGCACCGATCTGCTCGGCACGTCGCTGTCGTTCACCGTTGACGACGGCTGGGAACTGCAGGAGATCGGCCCGGGAATGGTCATCTTCGACGACGAGGACAAGCTGTCCCCGTTCTCCGAGGGCCTGGTGCTGTTCCGACCGACCGGCCTGGCCGCAGGCGACGAGGCGGTCGACGGGGACCCACAAGCCGGTGACGTCTTCAGCGGCGATCCAGGAGATGTGGCTGCGTGGGCGGCAGGGCTCGACGAGATCCTGATCGACGACGAGACCGTCGGCACCGTCGCTGGTCGAGATGCCGTCATCACCACCTTCCGTCTGGACCCGGACGGGACCGCAGGCCTGCCGGGGGGCTGCGGGCCGACGGAGGAGGATCGCTGCTTCATGATGACCAGCACCGGATCGGCCGTTGTGCCGTTCCTGATTACCAGAACCACCGAGGTCTACCGGACGTGGGTTGTCGACCTGGCCCCCTACGATCCGCTGATGATCTTCGGTGTGGCCAACGAGGCGGCGCCGGAGTGGCTCGATGAGGTGGCGGGAGAGGTGGTCGATTCGATCACCCTCGGCGAACCGGCGGATCGGGTCGAGATCGAAGTCAACGCCGACGGCGTCCTCACCCAGCAGTTTGCACCGGTTGAGCCCGGCCTGTGGCGAGTGGAGTCCCTGGGCACACCGTTCGACTTCGAGGTGATGGGGGACTGGTTCACCCAGCCGAACGAGCCGGGAATCACCGTGCTGACCCATCCGGGATCGGTGGGTCCCGGCGATCGGGACGTGGTCTTCCTCCGACCGAGAAGCCTCGGCAACCCGGCTACCACGTTCCGCAATCCGACCGAGTTCGAGGGGCAGCCCCGCGACACCGAGCTTGACCTCGAGCAGTGGATCGAACGTGTCATGGACGGCGTAACCGTGTCCGCCCGAGAGCCGGTGTCCCTCGGCGGGCTGGAGGGCGTTGCGTTCGACGTCCGGGTCGACGCCTCGGTCGGCTGTAGCCCGAGCGACCTCTGCATCGACTTCGTCGGGGTGAACAACACCAACGGGATGAGCTTCGGGCCGGGGTTCGTCTTCCGGGTCCACTGGCTGGACCAGGGTGAGTTTCAGCCGATCGCTGTTGTTGTCGGCTCCCCCGATGGGGACGCCGAGTGGTCCGACACCGCCCAGGCCATGCTTGACACCGTCACCTTCGGGGCCGCCGCTCCCCACCCGGAACCGGCCGACTGACGGCGGGGTCGGCCGAGACCGCCGGACCGGTAGGCAATTCGAGGGATGCCTGCCGGTCCGGCCCGCGTCCCGCCACCCGCCTCCGTCACCGATCCGCGCGGATTGTCGATGGATCAATGCGATAAGTATCCTCGGTCTGTGGCCATGGATATCTGTGTCGAGGCCTACAGCTCCCTGGCTCCGATGTTGAGCCATGAG
This sequence comes from Actinomycetota bacterium, assembly GCA_039029335.1. Classification (GTDB taxonomy): domain Bacteria; phylum Actinomycetota; class Acidimicrobiia; order Acidimicrobiales; family SZUA-35; genus JAHELU01. The sequence continues at coordinate 3,365 of JBCCGJ010000075.1, read as the reverse complement.
ACCGTCGGTGCCGCGCTCCGCCTCGATCAGATCAGGCCGTTCAGGAAAAAGCCTGCCAACTCCGACACGGAGTTATCCCGGCAGGAGGCCATCCATCGAGCTGTCGACCGTCTCCCGTTTGTGCTGGCCCAGGTCCTCTGGCTCACCGCGATCTGCGGATGTAGCTATGACGAGGTCGCAGCCGAACTGTCGATCACTCGTGAGGTGGTGAAGGACCGGGTGACCGAGGCGTACTCGACGATCCGGCTCGAAATTGCCGATCCTCGCCCTCTGGAGCCCGATTCGAGATCGGGACCGTAGTCCCCGGCAGGCTGGACGGTGCCCCAGGGGCCGGAACTAGGCTGTCCGTATGGCCGTCGACGTTGGACCGAAGAACGCCTGGCGCCTGGAGACCCCGGGCCACGAGGGTTGGGAGCGTACGGCCAGACCGGACGACCCGAACAAGTACTTCATGGTGTCAACCGACAACCATGCCAACGAGCCGTTTACGTTTCTACGCACCTATACCGAGCCGGAATATCACGATCGCCTGCCCCACGTGGAGACACGCGATGACGGCTCGCAGTTCCTGATCACCGAAGGCAATCGACCGAGCCTGGTGAGGCCGGGCAAGGACTGGAAGAAGAAGGGGCAGGTTGCCCAGAAGCAGTCCTTCGAGTCGAAGAAGGACGCGCAGCCGTACTCGGGCCGCATGGAGGAGGAGGACAAGCTCCGCAACATGGTCGGCCGGACGGTCGAGGACCGGGATCGGGACAACGCCCTCGACGGGGTCGACGCCGAGCTGATCTTCCCGAACAAGGGGCTCCTCTGCTACGCCACGCCGGACCCCGTCTTTGCCATGGCAATGTGCCGAGCGTGGAACCGTTGGGCCCTCGACGAATTCGGCGACCATTTCGACCGGATGCTGCCGATGGCCATGGTCTGCACCGGCGATCTCGAGGGCACCATGGCCGAGATCGTCTGGGCAAAGGAGAACGGGTTCAAAGGGCTCTGCTTGCCGAACAAGCCGATCTACGGCGTGCAGCAGTATGGCGAGCTGCAGTACAACGACCCGTCGTTCACGCCGCTGTGGGAGTTGGTCGAGGACGTCGAGCTCCCGCTGACGTTCCACGTGTCGACCGGCAAGGACCCGCGGGCGGTCGGCGGTAACGGCGGGGCCATCATCAACTACGTGGTCCACTCGATGGAGACAACCATCGAGCCGCTTACCCAGCTCATCGCCTCCGGTGTGTTCGAGCGGCATCCGACGATCACCGCCGGAACCGTGGAGAGCGGTGTCGGCTGGGTGCCGTGGTTGCTCGAGGCCATGGACCACGCCTACCGCGCCCACCACTTCTGGGTGCGTCCGGTCATTCCCGAGCTGCCGAGTCACTACTACCGCCGTCACTGCTTCTCGACCTTCCAGGTCGACGAGGTCGGCCTTGACGTCGTCGAGCAGTTCGGTCTGGTCGACAACTTCATGTGGGCCAACGACTACCCGCATCACGAGGGGACCTGGCCACACTCCGCCGAGGCCATCGAGCGGACCATGGGCGGCCTCTCCGACGAGAGCCGGGCCAAGATCCTCGGCCTCAACGCCGCCAAGGTCTTTAACATCGACATACCCGAGCGGTACGGACAAACCGCCGACTAGGGCAATACGGCTGGTGCCGGCGGCGGCCGGCACGACCCGAAATCAGGGACAGGCGAGAATCCAGTCGACTTCGAGGTTGAACGGTCCGTCCCTGCCATCGGCCAGGATGATCCCGACCTCAACGGCGCTGCCGGGCTCGAACGGATCAACCTCGACGGGCCGGCCGAAGATCGAGGCGTCGAGGTCGTCGAAGTCGACCAGAACCTCCTCCCACTCATCGGCGCCGACCGCGGCGATCGCCCCCTGATGAGAGGTTCGCCGGTCCCGGCCGGGGGCGGTATCGGCCAACGTGACCTCGTAGGGTCGACCATCGGTGCGCAGCCGGAGCAGCAGGCCGGTTGCGTCGGTCAGCGGCCGATCGAGCGCCAGCCGCACCGAGGAGAACCCGCCACCGTCGGTCACGATCTCCCCGTCGAGGATCAGCACGCCGTCCACCACGTCGGCCTCGGCGCTGGAGCGGCCGCCCATGACACCGTCGTTGACGATCCGCCACCGCCGCAGCTCCTCCTCATCCTCGAAGTCGGCGACCGAACGGCAGCTCGGGTCCGGCGGTGCCGTTGTGGCCGAGTCCGTCGCCGGCGGGTCGATCGTCGTGGTTGAGGACGGAGGGGCCGTTGAGGTGGTTGGTTCGCTCGGCTGGTCGGTGTCGGTCGTGGTCGACGACGCGTCGGTCGGGGCGTCGGCGGCGGTGCTCCCCTCGGCGGCCGACGCGTCTTCAGTCGAATTCGCCGCTTCGACGTCATCGTCGCCGCCGGCACCGCAGGCGGCAAGGGCCAGGGCGAACATCAGCAGCGCGGAACGGAACCGGAACACCGGTCAAGTATCGCCGGTCGACCTGCACCACGACGGATCCGGCCGGATGGCTCCCCGTTCGGGCGAGGTGACGACCGTCCTGGACGCGGCGATGGGCAGGCCACCGTGGCCGTTGCCGACCGGCAGGCCGCCGGGGCCGGCAACGCATCGCCAACGTCATCGACGGACTGCTGATCCCGCCGTGGCTGCTCGACCAGCTCGGAGGGTAGGAGGAAGGGCCGCTTCGTTCGCTGCTAGGGAGACCCGACGCCGTTCAGTTCGTCGACCACCTCGATCAGGTCCCCGGTTTCGACGAAGTCGACCGCCAGGACGGTCGGTCGGCGCCCGGTGGTCGCCTCACAGTCCTCCACCCGTTCCAGCAGGGCATCCCGGCTGTTGATGGCGGCGGCCGCCTGCCGGATCGGTATGCCGGTGGTGACCCAGTGGTTCACCAGGTAGAGCGGGTTGTCCGGTTGACCGCGGTTCGGATCGCAGGAGAAGTCGCTGCGAAGGGCGAAGGTGAACGGGGTTTCGGTGAACGTGTTGGCGAAAGCGTTCTGGTACCAGCTGTCTGGTGAGCCCTCGTTCTCGGCGTAGACCAGGACCCGCTGGTCCAGCTCGATCAACTCGCCCAGGGTCGGGAACGGGGTTCCCTGCTCGTGCTGGTGCACCAGGTCCAGTAGGCCGCTGTTTTCGAAGGCTTCGATGGTGTCTGCGGTGGTGATCTCGTCCTGGACCACCATCAGCAGGACCTCCCGGGGGTTCGCGGCCAGCCAGAAGGTGATGTCGGCCAGGGCGGGCCTAGTGAAAATTTATCTCCCCCTCATAAAAACTCCTTTTCCTGTCAGTCGCTACCATTTCATGCTAGCAGATTGACCTTTTACACATAACATCACCACAACATATATAGCTTCTGAAAATTTAAAAAATGTAATTTCTT
>JBCCGJ010000074.1:0-19243 GCA_039029335.1 Actinomycetota bacterium | reverse complement strand
CGCCGGACGAGGTCCTGGACGCCACCCCGGCCGAACCCCAGAACGATGATGTGGTGAACGTGACCGAAGCCGCCGGTGCAGCCGACCCGGTCGATGGCGTCGGCGATGTTCCGGGTGACGCTGTTCCGGACAGCAGTGCTCCGGACGACGACGAGGTTGTCGACGCCGAGCTTGTCGACGACGACCACAGCGGCGGCAACCCCGCCGATGCCGGCCCCGGCGCCGGCGACGATGCATCGGACCCGGCCTCGACCGGTGACGCCGAGGCGGACATGACGGTGGAGGACCTGGTGCTTGATTTGGAACGGGTGACATCGGAACGGGACCAGTACCTGGACGCCTCGCGGCGCCTCCAGGCGGAGTTCGAGAACTACAAGAAGCAGGTCGGCAAGCGTGAGGCGACCGCCCGGGAGCGGGCGAACGACTCGCTCATCGAGGAACTGCTGCCGGTTATGGACGCCTTCGACGGAGCCATCGCAAACGGTGCGGAAGATGTCGCCCCCATGCGGACCTCGTTCCTGAACGCCCTGGCCAAGCAGGGACTGGAGCGGATCGACCCCACGGACGCCCCCTTCGACCCCAACCTGCACGAGGCGGTCATGCACGAGGACGCGGCCGACGTCGACGGTCCGGTCGTGGCCGAGGTGATGCGAGCGGGCTACGCCTGGAAAGGCCGGGTCCTTCGCCCGGCCATGGTCAAGACCCGCGGCTGACCCCGGAGTTCACGTAGGAGAGGAGGCACGGTGTCTCAACACGATTGGTTGGAACGGGATTTCTACAAGATCCTCGGTGTCTCCGAGTCGGCCACCGAGAAGGAACTGACAAAGGCCTACCGGAAGCTGGCCCGCAAGTACCACCCGGACGCGAACCAGAACGACAGCGCGGCCGAGGAGCGCTTCAAGGAGGTGTCCGAGGCGTACGACGTCCTGGGCGACGCCGAACGCCGCAAGGAGTACGACGAGCTTCGTAAGTACGGTCGTACCGCCGGTTTCGGCGGTGGCAACCCCTTCGGCGGAGGAACCGCCGGTGGTCCCGGCGGCGGGTTCTCCTTCGACTCCGGCAACCTGTCGGACATCCTGGGGGACCTGTTCGGTGCGGGCAGGCGTGGCGGCGGCCCCGGTCCCGGCACCGGCCCCCGACGGGGCGACGATCTTGAAGCCGAGCTGAACCTCAGCTTCGACGAGGCCGTCAAAGGGGTGACCACCTCGGTGCACCTCACCTCCGATGCGGCGTGCGGCACCTGCCGAGGGTCCGGCTCCGCGCCCGGCACCTCACCGGAACGCTGTCCGCAGTGTGAGGGCCGTGGTGTCCTCGACGACGACCAGGGGTTCTTTTCGCTGAGCCAGCCGTGCCCCCGGTGCTCCGGTCGCGGTCGCATCGTCACCAACCCCTGCCAAACCTGCACGGGCAGCGGTATCGAACGCAAGCCACGGCAGGTCAAGGTCCGGATCCCGGCCGGGGTCAAGGACGGACAGCGCATCCGGCTGAAGGGTCGGGGCGCTCCCGGTCGGAACAATGGACCCACCGGTGACCTGTATGTCATCGTGAAGGTGGGGGTGCACAGCTTGTTCGGACGATCCGGCTCCAACCTGACCATCGAAGTACCGGTGACGTTTGCCGAGGCAACCCTCGGTGCCAACGTCAAGGTTCCCACCCTCGACGGCCCGACGATCACCCTGAAGATGCCGGCCGCAACACCGTCCGGCAAGACCTTTCGGGTCAAGGGCAAGGGTGTGCACACGAACGGTAAGAGCGGGGATCTGCTGGTCACCGTGGTGGTCGACGTGCCGTCGTCGCTCACCGATGAACAGCGGTCCGCCATCGAGGCACTTGCCGCCGCGACGGAAACATCGCCCCGTGAACACCTGACCGGGGCGCCCGGGTAGAAGTTGGAAGGAGGTCGACGGCAATGGCAGAACAGACGGGACACGACCTCCACTCCCACGACGTCGCACGGGCGGTCTATGTCATCTCCGTGGCCGCCGAGCTCGCCGGCTGTCATCCCCAGACGCTCCGCATCTATGAACGGAAGGGTCTGGTCATGCCGGCCAGAACCGACGGCGGCAGCCGGCGCTACAGCGACGCCGACATCGCCCACCTCCGCCGCATCCAGGAGCTGACCGAGGACGGGCTGAACCTCGCCGGGGTCAAGCGGGTCCTCGAGCTCGAGGCCGAAGTCGCCTCGCTCGAGGCCGAGCTTCGCCAGGCAAAAGTGGACGGCCAGGCCGCGGTGGCCGACGCCCACCGCCAGCATCGGTCCGAGCTGGTCCCGGTCCGCCAGAGCGTGACCGTGTATCAGCGTCGTCGATCCCGCGGCGACTGACCGCCGGAGACAGACGCACGATCTCCCCGGTTGCTGTAATCTCGGCCGGCGATCGGCTAATCTGATGGCGGGATGAACTGCCCACGGCGGAAACGGGATCTACCCAAACCAACCGGCTCGCGCGCTCCTACACTGACCCGCCGGCGGACCAGGCCGCCTGTTTTGAACAAACCGCCGCCCGACCGGAACCCCTGGATTCCGCGCAACGACCTTCCCCGTACTTTCACTGCTGAGGGCCCTGAAAGACCAGGATGAAACCGTGAGATCCTCGACCGAGCGCGACATCGAGCTTTTTGTCACCAAGGCTGTTGCCAAGGCCGCGTCCGTCGCCGGCCCGCTGCTCGATGCGGAGGATCTGGAACAGGCCGCCCGTCTGGCGGTGCTGGAAACGCAGGAGAACGCCCGTCGGTTCGGTCGACCACCCCGGCCCCGGCTGCTCCGGCGCCGAGTGGTCCAGGCTCTGAAGAACGAGATTCGGGCACTGGCAAAACCGAACGACGAACCGGTCAACCTGGACGATCTGCTGGAGGACAGCGAGGACTTCGGCCTCGACACGAATCGACCGGCCCTCCGGCTGGTGTGGGACGGCGAGACCGGCGACGATGTGGTGTCCAAGGCCGAGGACACCCAGCACGTGCAGGAGGTGGTCGACGGGATGCCGGCGGAGACCGCCCAGGTGGTCCGGTTGTGTTTCGGTTTGGACGGCACCGATGCGATCGCCCCGATCGACGTTGCCGACATTCTGGACGAATCGCCGGAGTCGGTGCTCAGCCACCTGTGGGCGGCCGAAAAACTGTTCCGTCATTTCTCGGCCGACGGGATGCACCGCAGGCAGACGCCGATGACCACGCTGGAGTTCCAGGCGTTCAGTGAGGTCGGTGATCTGGCCTGGTACGACTTGCGGGACCTCAACCTGAACAACCGCGACCTCAGCAACTGCGACCTGTCCTACGCGGTGCTGTCCGGCATGAACCTGTGGGGCGCGGTGTTGGCGGGGAACCGGGCCGTCGGGGTGAACCTGTGGGGTGCTCACCTGGACGGTGCGGACCTGTCCGAAACCGACCTGCGGGGGGCGAACCTGGAACGCGCTGGCGTCCGATCCGTCGACCTTCGGCGGGCCATCCTTCTGGGGGCCAACCTGTGGGGCGCGGACCTCTCCAACGTCACCGCCGATCGGGCCAACTTCACCAATGCCGATCTTCGGTCGGTCGACTTCACCGGTGCCGACCTGACCAGGGCGATCTTCCACGGCGCGGACCTGCGGGGCGCGGACCTTCGGCGGGCCAAGCTGGTCGGGGCGGATCTGGTCGGTGCGAACCTGCGGGGTGCCGAGCTCTCCGGCACGGACTTCCGCTGGGCCAACCTGCGGAACAGCGATCTCTGCTGGTCCAACCTGTCGCGGGCCGACCTGTCCGGCGCTGCGATGGACGGGGCCATCCGTTCGCCGAAGCTCAACCGGATGTACGGGGTCAAGGCCCCAAAACCACGCCGGCTCCGACCGGTGGCCGAGCCGGCCTAGGCACGACCTCTTGGGCACCCATCTGCCCATCTGCCCATCTGCCCATCTGCCCGGCATCCTGCGCCGGTCCGCGATCCCGGCGTTGTCGGTCGCGGGGGATTCCGCCCATGGACACCGTTTGTGCGATTTCTCTAGCGTGGCGGCCAGTTAGCGGTGGCAACGCGCCCCGCGGGTAGCTCACATGGAGGGAAACGTATGCGCATTCTGCGCGCGCTGGTCGCAGCGCTTTTGGTTGCCGCCGGCCTTGCCGGTGTCATGGCAAGCCCGGCCGCAGCCGAGGTCTCGGACGATGTGGATGTCATCGTCCGGGCCAACGGCATCGTCGACGTCAACGGCGACAATCAGGACAACCACATCGCCATTTGCTCCGGAGACGAGGCGACAGATCTGAACGTCGTGATCTTCGGCGATGAGGGCCTCTCCTCCGTCGTGCCGGTTTCCGGCCTCACGAAGGACCTTCGGATCAACACGCGCAGTGGAGACGACACGGTCAGTATCAACGGTCGCGAGTGTCTCCGTCCCGGCGGGGAGGAGCCGATCGAGCCTCTCGACGGCCATCTGATCGACATACCTCGAGATCTCCGCATCATCCTTGGAGCCGGCGATGACCAGGCCAGCGGGTACGGCTTCCATGTCGGCGACGACATGACCGTGCTTGGTAGCTCCGGCTACGAGAGCCTGGACTTCGGCGGGTTCTACGTTGAGGACCGGATGGACGTCAACACCTCTTCGGGTGAGTCCTGGACGGTAATCGGTGAAGCGGCCATGGGCCGCAGCAGCTTCCGTGGCGGCAACCAGAACGACGTCATGTGGTTCTTCGGCGTCGATTTGGGAGTTGCGCCTCGCATCCTCACGTTGTCCGGCAGCGATGAGGTGGTCGCCATCGAGACCATCGCGTTCGGCCGGGTCACCGCAAACACCGGTAACGGCGACGACATCTTCGCCTGGCTCGACAGCTTCTGCGGCCTCCACTTCGGCGGCGGTGAGTGCTGTGAGGACGGACCCTGCTGCGAAATTGGTCCGTGCTGCGTCGACGACCCGTGCTGCGTCGACGACCCGTGCTGCGTCGATGACCCCTGCATTGAAGCCCAGGGAGAAGAAGAGGAGCCGGACTTCTACTTCAACCTGATCCTGGGTGGCGGGGACGATGAGGCCCACATGGCCATTGATCTTGTCGCCGAGGATCGCCTGCAGGGCAGCGGCGGCAACGCAGACTTCCTCGGGTTCTTCAACCCCGGTGGTGCAACGATCAACGGGTTCGAGTTCTTCGGTGAGCCGGATCCCAACGTCTTCCTGATCTTCATCTAGGTCAACCATCGGTTCGTCCGTTCTGGACGGGCCAACCAGACTGATCGGAGGCCGGAGCCATCTTGGCTCCGGCCTCCGGCGTTTTGTCCCGGTCACCCGCTGCCCCCATCGGCCGGGTCTACCATCGCTGACCCACCCGAGCCACCGATGACCGGCTCGACATGGTTCCGCGCGCAGGGCCCAAGGAAGACAAGGCCGATCATGAAAGTGGCGATCGTACACGAGTGGCTCACCGCCCGAGCGGGCAGCGAGCTGTGCTTTGAGCGGCTGGCCAACCTCTGGCCGGACGCCGACCTCTACGCGCTGGCCCGAAAGCCCGGCGTGCCGATGAACGTCGGCGGCCGCCCGATCCGAACCACGTTTCTGGACCGGGTCGCCCGCGCTCCGGCCGGTCGGGCCGCGACGCTGCCCCTGATGCCGCTCGCCTATCGGTCGCTGCGGCCGCAGGCCGACTACGACCTGGTCATCAGCTCCTCTCACGCGTTCAGCAGAGCGTTCCCGACCGAGGGCGCAGTGCACGTGTCCTACACCTACACGCCGATCCGGTACGTGTGGTATCCCGAAACCGACGCCCGAGGCGCCCACCCATTGCTGACCCCGGCCAGGGCGGTGCTGCGGCGGGCCGACCGTCACTACGCCCGCGACGTCGATGCGTTCGCCGGCATCTCGACCGTTGTCGCCGAACGGATCAACGAGGCCTACGGGCGGGAGGCGGACGTCATCTTCCCCATCTGCGACACGGACTTCTTCCACCCGGCCGACCGCGACCTGGCCGATGATCAGCCGCCGATGCCGGATGTGCAGCCGACCGTCGACCGGCTCCCCGATGGTGGCTATCTCCTCAGCGTCGGTCGATTCATCCCCTACAAACGCCACGACATCGCCATCGAGCTGGCTGCGCGTCTCGGGCTGAGCGCGGTGGTCGCCGGCCGAGGCCCGGACCTGCCCCGGCTCCGGGAAGTGGACCAGCGGTGCGGTGGTCGCACCGTGTTCCTCGACGCCCCGTCCCGGGAGGAAATCCGGGGGCTCTACCGGCGAGCCCTGTTCACGGTGTTCCCTCCGATCGAGGACTTCGGCATCGTCCCCGTCGAGTCGTTGGCCTGTGGCACACCGGTGCTGGCGGTCGATGCCGGCGGAGCTCGGGATACCGTCCCCGCGACGGTCGGTGCCCGGTCTCCGTCCCAGGAACTGCCCGACCTGCTGGACAGCGCCACCAAGCTGCTGGCCAACCTGCCCGACCCGGGAACCTGCCGCGACTGGGCGGAACACTTTTCACCAACGATGTTCGACAAGCGCATCGTGGACTGGGTCGACCGGGCGATGATCGCCGCGGCCGCGGGTCCTCATGCGCGACTGGGGGAGCGGAAGCCGCTACTGTAACACCGGTCGACGGCCCTGCTGTGGCCCGACCGACGGAGCCGAATCCCGCTCCACCCGCCGCCCACCGCAGCCACGTCGCCGCCACGTGCATGTCGCACGACTGCAACTTTGTCGACCCCGAGCACCCCGAGATGTCGAACGACTCGTCCTGAATCCGCCACGACCAAGACCTCATCCTCCATCAACCCTGGCCGGGCGGGAAGAAAAGGTTGACCGTGAAGAACAACGGCGTCGTTGACCTGCGCGCCGTTCCGCAATCCCAACAGAATCGAGGGCGCCGCGGTGCGCCGGTCGGCGGTCGGCCATCCGCCGGTTCCTCGCGTCCCGACGGGCGGTCGCCAACGCCACTGGCCCGTTCGCCCCATCGGTTGGCTTCCGTCCTGCTCGGCCTGCTGACCCTCTGCTGCTTCGCCGCGGCGGCCCTCGGCTGGTCGACGTTGATGGGCGGACGATGGACGATCCTCAGCGGCATCGCCGTCCTCACCACGTTTGTTGTCCTGCTCTCCCAGGGGTACTTCCGGATCAGCATGGCCGGCGACGGGATCGTCCGCCTCCGGTTCGTTTGTGCCGCCGTGGCCATCGGGGTCATCGCCGCGATGACCGTCGTGTCACTGCCGGGGCTCGATCAACCCAACGTCGGCGGATTTGTCGGCCTGATGTCGAGCCTCTTTGTGGCCGCCATCGTGGGCAGACTTGGCGGGCACTGGCTGCTCAAGCGGCTGTGGCGAGCCGGGCATCTGCGGGCAACCGCCCTGATCCTTGGCACCGACGACCTGGCCAGACAGCTGGCGGTCGAGGTCGAGGTATTCCCCCAGTACGGCGTTGACGTCGTCGGATACATCAGCGAAAACCTTGTCGACGATCAGCCGGGACCGACACCGGTCACATCGGTCACCGCAGACAACGGCACCGATCGCACAAACGGTGCCGGAACCTCCACCCACCAGGGGCCGACCGTCATCCCCGCGGTCCACGCTCTGGAGGAGCTGGCCGCCGTGGTGGCGGATCACGGCGCAGACCGGTTGATCATCGGTCCGGCCGCCGCCCTCGACGACCGCTACGCCCAACGGGTCGCCCGGTGGGCCGCCTCCCTCGGCCTCTCCGTTCACATCGTGCCGCGCTTCTATCAGATGGGTCTCGGCCTCGATTCCATGTCCCCCGACCTGGCCCGCGGGTACCCGTTGATCCGGCTCCAGCGTTCGGCCCACCCCCAGTTGTCGATCCGACTCAAGCGACTGCTCGACGTGGTCACCGCCGGAACCGCGCTGGTCGTGCTCGCCCCGGTCCTCGCCGCGGCGGCGGTTGCGGTCAAGCTCAGCAGTCCCGGCCCCGTTCTGTTCTCCCAGGAGCGGGTCGGTCGCCACGGCAGGACCATCACCATCCGCAAGTTCCGGTCGATGCACGTCAGCGAGGAGGCCGACACCGAGTGGGACGCCGACGCCCGGGTCACCACGGTCGGCCGATGGTTGCGCCGGCTCAACATCGACGAACTCCCGCAACTCCTGACGATCCTGTCCGGCGACATGTCGCTGGTCGGCCCCCGACCGGAACGGCCGGTGTTCGTGGACCGATTCCGGATGCAGATCCCCGACTACGACGACCGCCACCGGGTCCCGGCCGGGTTGACCGGGCTTGCCCAGGTTGTCGGTCTTCGGGGAAACACGTCGATAGCCGAGCGGGTCAAGTACGACAACCTCTACATCGACCAGTGGTCTCTGCGGGCCGACCTGCAGATCCTGGCCAGAACGGTCGTTGCGGTCGTGTTCCAGCAGACAAGGGCCCAACAGATGATCGACCTTGAACGCGCGCTCGAAGCCGCTCCACCATCGCTGACCGGACAGGACCGATGACCGCCGTCCAGGATCGCTCGCTCCTGTCGGGGGCTGCCGGGTCGCTGGTGGTCAGAGGGGCGATCTCCGTCTTCCAGTTCGCCACGCTTCTGTATCTGGCCAGGATGATCACCCCCGAGGTGTTCGCCGAAGCGGCATTCCTGCCGATCGCCGCCCGACTCGGGGCGTTGCTTGCACTGCGGGGAGGCACTGCGATCGTGCTCGGCACCGCGTCCGTCAACCCCGACCGGGCCATCGCCGAGGTCTGGCGGGAGTTCGACCGGGCCAGGCACCTCGCCACCGGCATTGGTGTGGTCATCGCCGTGCTGTTTGCGCTGACGTTCAACAAGACGAGCGGCGAAACCGTCCTGGCGCTGGTGTGGTGGCCTCCTGCAGTCCTGCTGACCTCCTTCTGGATGCTGGTGGCCGAGCACCTCAAGGGCACCCTCCGGGTCAACCGGGCCATCCTGCTCGAGTTCGCCCCGCTCAGCCTGGCGTTCGGTGCGCTGGCGGCGGCCGCCGGATTCGGATGGACCCCAAGCGCCTCCGCCGTGGCCGTGGCGTTTGTCGGGAGCCAGTTGATCGCCGTGTTGGCCGCCGCTCCCGTCGTCTGGGCCGGGGCCGCCTCACGCATCCTGGTGGACGGCCCGGGTCCCCTTGCCGGCCCCGGCGGTCAGCCAGGTCCGGTGGTCGACCCTCGGTCGCCCCGGTCGGCACTCACCTTCTCGACCGTGTTCACCCTTGCGCTGCCGCTGGTGGTCATCTCCCTGGTGTCGATCCTCGGATCACCGACCGACGCAGGCCGGTTGGCTGCGGTCATCCGCCTCCTGTCGCCAACGACCATCGTGGTGGCGGCAGCGGCAGCGTCGTTTGTCCCCCGAATCGTGATCGACCGGGAACGCCACCATGGGGACCGGCCGTTTGACCGTTCGCCCGTTCGATGGTCCGTGGCCTCGGTGGCGATGCTCACCGTGCCCTACTCGCTGATCCTGTTCATCAACCCCGGCTTGCTGGAGACGCTGCTCGGTGATCAGTACGCCGGTTTGCACACCGCGTTGCGGATCGTTGCGATCGGGCAGATGTGCCGTGGACTCGCCGGGGTGGCGGTTGAACTCGGCCAGGTCAGCGGCCATGCAGCGGCCGACGCCCGGGCTGTTCTGGTCGGTGCGGCGGTCGGTGTGGCGGCGTGGCCGCTCCTGGCCACCACCGTCTCGGTGACCGCCGCCGGGGCGTTCCTGTTCAGCTGCCTGGTTGCGAGCCGCAGTTTTCGGATGTTCGTCGTCAGCTACCTTCGGGTCCCGAAGGCGGTGCCGGTTGCCGTCTGATCCCACCGTCGGCGACCGTGCGGCCGACCTCCCGTTCATCGACTTTCTGGTCATCGGGGCGCCAAAGGCCGGGACAACCTGGGCCTGGCAGTACCTCGACAACAATCCGGGGTTCTTTGTCCCCGGGGCGAAGGACACGTACTACTTCGACCGGCACTACGGGCGGGGCAGCCGGTGGTATCGCAGTCACTTCGCCGACGCGCGACCCGGACAGCTGGTCGGGGAAGTCTGCCACGACTACATGTACGACACCCGGGCGATCGACCGGATCGTCCATGACGTGCCGGACACCAGTCCGATCATCGTGATCCTCCGGGAGCCGGTGTCCCGGGCGCTGTCCCAGGCCCGCTACGGCTACCTCATGGCTCACATCTCGGCGCTGACCCCGGACGCCGTGGTGGCCGAGGACCCCGAGTGCATCCGACGCAGCCGCTACGAGCAGTTTGTGCCAACGTTGATCGACCGGTTCGGTGACCGGCTCTGCATCCTCCTCTACGAGGACCTGGTGGCCGACCCCCTCGGTTTCGCCAAGCAACTGGCCGAGGCGTGCTCCGCCGGCCTGGTCGGGCACGGCACAACGACCCTGCCCGGCGTTGTGAACCCGGCGGCCCGCCCCCGCTCGGTTGCGGTCATGCGGATGCTTCGCGTCGTGGTCGATCAGCTGGACCGCGTCGGGCAGCGGCGGCTGATCGGCGCGGTCAAGGCGTCTCCGCTGCGGCGATTGCTGTTTGGGATCGGACCGCGTGGTCACGACAACCCGTCCCCGGACCTCGGGGCGCTGCGGGCACGCCTCGCCTCCGAGCTCGGTGACTCCCTGGCGGCCGCAACCGACGTGGTTGCGAGACATCGGCCGACGGTGCGCAACACCTGGACCGAGGGGAGCGGCCCGTGAGCCGATCGTTCACCTGGTCGTCGGTGTTGCCGTTCGGCGGGTACATCATGTTGGTGTCATCCGCCGTGGTGTCGTCGGTCGGCGTCGTGGCAAATGCGCTGCTGGTCTGCGGTTTCGCCCTGCTGTTCGCCACGCGCATGCGGTTGCGGAAGCTCCCGAGCGAGACGGCTCGTCGTCGCCGCAACGGTGTGGCCGTCGGCGATCGAGCGCTGGTGCTCTGCGCAACGCTGCTTTTCGCGGCAGTCGTCGTCGACTCGATGTCGGTCGAGTTGGACTTCGTCGAGCAGGAAGGTCGGGCCCTCATCGGGTTGCTGATCCTCTCGCTGATCGACGTCAACCTGCCGGTCCGGGCCAGAACGCTCGACCGATTCCTGACCTTGCTGAGCCTGCTCGGGGTGGTGGCCGTCGGGATGCTGCTTGCCGGCGGTCGCTACCGGGGCATCGTCCAGCAGGAAGGGGTGCACGGGGTTTTTCAGGGATTCGGCTCGTCCCATCACGTGACCGGGCTTCTGTACGCCTCGGTCGGTGTGCTCATCATGAGCACCGGCCGGTCCCGGCTGATCAGACGGGTCGCCCTGGCGCTCCCCGCGTTTTCCGTGGCGTTGCTGACCTCCAGCCGGACGACCCTTCTCGTCCTGGTGGCTGCGGCGGGGATCTGGGCCGTGCAACGCGCTGCGGCGGCGGGTTGGAATCCGTCGCCGTTAATGGCGGCCATGGGGTCCGTTCTCTTCCTGCTGGTCACCGCCAACACCCTCCTGCTGGTGCTGGATGACGACGTTGCGTTCTCCCCGAGCGACGTTGCGACCGAGCTGGACCTGCCGTCCCTTGAGGCGTTCTCCCAACTGTCGGATCTGGGCCCGGCCGACGATCGGCGGCTCGGTGCCGGGGTGCGGGCGAGGAACGGGCGGGAGGCCAATGTCCTCATCCGATTCCAGGCGTGGCGGTACGCCCTCCAGGACGGACTGTCCAGCCCGCTGGTCGGCATCGGCCCGTTCCGCTTCAATGATCTGGAGCGGCTCTACGCCAGCCCGGTTCCCGGTGTCCGACTGGCCATCGGGGCGGGCGACGAGAACAACACCGACTTCGGGGCTCACCATCTCTACCTTCAGATCTTCGCCGAACTCGGGTTGTTGGGGATCGGACTGCTGCTGTGGCTGCAGATCGGTCTGACCCGGCGGGTCCTGGCCAGGGGTGCGCCCCCGTTTCTGACCGGATTCCTCCTGGCGGTGATTTGGGTCAGCGGGCTGGTGAGCAACAGCCTTCTCTCCCCGGGCCTGGCGATCGCCCTGCTGCTTCCGCTGCTCCCCCGAGTTGACGGGGCCGACCCCGAGGCGAGCGCAGACCCCGAGGCGGCATCGGAGGACGACCGCCCAACGCAGGAACTGATCGACCTGCGGGATCGGACCGCGGCCGAACCCTCTGACGAGATCATCGAGCTGACCGAGGTCGCGGAGTTGCCAGCACCGGGCCCCGGCTCGTGCCGTGACCATGAGCCCGTCTCCGATCCCGAACCGGGACCAGACCGTGAACCGGCAACGGTTGAGCTTGTCGGCCTCTTCGAAACGTCCCGGGTGTTTGCCGTCGGGCCGCGGACCGGGAGACGCTGAGGCCCTCAGGGCTTGCCGACCGGGCGATCACGGGCCACCCTGGCGAGGTGCAGATCTCCCGCGTCGACGTTTTCCAGGTCGATCTTCCCTACGCCGGCGGGACGTACCGGCTGTCCGGCGGCCGGACCTACACCGCCTTTGACGCAACGATCGTGCGGATCACCACGGATGACGGCCTGACCGGCTGGGGCGAGTCCACCCCGTTCGGGTCGACCTACGTCGCCGCCCACGCCGCAGGGGTGCGGGCCGGTATCGCCGAGGTCGCCCCCGGTCTCATCGGTCGGGATCCTCGCCGGGTCGACCGGATCAACGATCGGATGGACGAGCTGCTGGTCGGGCACCGCCATGCCAAGACGGCGATGGATGTTGCCTGCTGGGACGTCTTCGGCCGCTCCGTCGGCCTGCCGGTCTGCGATCTGCTCGGTGGACGGATTGAGGGCCCGATGCCGATCATCTCGTCGATCCATCAGGGGGATCCGTCCGACATGCGAGCCAGGGTCGCCGACCATCGCGCTCGTGGCTACCGCGGTCACTCGATCAAGATCGGGGCGTCCGAGGCCGAGGGTGGCCCGGCGCTCGATGCGGAACGGGTGGGTGCGTGCCTGGCGGACGCCAGGCCGGGGGAGTACTTCATCGCCGATGCCAACGGGGGGTTGAGCGTTGAGCACGCCATCCGACTGATCCGTCTGCTGCCGTCCGATGCCGACATCGTCCTGGAGGCACCGTGTGCGACCTGGCGGGAGACCGTCACCCTTCGCCGTCAGGTATCGGTGCCGATCATCCTGGACGAACTGGCCGACAGCGAGGAGTCCGTTGTCCGGATGATCGCCGACAACGTGGGCGACGGCATCGGCCTGAAGGTCTCGAAGAACGGCGGGTTGACCGCCTGCCGCCGTCAGCGGGACATCGCAACCGCCGCGGGCTTCACGATGAGCGTGCAGGACACCGTCGGATCCGACATCGCCTTTGCCGCGGTGGTGCACCTCGGCCAGACGGTTGCCAGGCACCTGCTTCGGTGTGTGCTGGACGTTCGGGACATGGTGGCGCTCACCACGGCGGCTCTGGACGTGCCGGTCGTGGACGGGGGCGTGCTCGCTCCCGATCAGCCGGGCCTCGGTGTCACGCCGGATCTCGCGGTTCTCGGCGACCCGGTCCTGACTTTCAGCTGATCCGGGCCCTCGCCGATCAGGAAGCTGCAAAAGCTCGGACCACACCGGCCATGCGCCGACACCTCGAAGAGCTTGGCCCGCAGTTGCACAAGCGGCTGCGGGAGGCCGGTACCTGCGAAGGGTCCGCTGGCTCGACGCCGCAACCCAGGACATCGCTCGAGCGTTGCCAGACGCCGACGCCGCGGTGCGCATCGGAACAGTCGACTGGCCGGTCATCCCTGAGGCACTTGGACGACCGGGAGAGGTCGAGCGCCTTGAGACCGCGTCTACGACCAGCCGCCGTCCTGGCTGATGACCTGGCCGAAGATAAACGACGAGTTCGGCCCGGCGAGGAACAGCGCCAGCTCGGCGGTTTCGCTCGGCTCGCCGAGACGGGCGGCGGGGACCTCGGTGCGGAGGCGGGTGACGAACTTCTCGTTCTCCATCAGCTCCGGCGGGTAGTACGTGTCGTTGGCCACGAAGTTCTGGGCGATGGCGTTCAGCCGGACGTTCCGCTTCGCCAGGTCATGGCCCGCCGACCGGACAAACGCATTCTGCGCCGCTCTGGCCGAGACGTAGGAGATGGCTCGGGGCGACATGCGCCGCAGCGGCGACGACGAGGTCATGGCCACCATCGTGCCACCCCCTCGATCGGCCATACCCGGTGCCGCCGCCCGGACAACCCGCATCAGCGGATGAACCATTGCGTCGAACCCGGCCAGCCACTTGTCGTCCTCGATCTCTGTGGCCTTCGCTCCGTAGGCCGGCAGGTCCAGATTGATGACGATGGAATCCAGTTCCCCGCAGCGTTCGATCAGGTCGGCCGGGGCCGCCGGATCGGTCAGGGGGTCGACGTCGGCGATGACATCCGCCCCCTCGGCCCGGAACAGCTCGGCGATCGGTGGGCCCATATAGGTGTCCGCACTGGTGACCAGTATTCGCCTGCCGGCTAGCCGCTGACTCATCGGCTCAACCTAGTGGACCAACCCGGAAGTCGTGCGGACGTCTCGACGGCCATCGGAACCTCCGGCTGCGTCCTCGTCGTCCCTCTCACGCTCACAAGTGAGCGGAACTCCTGCGTCCTTGCCCGAGGCCCCGCTGGCTCGCCGACACCTCACCCAGACTTCCGGGCCGGCCCACTAGTCCACCTCGGTGTTGACGATCAGGTCCGCCACCGTCCGGTGCAGGGACGTGTCGAGGGACAGGCGGGTGTCGGTCCTGGCAACGGTGCTGATCCCGGCGATGCGCTGAACGATCCGGTGCAGGTCGTCGTTGGTCCTGGCCACCACCTTGAGCAGCAGGTCACCGTCTCCGGTGACGGTGTGGATCTCAAGGATCTCATCGATGGGGGTCAGGGCGGTGATGGTCCGATCGTGTTCCCCCTGGGCGATGGTCAAGGCCACAAACGCCAGCACCTGCAGGCCGGCCGCGGCAGGCGAAACATCCGGACCGAACCCGGTGATCGCCCCTTCGGTGCGGAGCCGCTTCAACCGCATCTGCACCGTGTTGCGGGCCATCCCCGTCCGCCTGGCCAGTTCGGCGCCGCTGATCCCCGGGGCGGTGCGCAGGAGTCTGATCAGCGCCCGATCCGAATCGTCCAGCTCTCGGGACGGTGACGGTTTGCCCACGGTGTCTCCTTTCCGCCCGGCGGGTATGAACATATCGCTTCCTGAGAAGGCAAGATTTGATCAAATCGTACTGCTCTGTTGATCAATTTGTGTAGATCTGTTCATCTGGTTGAGCGAATCGTATCGAATCGAACCGCAAACACCGAACTGCTCTGAGGAGGCAACGATGTCAACCGACGCAACCACCGGCCAGCGGGTCAGCCAGCTGAAGAAGGTCGACCATGTGACCTACGCGTGCAAGCAGGGGATGATCGAGCGGTGGGCCTGGTTCCACATCGAGGTGGAGGGCGGCACGCTGATCAACCGGATCGACGATGTTCGTCCCGATGACCCCGACTCCTCCATGAAGATCTGGTGCATCGACTTCGGTGAATTCGGTGTTGCCCTCATCGAAGGCATTGACCGGGCCAAGAAGTCCCAGGTCACCAAGTTCGTAGACGTCCACGGCGATCACTCCTGCCAGCACATCGCCTACGACACCTACGACCTGGATGCCTTCACCAGCCACATGAAGTCCCTCGGCGGGACACCCCGCGGCGAGACCCTGGTTCGTCACGACGGGTTCGGCATCCTCAAGCAGATGTTCGCCAGAGGCTACGCCGAGGGAGACGCCGCAGAGGCCGCCTTCCCGGAGTACGTTCAGCGGCCCGAGGTTGAGGCGTCGGAGGCCGAGGTGGCCATCACGTTCGCCGAAGAGACCGGCAAGGGTTTCTACGACCAGATCGAGGACGCGGTCGAAGCGGGTGACGAAGCCCCGTTCTTCGACTTCTCCGGGATGCCGACCGATTGGCAGGTGCCAGAGCCGTCACCGCTGAACGGTCGCAGCATCATGGCCGGCTGAGGCTGCGTCTCCTCGGTCGAGGCCGTTGCTCGGCCGAGGACACGCAACCCTGCCGGCGTCGGCGTGACCGCCGGCCGGCCGGGAGCTACGTTGCTCCCATGACCAGTAGCGCCGAGTCCCCGACGGACAACGACGTCAAGGTGGTTGCGGTGGACACGCTTCACTGCGATGCCGGTTGGCGGAACTACCACTTCTGCAAAATCACCACCGACGAAGGCATCGTCGGGTGGAGCGAGTACGACGAGGGGTTCGGTTCGCCGGGGGTCTCGACGGTTATCGAGACGTTGGCCGGCAGGGTCGTCGGCCAGTCGGTGCACCACCACGAGCGGATCCACGCCGAGCTGAACGCCGCCACCCGCCCTGCCGCCGGATCGGTGGTCGGGCAGGGTCTCGGTGCCATCGAGAACGCGCTGCTCGATGCAAAGGCCAAGGCACTGGGGGTCCCGGTCTACACGCTGCTCGGTGGCAAGGTCCGGGACCGTATCCGGGTCTACTGGTCCCACTGCGGAACGTGGCGCATTGCCCGTCCGGACCACTACGGCAATCCCATCACCGACTTGGCGGGTATCAGGGCTCTTGGGGAAGAGGTGCGGGAGTCCGGCTTCGGGGCACTAAAAACCAACATCTTCACGGAGTGGGAGGGCCGTCTCCGGTCGTGGGCCCCCGGATTCGGCAGACCGTGGAATCCGGAGCTCAACGCGGAACCGATCGTGCTGAAGGGCATCCACGACGTGCTGAGTGCGTTCCGGGACGGGGCCGGCTCGGACGTGGGCATCCTGCTGGACCTGAACTTCAACTTCAAGACCGCAGGTGTGCTGGAGATCCTTCGCATGCTCGCCGATTTCGATCTGTTCTGGCTGGAGTACGACAACGACAGCCCCGAAGCCCTCCGCTACATCCGGGACAACGCCAACACCCAGATCGCATCGCTGGAGACGTTGATCGGTGGCCCCCGGTTTGTGCCCTACCTCCGTGAGCAGGCGGTCGATGTTGCCATCGTTGACGCCGTGTGGAACGGAACCTGGCAGGCGATGAAGATCGCCGCGATGGCGGCGGCACATGAGGTTCACGTTGCGCCCCACAACTTCTACGGGCACCTGTCAACGATGATGAGCGCCCACTTCGCCGCAGCGGTCCCGAACCTACGGATCATGGAGACCGACATCGATCGGCTGCCGTGGGACGACGAGCTGTTCACCGAGGTGCCGAACATCGTGGACGGGCACCTCATCATCGGTTCGGCCCCCGGGTGGGGGACCGAACCGATCGAAGAGGCGCTGGCGGCCCATCCGCCGAAGGTCGGCCCCGGGTTTCTGGTGAACCGCCGAAGCTAGGAGCGGGCCGCTCTTTTTCGGGGCGCCCTAGGAGCGGGCCGCCATGTCCATCTGGAACTGGACGCTGCGGAGCACCTCGTGGGCCCACATCCGGCCGAGCGGACCACTGGCGTAGGATGCGGCGATGATCGTCCCCTCCGGGTTCACCAGGAAGCAGGTGGCGTGCATGAAGGTCCGGTCGCCGGTCTGGATGTGGGCGCCGGTGTCGGCCGCGACCTTGTGGGCGTCCAGTTCGGCGTAGACCGGGTAGCCGACGTGGAGACCTTCCTTCAGCTTGGCCGCTTTCTCCACGCTGTCCACCGACGCCGCGGCGATCTTGATGCCCTTTGACTTGATCGGTCCACCGTTTACTGCGAAGTCAACCAACTGTTGACGGCAGTAGGGTCACCAGTCCCCTCGGTAGAGGAGGATGGCCGCCCAGTTGCCGGCCACCGATGCGGTGATGTCAACGGTGTTCCCATCGAGGTCTTTCGCCTCGATTGGAGGAAGCTTGTCGCCTCCGACGAGTTGCTTGGTCATTGCCGCACCGTAGCGCCACCGACTCCAGGTATCCCAGACGAGTTGGCAAAGTTCATCTTCGGCGCAGGCCCCACCGCCCGGTCGGGTCGGGGCGCCTCGGCTTGTTCCGCTACAGGATTTTGATCTCGGTGGCCATGGCCCACGGCAGCGGGTCACCGTTGAGGAAGTTGGCCTCGTCGGCCCTGGTGGCGGCCAACTCGTCCGACCGGCCGGCATCGCGTGCGGCGTCAAGATCGGCCAGATGGGCGACGGGCACACCATCGAAGATCGGTTCCCGGTCCTTGCGGTAGTGGTCGGCGATGACGTGGTTCTGGACGTAGCGGACCATGCCGGGCACGGTGGCGGCCAGTGGCCCGTGGGTGTCCCGCCAGTAGGCCTGCGCTTCGTCGACCGACAGGTCCGGCCGCCGCTTCAGCCAGCTGAACTGCTTGATCGCAGCCGGTCCGGGGGAGCCGTCGATGATCACCACCTCGTCCATGAGGAGCGTGTGGCGCCCTTCCGGGTTGATGAACTGATCCTCGTCGGCCATCAGCGCCGCGAGCTCGTCGGTGTCCCGATGGGCTCGAACGGCGTCGATACTCTCCCACCACGTCTCGGCAACCCCGTCGCAGAAGCGTCGGCCTCGGGACGCGCCGATGTCGTTCACCGGATTCTGGGTGTAGGCGACCAGGCCGGGCATGGCCAGTACCGCCTTCGGATGCTCCTCCCGCCAGTAGCCCCGAAAGTCCTCGATGGACATCCCGGGTTTCCGGGAAAACCAGGTCAACGCTTTGATCATCGGAGGCTCCTCGGGGTCGGTATGTCGGTGTGATCGACCCGCCCGTCGCTCACCCCGACACTAGACCGCTGGCGGTCCGCCGGACCAACTGCCTCAATTGAGCACGCCGTCCAGATCCAGGTTGCTCTCACCGGCGGCAACGCAGGCCACCAGCTGCTGCCACGGCGTGCCGGTGCTGACCCAGGTCCGCCCCGACGGGGCGACGAAGTCGATCACGTAGCAGCCGGCGGCGACGCTGAGACTGTACGCCCCGGACCCGTCGGTGAACGCCGACCGGAGGTACTCGCCTCGGCTCCCGTCGCCGGTGGCCTGATACAGGACAACTTCGACGTTCGGTTCACCGCTGCCGTCCTGGTTGGTGACCGAGTCGCCGAGGGTCGCCGCTCCACCACCGCCGGTCGTCTGGGCGTTGATGCCGGTGACGGCTTGGCCTGCGGTGGCGCAGAAGGGGGCGTTGAGGTATTGGCTTGCGTTGGTGAAGGTTTGGCCTTGGGGGGCGATGAAGGTGATGACGTAGCAGCCTGCGCCGGGGAGGGTGAGGGTGTAGTCGCCGTTTGAGTTTGTGGTTGTTGAGGCGAGGTAGGCGGCGCGGTTTTCGGTGAAGAGGTCGATGCCGACGCCGGAGACACCGGCCCCGCCACCATCGGCCACCCGACCGGCCGCAGACGTTTCGCTGCCCGGCGCGATCACCTCGGCGTTGATGCCGGTGACGGCTTGGCCTGCGGTGGCGCAGAAGGGGGCGTTGAGGTATTGGCTTGCGTTGGTGAAGGTTTGGCCTTGGGGGGCGATGAAGGTGATGACGTAGCAGCCTG
>JBCCGJ010000073.1:0-19523 GCA_039029335.1 Actinomycetota bacterium | reverse complement strand
GGTCGCCTCGACGATCTGTCCTACATCAATGATGCCGGCGATCATCTGGCCATCGGAGCGCTGACCCGCCACCGTGACATCGAGATCAGCGACCTGGTCAAAGAACACGCGCCGCTGCTCTCCCACGCCACCGGCCATGTCGGTGATCCACAGGTCCGCCACCGGGGCACGATCGGCGGCTCGCTGGCCCACGCGGACGGTGCGGCGGATCACCCGTCTGCGCTGCTGGCCCTGGGCGGTTCGGTCGTCGCTCGGGACGCCAATGGCGGGGAGCGGGTGATCGAAGGCAGTGATCTGTTCGCCGGGTTCCTCGAATCCAGCCTCGAGCCGACCGAGATGATCACCGAGGTTCGGATCCCCAAGCACACCGGCCAGGGATGGAATTTCCAAAAGTTCAACCGTCGGGCTCAGGATTGGGCCATCGTGGGCGTATCGGCCCAGCGTGTCGACGGTGGTGCCAGGGTCTCGTTGGTCAACATGCACCCCACGCCGATCCGGGCAACCGCGGTCGAGGAGGCGCTGGCCGGCGGTGCGTCGGCCGGTGACGCCGCCGAGCAGGCCGCTGTCGGCATGGAGCCCTCAAGTGATCTCAACGCAAGTGTCGACTATCGGAATCACCTGGCACGGGTCCTGACCCGCCGGGCGCTCCAGGAGGCCGGGATAGCCTAGAGCGGCTGCTCGGACGGACCGACCGGCTTGCCGAGCCGGGCGGACTCTTTCCGAAACGTCCCGATCGACTCCAGAAAGTTGGGAACAAAGACCTCAGTGGCCGAGCGGATCATCTCTCTCCTGCCCTCGGCCACCGAGGTTCTTTGGTTTTTGGGCCACGGCGACCGGGTGGTCGGCGTGACCTTCGAGTGCAACGAGCCGCCGACCGCGGCCGAGCTCCCGCATGTCACCGACACGATCGTCCCACCCGGCCTCACACCGGCCGAGATCGACGCGGTCATCAAGCAGGCGATGGCCGAAGGGAACGAGCTCTACCGGCTCGATCGGGAGTTGCTCGCCTCCCTCGACCCGGATCTCATCGTCAGCCAGGACCTGTGCCGGGTGTGTGCGCTGCCCTCCGGCGACGTGGACGCCGCAGTCCGCGAGCTGGGCTGTGACGCGGCCGTCTTCAGCTACGACCCGATGACCCTCGACGGGGTGTTGCAGGAGATGGTGGCCCTTGACCGCCTGGTGACCGGATCCGTCGGCGCGGTGGGCCCCGAACCGCGCGCCATCACCGCCCTCCGGGACCGCCTGGCCGCGGTCCGATCCAGGGTTGCCGGGATGCCCCGGCCGAAGGTTCTCCTGCTTGAGTGGCCGGACCCGCCGTTCACCCCCGGCCACTGGATCCCCGACCTCATCGACCAGGCGGGCGGCGAGCCGGTGTTGGCCCACCCCGGCGAGCGGTCGGAAGCCACCACCTGGGACGCTGTCGCCGATTCCGACGCCGAGGTCCTCCTTGTTGCGCCGTGCGGGTTCGACCAGGAGGCTGCGGAGGCGCAACTGCAGGAGGTGCTGCGGCGGCCGGAGGTGGCGGCAATGCCGGCGGTTGCAGCCGGTCGGACGTATGCGATCGACGCGGACGGCCTGATCGTCCGTCCCGGTCCGAGGCTGGTTGACGGCGTCGAGGTGCTGTCCCGGCTCCTCCACCCGTGAGGGGAGCAGGCGGCCCGATCTCGGCAAATCGGAGCCGCGGCCGCGCCGACGGTATGCTTGGAAGATGAAAGAGATCCTCGGCGACCTGGAACGGTGGAAGCGGCAGGGGAAGCGCGTCGCGTTGGCCAGGGTGGTGGACATCGAAGGTTCCGGCCCCCGCCTGCCCGGCGCGGCCATGGCGGTCACCGAGGACGGTGAGGTGGCCGGATCGGTTTCCGGCGGCTGTGTGGAAGGTGCTGTCGTGACCGAGTCATTGGAGTGCCTGGAGCAGAACACCCGACGCATGGTCACGTTCGGCTACTCCGACGATGAGGCCTTTGCGGTGGGCCTCACCTGTGGCGGGACGATCCACCTCTACTTGGAACCGCTCGACTGGTAACCGCCCGATGACGGACTCACTGTTCGAGGTGCTCAAGTCGGCGATCGCCGAGGAGTCCCCGGTCGCCCTTGCCACCATCATCGAGTGCGGTGATGACGTGGACAGCGGCGTTGCGGTCGGGGCCAAGATCCTGGTGCGGCCCGACAAGGAACCGATCGGCACCTTCGGCAACACCGATCTTGATCGGGTGGTCGTCCGGGACACGCTCGGCGAGCTGTCGGCCGGCACCACCGGTGTCCGCCACTACGGGCCGTACGGCGAAGCTCGGCAGGAGGGGGTCGGCGTCTTTGTCGAGTCGTTCGCACCGCCACCCCAGATGCTGATCTTCGGTGCGGTCGACTTCACCGCGGCACTCAGCCGGGTGGCCAAGATCCTTGGCTATCGGGTCACCGTCTGCGATGCTCGGCCGGTGTTCGCCACCACTCAGCGGTTCCCGTATGCGGACGAGGTGGTGGTCGACTGGCCGCATCGCCTGCTGGACAAGGTGGGGCCGGAGTTGGGGCAGCGGGACGCCATCTGCGTCCTCACCCACGATCCGAAGTTCGACGTGCCCGCGGTGATCGGCGCGCTCAAGACCGACATCGGCTACCTCGGGGCGATGGGATCCCGCCGGACAACCGACGACCGGAACCGCCGGCTGCTGGAGGAGGGTGTCACCGAGGCCGAGCTCGACCGGGTGCTCGCACCCATCGGGCTTGATCTCGGGGCGGCCACGCCGGAGGAGACCGCCATCTCCATCTGCGCGGAGATCATCGCCCTTCGCTCCGGCCGTCAGGCACCGTCGCTCCGGAACACCTCGGGTGACATTCACTCCTAGTAGCGCCGTCGCCGCTGCAGCATCGATCATGCTTCGGGGTGACCGTTGATCGCCGGCGTCGTGCTGGCCGCCGGTGAGGGATCACGGTTCGTTGCGTCCGCAGACGGCGGGTCGCTCGGCCACAAGCTGACGGTGCCGTTTCGCGGCCGGCCGCTGAGTGCGTGGGCACTGGAGGCGGCGGCCGGTGCCGGTTTTAACCAGCTCCTGGTGGTGACTGGTGCCGTGGACCTCACCGACTTGATCACCGACGCCGTCGGCGACGCGGCGACCATCCTCCACAATCCGGACTGGGCGGCCGGCCAGGCCACCTCCCTTGCGGTTGCGGTCGCCGCGGCACGGGCTGCCGGTCACCGGGCGGTTGTTGTCGGGTTGGCCGACCAGCCCCTCATCCCGACCGCCGCGTGGCGGGCGGTCGGTGCTGCAGCCGGTGACATCGTCACCGCAACGTTCGGAGGAAAACAGCGACCGCCCGTGAAACTCGAACGCACGGTGTGGGATGATCTGCCCACAGCCGGCGATGTTGGTGCTCGAACGTTGATGCAGCTGCGGCCGGAGCTGGTTTCCGAGCTACCGTGCAAGGGTAATCCTGTAGATATTGACACCGTGGAGGACCTCCAGCGATGGAGTTGACAAACGAATTCGTCATCGACCGGGACGTCGAGGAGACGTGGAAGATTCTCAACGATCTTGAGTTCATCGCCCCGTGTATGCCGGGCGCGCAGCTGACCGAGATCGAAGGTGACGAGTATCGCGGTCTTGTGAAGATCAAGGTCGGGCCGATCACCGCCAACTACAAGGGCAAGGCTTCGTTTATCGAGCAGGACGTGGCAAACAAGGTGGCCAAGCTCAAGGCCGAGGGCCGGGATCCCCGTCAGGGCAACGCAAACGCCATGGTGACCGCCACGATGGCGCCCGCCGGCGACAACCAGACCACGGTCAACATCCACACGGATCTCGGGTTGAGCGGCAAGATTGCCAGCTTCGGCCGCGGCGCCATCGAGGATGTCTCGAAGAAGATCCTCGGTCAGTTCACCGACAACCTTCGGGAGAAGCTGGAAACCACGGACGTCGTTCCGGCCGACGCCGATGATGCGGCGGACGCCGCCACCGATGATGTGGCAGACGCAGCCGGTGCCGCCGCCGCAGCGGTCGGTGACACGGCGAATGACACCGCAGCAGGTGATACTTCCACTGCAGCAGGCGATACTGCCGCTGCGGCCGCCGAGGGCGTGGCCGAAGATGCAGCCGACGCTGCCCCAGCAGTGGCCGAGGAGGCCAAACCGACCGTTCGCAAGATCGAGGGCCCGGAAGCCGAGGCGGTTGATCTGCTGGCGGTCTCCGGCGGTTCGATCATGAAACGGCTGATCCCCACGGTCGGTGTGGCGGCCGCTGTTGCGGCCATCATCTACTGGATCATTAATTGACCGAAGTTGATCGGGAGGCGGCCGAATCGGTCGACGTTTCTCCCGATCCTGCGGTGACCGATCACGATCGGGTCGCCGAGCTGCTCGGCAGAACGCCACAGGGTGACTACGAGGTGGTCGTCCGGCGACATGACGGGTCCCCGGTGGTCCTGCGCAATGAGCCGTTGCTCCACTCCGGTCGCCCCATGCCGACCCGCTACTGGCTGATCGACAAGGCGTTGAACCGGGCCATCGGGCGGCTCGAGTCCACCGGTGCGATTGACCTTGTCGAGGCCGAGGTCGCCAGGTCGGACCTGGATGCGGCCCACGCCGCCTACAAAAAGGAGCGTGACGCCAGGGTGCCCGACGACCATGACGGCCCCGTGCCCTACGGTGGTGTCGGTGGCACCAGGATCGGCGTCAAATGCCTCCACGCCCACTACGCCTACTACCTGGCGGGCGGCGCCGACCCGGTCGGCCGGTGGGTCGACGTCCGGCTCCGGGAAGTCGGCGCGGCATTCGACCCGTCCGTCCCGGCGAGTTGAACCACTGGTGACGAGGAACGGTCCATGGAAGAACCGGTAGCTGTTGTGGACGTCGGATCCGGCGCGGTGAAGCTGCTGATCACCGATCGGGCCGGGTTGACGGCGGCAGTCGACCCGCCGGCCGAGGAGAACCTCGGCACGTCGGTTCCGGTCCCGGACACGGCCGCAGGTTCGATCGCGTTGAGCACCGGCATAAAGACCAGGCTCATCGCCGGTTCGACCGACCGGATGTCCGACGAGGCACTCAGCGCAACCGCACGGGCGTTTCGGCAGTTTCGAGCCGACATCGACCGACTGGCCCCCGGCGCGGTCACCGCCGGACGGGTCCAGGTGGTGGCCACCGCCGTGGCTCGGGAAACGTCCAACCTGGCGGACCTCGAACGCATCACCACGGACGAGCTCGGTGTTGACCTGGCGGTCCTCTCCGGTGATCGGGAGGCCCGTCTGGCGTTTCTGGGCGCCACCCATGGGCGACCGCTCCACGGGCCGGTGGTCGTGATGGACATCGGGGCGGGCTCCACCGAGTTCGCCTTCCGGTCCCAGGACGACGGACCGGTACAGGCGCTGTCCCTGCCGGTCGGCGGCCGAACGCTGGTCGACGCCTACCTGGCGAGCGATCCGCCCAGGCCGGAGGAACTCTCCTCGGCCCTCTCGGTTGTCGAGCTGCACATCGATGACCTGCGGCGGGAGATGCCCGACATCATCGATGCACTCGAGGGGACGGTCATCGCCGGCGGCGCCATGAACCAGATCGCGAAGGTGGAGATCGGATTGACGGACCCGGCGGCCAGGGTCGACGGTGAGACGGTCGAACGAGTGGACGCGGAGGACCTCTTCCGAACCCTTGCCACGGAGACCGCTGCGGATCGGCTGCACAACCCCGGTCTGCTTCCCGAACATGTCGATGACATCGTTGGCGCCATGTGTGTGCTGGTCGAATTTCTTCGGCAGTGCAGCGTTGACCGGGTGATGGTTTCGGAGCGCAGCGTCCGCCACGGGCTTGCGGTTGAGATGCTCGGGGAAGGGTAGGATCGACGGGTGGCAGACAGTCTCCTCGGCCGCAGAATTCTTCTGCGGCCGCTTCGTCCTGAGGACTTCTGGAAGTGGCAGGAGGTTCGTCGCCGCAACGCGGACTGGTTGACGAAGTGGGAGCCCAGCAGACCACCCGGTGCACCGGACGTCATCCGGGACCGCAGCGCGTTTGCGTTACGCTGCCACGCCCGCGATCGGGAGTGGCAGCTCGGCACCGGTTATGGCTTCGGGATCTTTGTCGGCGGCGTCTTCTGCGGGGAGATCAATCTCAACTCCATCCAGCGTGGTCCGTTCCAAAACGCCTACGTCGGGTACTGGATCGATGAGGAGATGGCCGGCAACGGTTACACCCCCGAGGGTGTTGTCATGGTTGCCAAGTTCGCCTTCGAGGAGCTGAAGCTCCACCGGATCCAGATCTCCATCGTGCCCCGGAACACCGCGTCCCGTCGCGTCGTGGAGAAACTGAACCTCCGCAACGAAGGCATCGCCGAACGCTATTTGGAGATAAACGGGGCGTGGGAGGACCACGTCCGGTATGCGATGACCGTCGAAGAGTGGATCGCCCGCTCGGAGGAACTGTCCAGCCAGTGGCTCTAACCGGCTGCATGCCGGATGGTCCCGCCTAGTTCGAGGAGATCTTGGCCTTCAACTTGGCCAGGAGCGCCTGGAACTCCGGTTGACGGGTCGACCAGGCCTGGGGGCCAAGCTCATGGTCGACCGCGGCCCGCTGGCTGGTGACGTAGGCGATGTCCTGGATGGTTCGTTTGGTCTTCAGCACCAGTTCCCGAGGGACACTGGAGGCTTTTGACGCCATCTCCTGGGCCGCGGCCAGGAGCTGGTCATCGTCGTAGACCTGATGGGCCAGCCCGACCCGCGCTGCCTCCTCACCGTCCATGACCTGTGAGAAGATCACCGCTGCCATGGTGGCCTGGGGTCCGCAGATGTTCTGGAACATCCACGTGTGGCCCCCGCCGGGGTGAATGCCGAGGTTGAGGAACCGGTCGTCGAACTTGGCCGATCGGCCGGCGAGGCGAACGTCGCAGATAAGCGCCAGGTTCATCCCGGCCCCGACGGCGGCGCCGTTGACCGCGGCGATGGACGGGAGCGGAGAGCGCCCCACCCGGAGGAACCCCTCGTAGATCGCCAGCAGGCCCTCCTCTTCGGACCCCCCGAGGTGGCTGAGATCGGCTCCGGCACAGAAGGCGGACCCCGCACCGGTTATCACCATCGAGTTGACGCCGGTGTCGGCCTCCAGATCGCCGATGGCCTGATCCAGCTCGGCACACATGTCCAAGGTCACGGCATTGCGGCGATCGGGGTCGTTGAGGGTGATCGTACCGACTCCGTCGGTAACGTCGACGTTGATGAGGTCCATGGGGCACAGTGTGCCAGCGCGCAGCGGTCTCGGCCAAACGATCGAGCAGGGCCGGGCCCCTTCCGGCAAGTCGTCTACTATGGATGGCGATGGCTAGCGCTGGCGTTTCTTCGCCACAAGTGGTGCTGGCGTCGGCGTCGCCCCGACGGTTGGACCTCCTGCGATTGTTCGGCATTGAACCGGACGTGATCCCGGCTGATGTGGACGAGACCCCACTGGCCGGGGAAAAGCCTGCTGAGCTGGTGGAGCGGCTGGCCAGGTCGAAGGCCGAGACGGTCTACTCATCGATGCCGGCAGCGGTGGGCAACGGGGTTGGCGCCCCAACCGGACCCGCCGACGGGTCGCCGGTGCTGGTGCTGGCGGCGGACACCGTGATCGACCTCGATGGTGAGATCTTCGGGAAACCGGCAGACGATGACGATGCGATCAGGATGCTGACCGCAATCTCGGGGCGATCACACGATGTGGTCACCGGGCTTGCGGTTGTCGGCCTGGAGAACGGGGAGTCGGCCACCCGGAGTGCCGTCGAGCGGACCGAGGTCTGGGTCGGAGCGCTCAGCGAGGCCGACATCGCCTGGTACACGGGTACCGGTGAACCGCAGGGGAAGGCGGGGGCCTACGCCATCCAGGGCGTCGGGTCGGTGCTGATCGATCGGATCGAGGGGTCCTACCAGAACGTGGTCGGTCTCCCGCTCAGAACCCTTGACCGGCTCACCTCGGCTCTCGGGTATCCGCTGCGGAGGTTGGTCCCGTGAGGAGCATCCGGGACAACCAGACCCAGGTGCTGGAGGAGATCCGCTCCCAGCCGAGCGGCTCCGCCCACATCAAACGCATCCTGTGGTCCGGTCTGCTGCTGACCTGCGGGGTTGTGGCGATCTACTTCATGCAGGATCAGTTGCGGGAGGTGCTGCAGTCCGGAGATCGGCTGCGGACGATTCGGCCCGCCTGGTTCCTGGTCATGATCGGCACCGAGGCCATCAGCTTCTCCTGCCTGTGGTGGTTGACCAGGATCGTGCTGCCCCGGGTCAGCTGGTTTGTCGCTGCCACCAGCCAACTGGTGTCGAACTCGGTCAGTCGGGTTATTCCCGGTGGTGCGGCCACCGGTGGGGCCGTCTACTACCGGATGCTTGCGGTGTCGGGGGTCCAGCCGACCGAGGCCGGTGGTGCCTTGGCGGCAACCTCCATCCTGACCACCGCCGCGCTTGTGGCCATCCCGGCGGTGGCGGGGGTCATGGCTCTCCTCGGTGCGCCGATCCCGGAGAGCATGCTGCCGATCGCCATCGCCGCCGGGGTCATGTTCGTCGTGCTGGTCGGTGTCGGGGCGTTGGGGATGGCGTTCAACCGGCCGCTCCGCTTTGCCGAGGTGGCGCTCGACCGGCTGTTCGGGTTCGCCGGGCGAATGGCCAAGCGGGACTGGGGCGTCCGGACCGGGCTGCTGGTGTCGGAGCGGGATCGGCTGGTTGAGGTCCTCGGATCCCGGTGGCCCGCAGCCATCGCCGCATCGGCCGGCAAGTGGGCGTTCGACTATCTGACGCTGGTGGCGGCGCTCTACGCCGTCGGTGCCGATCCTCGGCTCAGCCTTGTACTGCTGGCCTACGCCGGCGCCCAGGTGTTGGCCATGATCCCGATCACCCCCGGCGGGTTCGGTTTCGTGGAGGTCGGCCTGTATTCGATGCTGGTCATCTCCGGCATCAGCGCCCAGGACGCGAGCCTGGCCGCCGTCGCCTACCGACTGGTCTCCATGTGGCTGCCGGTTGTGAGCGGTCTGGGCGCTTACCTTCTTTTCATCGGCCGCGGCTACCGGTATCGGCCGTCCCTCGACGAGGACGCTGCGGGCCTGACGGGCTGAGCCCGGTCACACGGGACGCCAGTCATCCTGGGAGATGGCGTCGAGGTGTTGGATACCCTCGGCACACGCGGTGTTGAGCGGGCACCAACGGCAATTGGCGCCCGGAGTCCTGGTGGGTGTGCGGGGCTCCGGTGGTTCGAGCGACACCAACTTGGCCACCGCATCCACCACCCGCTGCGCCGCGGCCCACAGCAGATCCTCGGTGACGGCCTCGGTGCGGGGGGTACCGGAATCCAGGTAGTAGTTGACCAGCAGCCGGGGCGGCACGCCGATCTTCATGGTCTCCAGCAGGGCGTAGAACCGCAGATCCTCCAGATGGGCGTGAGACGGTTGCCCGGTTTTGAGATCAATGAGAACCTTGCCCGCCTCATTGCCCCGGCTCCTACCGAGGCTGAGGTCCACCCGGCCCATCAGGGTCAGTAGGTCATTACACAGGACGGCCCGGACCGATGACTCCGCAACGGGGACCCATTTGCGGCTGAGCGGGGGGAACGTCTCGGTGAAGGTGGTGACGAAGTCATTGGCCCGACCGGTCAGCTCCGCCCGTTCCGCTTCGGTCAGTTGCTGGATGAAGGTGCTGAGGCTGCGCTCATCCGCCTCTATTCGGGCCATGGCGCCCTCCACCAGGTCCAGCGGGGTTGGGTTGCCACGGTGGGCGACCATGAGCTCGATCGCTTTATGGGCCACCGAACCCCGGGCCGAGGGTATGGACCAGGTGAACTCCTCCGTCTTGTCTGCGACGTACCGGGCCTCGCAACCGTGCAGCATGCCGAGCTGCCGCTTGGACAGGAACAGCGACGCAGGCGCTTCGGCGATGATCGGAGAGAGGGCCTCCTCCAGGTTATGGCGAAGATCAACCCGGAGATCCGCCCGGAACACCGGCCGGTCGACCGAGCCGAGCTCATCCAGGACCTGCTGCTGGGAGGGGTTCAGCGTGGCCGGTGGGGTGGCCGCCGAGGGGATCACCGATTGGGCCGCCCGCCCGAAGACGGGGGAGTCGGTCGGCGGTGCCTCCTCGGACAGTGTGCTACTCACAGGGATATTCTGCCCCGAACCTGTGACACTCGCTGGATACCGGCCGGTTGACGACGGTCCGGCGTCCAGCCGGCGCCGGTCGTCGGGGCGGACCAATCGATCACACACCGTCCCTGCCGGGGACCGCAGGACCCGTCGGCGAACGGTGGGGCGCAGGGGAGCCAAACGGGCCCCGGGGTCGCCGGGTGTGGCGGCCGGCCCCAGCGCCGTTCGACCTCGTCGGTGACCCGAGCTAGCGACCGATCAGATCGGTGAAGGGGTCACACGGCCCAACCCGGAGGTCGGGGGGTGCGGTGTCCACCTCGAAGCAGATCACCGTTGTTGTCGCCCCATCGACCGTCCACCAAGTTGGTAGGCCGGAGCCGGCATCCAGCTCGAACTCGACGTCCCGGCCCGCGTCGATGGCGGTGATCAGCTCGTCGTGAATGGTGAACGGGTTGAGGAGCGTGGCCTGCGGCTCGGGTGGGACGAAGTTGTGGCCGCCCGGCCCGGTCGACTGGAGGTACAGGTCACGGCGGACGCCGTCGACGGACACAATCAGATAGGCGTGTGGGCCGAGGACGGTGGTGGCGAACCGGTCCCCGGCGGCCAGCAGGTCGTTTGTCCGTTCGTTTGAGGTCGGGGAACCGCCGGCGTGCGTCTCCGTCGGTCCGGTGTCTCCGTCGGGTTGTTCGAATCCCTCGGCGGTGGTGTCACCGTCTGCGGGGTCCGGCTCGTCGGCGACCATCTCCATCGACTCGGGTGCGTCGGTCGACTCGTCCGTCGGTGTGGTGTCCGGGCCGTCATCCGCCGTCTGTCCGGTGTTGTCCGCCCGCTCACTGGTCTGCCCGTTGTTGTCGCCGCTGCCCGCCTGGTCCTCGTCGCCAACCCCGGTGTCCGTAGCGGCTGCGGCTGCTTCGTCGGGTTCGGAGCCTGCCTCGGCCGGCTCATCGGTGGCGCAGGCGGCAACGGTCAGCGCAAGAACGATGAGCAGCACAACGGTGCGGCCGTGGCGCATCGGCCTTGGGGGGCCCTGGATGGCGAGCACGGAACCGGACATCCACCCGGTATCGGCGCCCGCCGAGCCCGGCTTGAGCCGCCGAACACCTCGGTGTCACAGGGCGCTGTCATAGTGAACGCTGTGGAGACCCGGCAGGAGCAGACGCAGGATTGGGCGACGGAGCTGACCTCCGTTCGGTTCGCCCAGGTCGCTCGGCAGTTGGGGATTCAGGCGAAGCGGGATGGGCTCAAATCGCCGGCGTTCCGTAGTCCGCCGCGGGTTTCGGGGGTGACCCGGTCCATCCGCCGTCGGGCGGACGGTTCGGCAACGGTGTCGGTCCGGCTTCGCGGTCGGCCTGCGGTGGCGGTGGTTGCCGACATGATCGATGGTGTGATGGCGGCCAATGAGCACACCACCCGCTCGGCTGCACTGCGTGATCGGTTGTGGTCCGTCGCCGCGCCACTCCTCGCAGTGGAGGACCAGGACCGACCGGCCGTCACGGTGCGGTCGGCAGCGGACCGGCCGGCATCGGGCGGGCAACGGGCGGCTGATCGCTCGGTTGCCACTCAACCACCGGAAAAACAGACGGTCGATCGGCGGCCGGAAGACCCGCAGGAGGTGGAACGCCCTCCGGCACGGCGGGCGGCCTAGCTGGCATACTGGCCCCGTGGCTATGAGCACGCTCCCGGACAACCAGCCGACGGCCGGTCTGCTGGGTCGCATCGACCCGTTCCGGATCGTCCTGGCCATTCTGATTGCCCTGGCCGCGTTGTACCTGTGGTCGGCGGTCCGCTCATCGCTTATCGAACCCTTTGACGAGGCCGTCACCGAGCAGCTCTGTGAGACCTACGGCGAGGAGATCCAACGAACGGTCACCGGGTACGAGCGATCCAACCGGTTCGGTCTTCAGAATCGCTCCGAAGGGTTCTGCTTTTACGGGGTCGGGCCCCAGGGCGAGGCGCCCATCACGCTCACGATCGAGGAAACGCAACCCGGAAACCGTTACCGGGCGGCAAAGGCCATCGGCATCATCATGCAGCTGGGCATCGTCAGCATCTTCCTTCGGTTCGTCGTTGATCCGGTCATGGAAGCCTACGCCTACCTTCGACGGCTGATCACCCGGCTTCTCCGCTAAGCGTCGTCCCCGGCCGTTCTCGGTGGTCCACGGTCGGTGTGCACCACGTCGGCTGTCTGACCTCCTCCCCGTAACTTTGGGCTCAGTCTTGTGGCCCGTCCGGCCGATAACGAGGGTATGGATGGACGGAAGCTGGTGGTCGTCGAGGCCAACGAGGTTCCCCGGCGGATCATCGACGATTTGATACCGACCGGCCGAATCCCGTTCTTTGCCGACCTCGTCGAGTCCGATCGGTTGCTGGTCACCACCGCGGACGACCCCAAGCCGCGAGAGCTCTACCCGTCCCAGAGTTGGGCGTCGCTCAACACCGGCGTCGGCTTCGATGACCACGGGATCTATTGGTACGGCGACCCGAAGCCGGAGCGGTACCCGCTCTACTGGCAGGTGGCCGCCCGGTCCGGCCGGTCGATCGGCCTGGTCAACACCCTGCACTCATCGCCGGTTCGAACCCAGTGCCGGGACGGGGAGTACCGGTTTGTCATCCCGGACTGTTTCAGCGCCGAGGCGGAGGCGATCCCCGCCGACCTCATGCCGTTTCAACAGGCCAACGCCGCGCTGACCTCGGCGAACGGCCGGACGGTCGGGTTGCGCCGAGCGCCTCTACAGTTGCTGGCGCTGGCCGGTTCG
This sequence comes from Actinomycetota bacterium, assembly GCA_039029335.1. Taxonomy (GTDB): domain Bacteria; phylum Actinomycetota; class Acidimicrobiia; order Acidimicrobiales; family SZUA-35; genus JAHELU01. The sequence goes on along the minus strand of JBCCGJ010000073.1, from coordinate 6,703 downwards.
CTGCCGAAGCTGGGTGTCACGCCCGCACGGTGGCCGACCTGGCAACCCTGGTCGGCGGCACCGCAATCGGTCGGATCCCCCACGAGCGGCTCCGGACCGCCCAGTTCCTGCTGCTGCAGGACCTGTTCCTCCGGCTACTCGATTCCGAACAGCCGGACCTCGCGGTGTTCTTCACCAACCACGTCGCAGCGGCCATGCACCGGTACTGGTACGCCATGTACCCGAACGACTTCGATGAGGCCCACTACGACGAGCGGTGGGTGGCCAGAAACCGTGGTGAGATCGCCGCCGCGCTGGTGACGCTCGATCGGTATCTGCGGCGGTTGCACCGCTGGTGCGAACGGCACGATCGCACCTTGATCGTGCTGTCGTCCATGGGACAGGGGCCAAGCCGGTCGCTGCAGGCCGCGGTCCGCCGCGAAGTCGTGATCGTCGAGCCCCGGCGCTTCCTGGACACGGTCGGTATCGACCCAACCGTTGAGGTGCGCGGTTCGATGGTGCCGCAGCTAACCCTCGAATGCCGAACCCCACAGATGGCCAGCGAGGTGGCCGCCATTCTGGCCGACGTCGAGGCCGGTGAGGTGTTCTGGGACGTCGACGGGGCGGACACGGTTGTGACCCTGACCTATCACCTCGATCCGGTCAGCTCCACCTCGGTTCGCCTGGCCGGTGCTCGCTACCCGGCGGACGAGATCGGCGTCGCCGTGTACGAGGTCGACGATCACTCCAGCGGCCGCCACATCCCGGAGGGGATCCTCGGCATCGCCAACTCGCCGAGCTTCAAGCCGGCGGACGACAACGTGCTGGACGCGCTCAACGTGGCGCCGGCGATCCTGACCCACCTCGGTGTGACCCCGCCGGACCATCTGCAGGAACCGGTGTTCTCGGTCTAGTGGCCAATCGCCGGGAATCGCGGCGTTCGGTGTTGCGATCCCCGGAATACCGGCCATCACCGCCCGGAACGATCTAGCCTGTAACCGCCCGGCCCGGGTGGCGGAATGGCAGACGCAGAGGGCTTAAACCCCTCGGGACCAAAAGGTCCGTGCGGGTTCGACTCCCGCCCCGGGCACGCTCAAATAGAGTGACCTCGGCCATGCAGGGCTTGTCAGCCAACCCCGCCAGATCGTGGGTCGTCGATATTCGTAAGAAGAAACCCATAGTGCTACGATTTACGTACCCTGAAACCTCCAGAGGTACGAATGGCGTTGCAGGTCGACGAACTTGATCACGAGATCATCCGAGCGCTGCAGGAAGATTCACGCCTGCCGTTCACCGAGATCGCGAAGCGCCTTGGTGTTGTCGAAGGCACGGTGCGAAACCGGGTTTCGCGGCTCGTGGCCGATGGGACGCTGCGTCTTGGCGCCACGTTCGACTTCGCCAAGCTCGGCTTCAACTCGTCTGCGTTCATGTCGATCCGGGTGCGCGGTGACCGCTTCGACCAGGTGGCGGAGGCGCTCAAGGACATTCCCGAAGTCAGCTACCTGTTGGTGGTAACCGGCGACTATGACCTGATGGCCGAGCTGACCTGCCGGGACAGCGATCACCTCATGGCCACCACGCGCAAGATCCGGGGCCTCCCGGACGTCGCCGCAACCACCACCCAGACGATCCTGCACGTGTACAAGGAACTACTTCCCACCCTGCAACCGGTGGAGAGCTGAAGTCGGAGGGCTCCATGGTCAAGCACACCCCGTTCCACGAGCGACTGGCACCGATGAACCAACCCGAGAGCTGGGAGCACTGGTCGGGTTACCTGTCGGCGGTTCGCTACCAGTACTCCGAGCTTGCCGAGTACTACGCGACCCGCAACGCGGTTGGGCTCTTCGACACCTCACCCCTCTTTAAGTACCGGATTTCGGGGCCTGGTGCCGAGACATTCCTGTGTCGCGTGATGGCCCGCGACATCCGCCGCTGTCGGGTCGGTCAGGCCCAGTACACGGTCTGGTGCAACGACGACGGTTTTGTGGTCGAGGACGGCGTCATCATGCGCCGGGCCGAACAGGAGTACTGGCTGAGTGCAGCCGAGCCGAACCTGCGGTACCTCAGAAAGTTGTCCGATGGCTTCGACGTCGAGATCAACGACATCTCCTCGGAGTACGCAATTCTGGCGGTGCAGGGACCGCACGCCCTCTCGACGCTCGGGCAGTTGAGCGACGACATCGCTGGACTGGGCTATTTCCGTCTCACCCGGACGAACATCGCAGGCATCGACGTCACGGTCTCACGTACCGGCTTCACCGGTGACCTCGGGTATGAGATCTGGGTCGGAGCAGAGCACGCGCCTGCCCTCTTCGATGCGGTCTGGGACGCAGGTCGGGGGTACAACATCGTCCCGATCGGGGTCCATGCGCTCTCGATCGCCAGGATCGAGGCGGGCCTGCTCCTCATCGACGTCGACTTCCACAGTGCCCGACACGCCTGGACCGACGCTCAACGGGAGACGCCACACGAACTCGGTTGGGGTTGGATGTTCCACAACCTGGACAGCGACGATCGGGACTTCATCGGTCGAGCCGCCATCGAGCGGGAGATCGCCGAAGGCACCAGCCGTTGGAAGACCGTCGGCCTGGCCGTCGACTGGCGGGACTACGACCGGCTCCACCGCGAGGCCGGCATCATGACCCCGAAGGAGGGCGTGATGGTTCAGGACACGATGAGCATCTACCGGCGCTCGGACACGCCCTGGCAGTACGCCGGCTACACCAGCAGCTTCCTGTGGTCCTCCATCAAGCAGCAGCATGTTGGCATTGCCAAACTCCCGCATGACCTGTGTGAACCCGGAACTGAAGTCGATCTCGAGATCACGGTGATCCGAAAGCCCGACTACGTGCTCTCCCGAGTTGTCGAACTCCCATTCTTCAACCCGCCCCGCAAGACCGAGCGCCACGTCTGACGCCGAACGAGGAAGGTCAACCATGTCAAACAACCGGAAGTACGACGCAGTGATCATCGGCGGGGGACACAACGGCCTCGTCAGCGGCGCCTACCTCGCCAAAGCCGGCCTCGACGTGGTGGTGCTGGAACGACGGCCCTTCGTCGGTGGCGCCGCCATCACCGAAGAGCTGATCCCGGGGTTCAAGTTCACCACCTTCTCGTACGCGCTCAGCCTCATTCGTCCCGATGTCGTCCAGGACCTGGAGCTCGCCGAGCACGGGATGATGACCCTGCCGATGCCGAGCGAGCTGCACCTGAGCGCCAGCGGCGAGTATCTCCAATTCGGCCCCGATGAGCACCAGAACTACCACGAGCTCGCCCGTTACTCGATCGAAGACGCCGAGGCGATGCGCGACTACTTCCACATGCTCGATCGGGTCCGGCACGCCCTCAAACCGCTGATGGACCGGATCCCGCCGAACCCGGCCAGCGACGACCCGAAGGACGTTGCCGATCTTGCCGCGTTCAACGACTACCTGGACGGGCTGGAGCCCGATGTTCGAGCGATGATCGGGCGTTTCTACAACGGCAGCGTTGCCGACGTCCTCGACGAGTACTTCGAGTCCGACCTACTCAAGGGTCTCCTCGCCGGCAGCGGCATCATCGGCAGCATGTGCGGGCCGAGATCGAAGGAATCCGGCCTGGTCTACCTCCTGCACGTGTTGGGTGAGCGCGACGGGATCTTCGGTGAATGGGGCTTCCACAAGGAAGGCAACGGTGGTCTGACAAAGACCCTTCGCCGTGCCTTCGAAGCGTTCGGTGGCACCGTCGAGTGCGACGTGGCGGTCGACCACGTGATCGAGGAAGACGGGCGAGCGGTCGGTGTCCGCCTTGCGGGCGGCGAGGTCATCTCCGCAGATGTCGTGGTCAGCTCCCTCGATCCCCGCCGGACCTTCCTGGACCTCGTCGACCCCGATACGATGCCCGCCGATCTCGTCGAAGCCATCACCGAGTACAAGTTCCAGGGATCGGCTTCGAAGGTCAACTTCGCGCTCGACGATCTGCCGACCTTCCCCGGGTTTGAGGGGCGGGCCGACATCTTCCAGGGCTTCACCAACATCGGTCCGAGCATGGACTACCTGCAGGAGGCGTTCGACGATGCAGCCGCCGGACGAATCAGCCGCCGACCCTTCCTCGATTGCTGCGTCCAGTCGACCATCGACCCGGACATGACACCGCCGGGTAAACACATCATGTCCTGCTTCGTGATGTACACGCCCTACCAGCTCGCCGAGGGCGACTGGGACAGCGAGCGCGAGACTCTTGGCGACATCGTCCAGGAGACCCTCGGCGAGATCTTTCCCGGCTTCGATGCCCTTGTGCTGCACCGCGAGGTGGTGACGCCGCTCGACATCGAACGAGTGGTGGGCATCACCGAGGGCAACATCTTCCACGGTGAGCTGTTCGAGAGCCAGATGTTCTTCAACCGTCCCGCGCCGGGCTGGAACCAATATCGCACGCCCCTCGCCGGTTACTACCAGTGTGGCTCCGGCACACACCCGGGCGGCTGTGTCATGGGTGGTCCCGGCAAACTGGCCGCCCAGCAGATCCTCTCGGACCGAACATCGGTGGCCTAGGCGAGCACCGACCAGAACGCCGGGCCGACTACGCCGTCCGCCGCCAGATACACCTGACGATCGTCGAAACCCCGGCACGGTCATGTCCCCGGGGATCGGTCGCCGACTGCGAAAGCCAGCTTCCAATCACGCCCTTCCATGGTTGGTGAAAGGGGGTCGACCAGCCGACGTAATTTTCTTACTGGCCGCTAGGCTGTCGTAGGCGAAAGGAACCAGAGTGGGGACACAAGCACCGGCCGGTTGGTATGCCGATCCAACCATCGCGGGGCAATCCCGTTGGTGGGACGGGACGCAGTGGACGTCCCACGTCAAGCGGGACCAGCTACCGCCGCCCCCACCGCCTGCTCCCTCACCTCCTCCGCCTTCACCTCCTCCTCCAACAGTGCAGTATTCCGGTGGAGCTAGTCGCTTGACGGACGGAGCCGACTGGGGTCGTCCAAGGTCGACAAGTGGGCGTCCCTGGTGGCAGAAGAAGCGTGTGTTGATCCCGGCCGGATTTTTGGCTGCAGTTGCAATCGGCGGGGGTCTCAGCGAAGCGACACAATCTGAGAACGTACGCGCAGATCAGATTCAGGAGATTGGGAACCTAGACCCGGCTGGCGACTCAAATTCGGTCACAGGCTCGTCGACAACTTCCACGGTGTCTGTATCAACGACCTCGACCACCGAGCCATCGACCACGTCAGCCGGACCGGACGCCTCCATGACGGCCGTAGGCGAGACGTCGCCTACCAGCGCACCGGCCGATGCTGCGACCACGGAAGCACCGGCCTCCACTGTTGCCGCAACGGAGGCGCCAGCCACCACTGTCGCCGTAACCGAGGCGCCGACAACGACAGTTGCGACCACAGCGCCGCCATCGACTGAATCTCCTACGACAGCGCAAAACTCCGTGACCGCAGGGTCCTTTTGCTCGGTCGAGGGTGCCACGGGTGTCACGTCGGCCGGAACGCCGATGGTCTGTTCGAGCACCAAAAAAGACGGCACGCCATACGACGAGGGAAGGCTTCGATGGAGGTCGCCGTAGCGATTCGGAGTCATAGCCCTCGCTGACCCAGCAGCGTACGACGTCGACGCTTGATCGGTTTGGTATCGGAGCGGCCTGACAAATACGGCCACTGCCAATCAGATCTTGAGGGTGAGCACCGACCAGAACGCCGGGCCGACGCAGATCCTTGTGGACCGGCGTCGGCCCGATCCTCAGTCGGCCAGCTTCTTCCAGAAGGTGACCTTGTCGTCACCGGGCCCGTAGAAGTCCCGGATGCGGGCCTCCTCTTCGAAGCCGCGTCTGGTGTAGAACGCTCTTGCCTGCTCGTAGTCGTCGAGACTCGAGGTGTCGACGATGAGGGTGCGAGCCAGACCGTCACCGAGGCGGCGCAGCTGATCCTGGACATGCTCGATCAGCGTGGTCCCGGCACCGGAACCGTGCTGATCGGGCGCTGTTGCGATGAAGTACAGGTTCCACATGCGGTCGGCGAACGGCTCGGGTGCGACGTACGCCGCGGCTGCAACCGTTTCACCGTCCCCGGCAACGAGCCAGCGGTGATCGTCGAGGCTGCCATCGAAGAAGCCCGAGAGCATCTCGTCGAAGACGCCCATCTCGTCGGGTTCGAACATGTTGTTGTCGAGCGCCAGGCGCTTGATCTGGTCGGCGTCCGCCGGGGTGGCGGCGCGCACCGTGAGGTTGGTCAACGATTTGTCCTTTCGTGAGTGTCTATGAGCTGAACGGTTGAGCCGGCAATCGGGCCGCCACCCAACCCGGTCGTTCGCCGTGCTCCGTCGATGTGACGGGCCCGGCCGCTCAGGATGTGAAAGATGACGTCACGAAGCTCCTTTTGGACACAACGACACTACCCCGGTTCGAGATCGGCCGATTGGCCATTTCGCGGCAGCGATGGCCCTCGCCGCCCGAAGCCGGTCGGCGTGGCCGCTGTCGCCGAGAACCGGACTAGTGAGCCTCGACCTGATCGTGAGATGCCGGAGCCGAAGCGGTGAGGCCCTGTCATCACGAGACACCGACGGTTGCATGGTGCTTGGATGGAGCGATGGGCCAGCCACCGTCACGTCCAACGACCGAAGTTCAAGCGGTGATCCTCGACTCGATGGACCGAATGTTCGGCCAGCTCGTCGATCGCCTGGACGGCTTGACCGACCAGGAGTACCTCTGGGAGCCGGTGCCGGGGATGTGGTCG
>JBCCGJ010000072.1:0-19533 GCA_039029335.1 Actinomycetota bacterium | reverse complement strand
CGGGTCCCGGTGAGCCGCCGCGTCGGCGAGGAGGGAGAGGGATTCCGGTACATCCTCGACGGTCTGAACCCGGAGCGGATCCTGATCGCCGCCGAGGCACTGGGGATCGGGCGAGCGGCGCTGGCCAAGGCCTCGGCCTACGCCAAGGAGCGGGTCATCTTCGGCCGACCGATCGGCCAGAACCAAGGTCTGGCGTTTCCCCTGGCCGACAGCCACGCCAAACTGCGGGCCGCGGAACAGATGGTCCGATTGGCCTCGTGGCGGTACGACAACGGCCTGAGCTGTGGTGAGGAGGCCAACCTGGCCAAGTATCTGGCGGCCGACGCCGGCTTTGAATGCGCCGACCGGGCGATGCAGACCCACGGCGGGTTCGGCTACGCCAAGGAGTACGACGTCGAGCGCTACTGGCGCGAGGCGCGGCTGATGAAGATCGCCCCGGTCAGCCAGGAGATGGTCCTCAACTTCGTCAGCAGCAAGGTCCTCGGCCTGCCGAAGAGCTATTGACCAGTAGGATTCTTCCGGTTAGCGACCTTGCCGCACTAGACGATCACCGCCTCGCCGCCGCGCTGGCCGCAGAGGCCGGCGACGCCCTCCAGGGCCTCCGCAATCGGGCTTCCCTACTGGACTGGGCCCCGTGGGAGCTGGGCGATGAGGGAGACATGGCGGCCCACCACCTCCTCATGGACCGGTTGACCGAGGCCAGACCGGATGATGCGGTTCTGTCCGAGGAGGGGCGGGACAATCGGAACCGCCTGACCGCGGATCGGACCTGGATCGTCGATCCGCTGGACGGCTCCTACGACTACTCCTCGGTGTCCAGCCGGGACTACGCCGTCCACGTCGCGCTGGTGTCGGACGGACAACCGATCGCCGGGGCCGTCTCGCTGCCGGCGATCGGCGAGGTCTACGCAACCGACACCGCCGAAGCGAAGGACCCGGAACGAACCGCACCGGTGATCATCTCCGGCAGAAGCGTCGCCCGGTGGGGAATGGCCATCGCAAGCGTGCTGGGCGGCTCGGCGATCATCGCCGGTTCGGCCGGAGTCAAAGCGATGGCCGTGGTCAGCGGCGAGGCCGACGTGTACCTCCACCCCAGCGGGTTGTACGAATGGGATGCCTGCGCCCCGGGGGCGGTGGCAACGGCCGCCGGACTGGAAGTCTGTGATCTGGAAGGCCGGCCGATCGAGTACAACAAGGACTACCCGGTCGTCCGTGGTCTCATCGTGGCTCGTCCACGCTTCCTCGGGCCCGTTCTCGATGCATTACGTTAGCCACCACGGACGATCACGATCAGGGGGATCATGATGACCGACTATCCGTACGACCTCGGCAACCATCACCGCCCGGTCAGTTCGTCCGAGGAGGCCCAGACCTGGTTCGACCGGGGCCTCAACTGGACCTTCGGGTTCAACTTCGACGAAGCGGCGGCCTGCTATGAGCGAGCGATCGACGCCGACCCCGGCTGTGTCATGGCCCACTGGGGAGTGGCCTACAGCATCGGCCCGAACTACAACCGGTCGTGGGAGCGATTCACCGACCAGGAACTGACCGACACACTGGCCAGAGCCCGCCGGGCCATCACCGAAGCCCGGGCGGCGTTCGACGAGGCCACACCCGCGGAACAGGCGATGATCGACGCCTTGGAGCATCGCTACCCCACCCTGGAGGCGCCGGAGGACTTCACGCCGTGGAAGGACGACTTCGCCACCGCCATGCGGGAGGTGCAGGCCCGATTCCCGGACGATCGGGACGTCACCACGGTCTGTGTCGATGCGATGATGAACCGGACGCCCTGGCGCATGTGGGACCCCCGCACCGGTGTCCCCACCGACGAGGCGGACACCCTGGCGTGCCGGGCGATGCTGGAAGCGGCGCTGGCCGCAGCCGCCGCCGCAGGCGAGCCGTACCATCCCGGCCTGCTGCATCTGTACGTCCACCTGATGGAGATGTCCCCGACGCCTGAGGTGGCGCTGCCCGCCGCGGATGCACTGCGGGGGCTGGTCCCCGACGCGGGCCATCTGGAACACATGTCCACCCACATCGACGTGCTGTGCGGTGACTACCAGAACGTGGTCGCCGGGAACTCACGGGCCATCGTCGCCGACCTGAAGTACTGGGAGGAGCAGGGGCCGATGAACCGCTACTCCTCGTACCGGCTGCACAACTACCACTTCAACCTGTACGGGGCGATGTTCCTCGGCCGGTTCGACGTTGCGGTCAACACGGTTGCGGCGATGCACGAAACCATCCCCGAGGCACTGCTCCGGATCGAGTCACCGCCGATGGCCGACTTCCTCGAGGGATACATGGCCATGGGGATTCACGCCCTTGTCCGATTCGGCGCGTGGCAGGACCTGGTCGACCGGCCGCTTCCCGAGGAGCCCGACCTGTACACGGTCACAACGGCCATGACCTGGTACGGCAAGGGCGTGGCCAACGCTGCGCTCGGCCATCACGAGGCGGCAGCGGAGGCCCGGCAGAGATTCGAGGAGGCGGTCACGGCGGTCACCGAGGACCGATACATCCACGTGGTGCGTTGTCTTGACATTCTGGACGTCGCCCGGGAGATGCTGGCCGGCGAGGTCCTGTACCACCGTGGGGACCACGACGATGCGTTCGCCCACCTCCGCAAGGCGGTCGAGTTGGAGGACGCACTCCCCTACGACGAACCGTGGGCGTGGATGATGCCGAGCCGCCATGCGCTCGGTGCCCTGCTGCTGGCCCAGGGTCATGTCGAGGAGGCGACCGAGGCATACGAGGCAGACCTCGGCCTGAACGACGAGGTCATCCGGTCCAACCAACACCCGGACAACGTCTGGGCCCTGGTCGGCCTGCACGAGTGCTACACCAGACTTGGTCGGGATCGGGAGGCGCAGATGATCAAGCCCCGCCTGGACTTCGCATTGGCCAGGGCGGATGACACGATCCGGTCGTCCTGCTTCTGCAGTGTCTCTGGCTCCGCCGGTGCGGGCTCCGCCGGTGGTTCTGGCTCCGCCGATCCGTCGGCGGCCGACACCGATGCGTGCTGTTCGGACTGACGGTCGGGCAACTACGGTGGCCGGATGCAGATAACAGCGATCTGGCGGTACCCGGTGAAGTCGTTGCAGGGCGAAGCGCTGACCGAGGCGGCGGTGGGCCGGTTCGGCATCACCGGCGACCGGGCCTGGTCCCTCGTCGACCTGGAGTCCGGCACCAACCTGACGGCCAGGAAACGGCCGGAGCTGCTCTACGCCGCAGCCAAGGTGGTGGACGGTGAGGTGGTGGTGACACTGCCGGACGGGACCGAGACGAATGACAACGCACAGCTCTCGTCATGGATCGGGGCCGACATCGAACTCCGGAAGGCAGAGGAGGGTTCGGCCGGCACGTTCGAGACCCAGGCCGATGAGACCGAAACCGGCAAGTGGTACCAGTGGAACGGTGCCGTCGGGGCATTCCACGACTCGACGGTCTCCCTGATCTCGCTGGTGTGCGGCGAAACCTACCGGGACTGGGACCCCCGGCGATTCCGGATCAACGTCACCCTCGACGGCACCGGCGAGGACAAGCTGGTCGACACTGCGGTGACGCTCGGGGGCACAAAACTTCACGTGATGAAACAGATCGACCGGTGTGTGATGACCACCCGGCCGCAGCCGGCGCTCGGGGACCTGCCGCCGATCGAACGGGACCTCAGTGTGCTCAAGACGATCAACGCCGAGAACGCCACGTTCCTCGGGGTTGGGGCGATCATCACCGAACCCGGCACGATCGCCATCGGCGACACCCTCACCACCGACGGCTGACCCCCCCCCGGAACTCTTGCAAAATTTGGGCTCACAGCCCACAGGTTTTGGGGGCTTGCTGCCCAAATTTCGCGGGGGTCGGTGACGGAGCGTGGCAGCGGTGGTGCGCCCGCCGCCGGGCCGCCTACCCCTCGCTCGGGTGGGCGAGCCGATGTTCGCTGGGCTGCGGGGTGACGGTCAACACCTTGACTTCCTCCGGCGTCGAGAAGCGATGCCAGGTTCCCTGCGGCACGACCACCATCTGTAGCGGCCCGAGGGTGTGGGCATGCTCTTCGCCGTCGATGAACATGGTCATGGTGGTCTCGCCGTCGATCACCATCACGACTTCGTCACCCACGGTGTGCCGCTCCCACTGGCTCTCGCCCGCGTAGTGTGCGGCAAAGACGCCACCATCCCGATAGTCGGCCACAACCGCCGCCCAGTCGCGTGAGGTGTTCTCCGGCATGACCGGCTGACGGTTCGGCAGAAACGTCAGCCCGTCGATGGCGGCGTGCAGGTCAATGGGTTGCGGGACGGCCATACGTCCAGTCAAGCAGTGTCCGCAGACCGGCGCCATCGGCCCGAGGACGGCACAAACCATCCGAAACTTGGGCGCTCAGCCCACAATTCATGTAGCCGCTGTGCCCAAATTTCGCAGGGGGTTGCAGCGGTTGGACAGGGGTTGCGGCGGTTGGACAGGGGCTGCGGGGGGCGTGAGCAGGGCTAGGCCCGGGCCCGGTAACTGGCCCGGCCGCCGACCGAGTCCTTGTTCAGCCGCTTCGACAGGTGCAACCCCTCCAGCAGCAGCTCGACCGCGGACGCCTTGACCGCATCGGAGTCCGCGTCACCGATCAGTTCGGCGATGGGAGCGGCCAGAGCGGGATTACTCGCCAGCAGGTCCGTGTAGGCGCTGACCGGGAGATCGTCGCCGGCGCTTGCGGTGAGGTCCTCCTCGAACGCGTCGACCACCTGGCGAACACCCTCGCCGGAGAACCGGTCCTTGAACACGGTCAGGATGGCCCCGCGGAGCAGGTGATCGATCACCTCACCGTCACGACCCTCCTCGAGCGACTCGACCTCGATCTTTCCCGCGGTCGACGCGATCAGTGCGTCCAGGTCACTGACCCGGGGCACAACCTCCTGCTCGCCGAGACGGAGCGCCCGCCGGGTGGCGGCCGCGACAAGGGTCTCCAGGTTGGCCACCGTGAGGCGGACCGACACACCGGACCGCTGGTTGATCTGGGGTGACTCCCTGGCCAGATGGGTGAAGGTCGACACCAGCTGCTCCATGAAGTCCGGCACCGTGGTCTCCGGACCGTCGCCCGGCATCACCGCCTCCTGCCGAGCGATGTCGATCTCGGTGCTGATCTCCAGCGGATAGTGGGTCCGGATCTGGGCCCCGAAGCGATCCTTCAGCGGTGTGATCATCCGGCCGCGGTTGGTGTAGTCCTCCGGATTGGCGGACGCCACCAGCAACACGTCGAGCGGGAGGCGGATCTTGTACCCGCGGATCTGAACGTCCCGTTCCTCCAGCACGTTGAGCAGGCCGACCTGAATCCGCTCCGCAAGGTCCGGCAGCTCGTTGATGGCGAACACGCCCCGGTTGGTGCGGGGGACCATGCCGTAGTGCAGGGTCATCTCGTCGGACAGGTACCGTCCCTCCGCCACCTTGATGGGGTCCACCTCACCGATCAGGTCGGCGATTGACGTGTCCGGGGTTGCCAGCTTCTCCCCGAAGCGGTCATCCCGATGGACCCAGTCGATACGGGTGTCGTCGCCGTGTTCCGCCACCAGGTCTATGGCGTATCGGGAGATCGGGTTGAACGGATCGTCGTTGATCTCCGACCCCGCGATGATCGGCATGTGCTCGTCCAGGAGGCCGGTCAGCGCCCGGATCATCCGGGTTTTTGCCTGACCGCGCTCGCCGAGGAAGATGACGTCGTGGCCGGCCAGTACGGCGTGCTCCAGCTGGGGCAACACGGTGTCCTCGTAGCCGAGCACACCGGGGAAGAGGGCGTCACCGGCGCTGATGCGCTGGACGGCGTTCCGCCGCATCTCTTCCTTCACCGAGCGGGAGGTCCAGCCTGACTCACGCAGGGAACCGAGGGTTTCAGGTCGACTATCCACTCTGTGACCCTAGATGCCAGCGGCCCAAAAAGATGAATCGACGAGAAGATATGGTTGGCGTGTGGACTTTCGGCCCCGTCAGCAAGAGGAGGGCGATCTGAACGGCCGCTGGCGGGCCCACCCGATGGATCTCCACCTGAAACGGGTGGGTGCCGACGCCGACCTGGACGACGCATCGTGGCCGGGAATCGAGGTACCCGGCCACTGGGGTCAAACCGAGGAATTCGCCACCCACGACGGTCCGCTCCTGTACCGCCGCGGCTTCACCCACCGGGCACCCGTGGACGACGAGCGGCTGTGGCTGCGGTTCGACGGTGTGCTCGGCGGGGCGGAGATCTGGTTGAACGGCAGCTACATCGGCGACACGAGCACCTACTTCGCCACCCACCGATTCGACGTCACGGACCTCCTGGCCACCGACGGCGATCACCTCCTCGCAGCTGAGGTGTCGTGCCCCGATCAGCGCGGCGACGAACCCAGGACCTCGCTGACCGGATCGCTGCAGGCGGGTCATCTGGCCCCGGCCGGGAATCCCGGCGGCATCTGGCAACCGGTGGCCATCGATTCGACCGGCCCGGTGGCCATCCAGCACGCCAGATTGCTCTGCACCGCGGCCGAACCGGACCTGGCGGAGCTGACGATCCGGTTGGTCCTCCACGCCAACGATCGGGCCGAGGTCCGGGTGGACACATCCGTCTCCGGACCGGACGGCCCGGCGGGCGGCGGTGGTCAGCAGCACGCACTGGCGTCCGGGGAGAACCGGATCGAGTGGACCGTGCCGATCGAGGAGCCCCGGCTCTGGTGGCCGGCATCACTCGGCGAACAGCCGATGTACGACGTGTCGGTGACGGTCCGGGTTGGTGACGGTCAGGGGGGTGACGGACAGGTCAGCGACCGCCGGGAGTGGCGCACCGGACTTCGAAAGATCACGACCGATGATTTCATATGGCGGGTGAACGGGAGCCGGCTGTTTGCCAAGGGCATCGTCGCCGGGCCGAGAGGTCGATTCCTCAACCGGATCGACGCGGCGGAGCTGGCCCAGGACATGCAGGCGGTTCGCGACGCCGGCCTCGACCTGGTGCGGCTCTACGGCCACATCGGCAGGGACGAGACCTACCGCGAAGCCGACCGGCTCGGCCTGCTCATCTGGCAGGACCTGCCGTTGGTCGGTCGGTTCTCCTCAAAGGCCCGATCCGCAACCCGCACGATGGCCAGGGCCGCGGTGGACCACCTCGGCCACCACCCGTCGGTCGGACTCTGGTGCGCCCACAACGAACCGAACGGCCACCGCGAACACCGCCAGGGACGCAGCAGCCGGTCGGTGGGCGCGGGCGCCGCCGGAGGTTCGGCAGAAGCCGCGGTCGACCGGAGCGCAGGCGGTCTGGCCGAACGATGGCCGGCGCTCGACGCGGTCCGCCAGGCGGGGGCCAACCTCCGACCGAGTTGGAATCGCTCGGTCTTCGATCCGATCGTGGCCAGGGAGCTGCGGAACGCGGACAGGACCAGGCGGGTGATCAACCGCTCCGGCTCACCGCCGGGGCCGGCCGATCCGACCGGCTCCGACAGCCACCTGTGGCTCGGCTGGCGGACCGGGGAAGCCAACAACCTGGGACAGCTGATCCGCCGATGGCCCCGCCTCGGGGTGTTCCTCGGCGGCATCGGTTCCCAATCGGCAACGATCGCCGACTGGGACCGCGACGCCCCGACGTGGCCCGGAGCCCACCCGGACGCATTCGCCCGGTACCTCCCCCGCACGGCGTACGCCAGCGGCGAGGCGTGGGCCCATGCCACCCAGACCTACCAGGGCGACCTGCTTCGATCCCACATCGAGACCATCCGTCGGCTCAAGTACCGACCGGCCGGCGGATTCCTGGTCACCGCTCTGGCCGATGTCTCCCCCGAGGGCGGCTTCGGTGTGCTCCAGGCGGACCGCACCGAGAAGCCGGCGTACAACGTCCTCGTCGACGCCTGCAGGCCGGTGATCGTTGTTGCAGAACCGCCACCGCCGGTGGTTGTTGCCGGGCAGGAGTTGGCGCTGGCGGTTCACGCCGTCAGCGACCTGCAGACGCCGCTGTCCTCGGTCAGGGTCACCGCCCGGGTCCATGGTCCGTCCTGGACCCATCGGGTCGCCTGGGAGGGGGAGATTCCCGCGGATGTCTGCCAGTGGATCGGCGAACTGCGCTGCACGGTGCCGCACACCCCCCAGCAGCTCCACATCGATCTTGAGCTGGTCTCCGGCCAGTTGGTGGCCAGTAACCGCTACTCCACCGTTGTCATCCCCGAGTCGGAATCGCTTGGCTGATCCGATCCGGGTTCATCAATGATCTCAGGTGGACAACACCCCGGTCTCGTAGGCCCGGGACACGGCGGCGGCCCGGTCCGACACCCCGAGCTTGTCGTAGATGTGCAGCAGATGGGTCTTCACCGTCGCCTGGCTGATATGGAGCCGCTCGGCGATCACACCGTTGGTGTTGCCGTTGGCCACCTCCCGCAGGACTTCGATCTCCCGTTTTGAGAGCGCAGCCGCCTCCGGACTGCGCAACCGCTCCACCAACCGCTTGGCCACCGGCGGGGAGAGTACGGTCTCGCCGGACGCCGCCTGACGGACGGCGTTGATCAGCTCGTCCGGCGGGGTGTCCTTGAGCACATACCCGGCGGCACCGGCCTCCACCGCCCGGACGATGGCCTCGTCGGTGTCATAGGTGGTCAGCATGATCACGGTCGCCTCCGGCCACGCATGCTTGATGGCCGCGGTGGCCGCAACGCCGTCCATCGTCGGCATGCGCAGGTCCATGACAACGGCGGACGGCCGAAGCTCCAGTGCCAGTGTCACCGCCTCCTCGCCGTCCTGGGCCTCACCAACGACCTGGATCGCCGGGTCGGCGCCGAGTAGGGCGACGAGCCCACCGCGGACCACCGGGTGATCGTCGGCGACGACGAGGGTGATCGGGGTCATACGTCCGCCGTGGGGAGGAGTACCGAGACAACGGACCCGCCGCTATCCCGGCCTTCGATGGTCAGTTCACCGGCTAGCGCCTTCGCCCGGTTCTCCAGCACCCGCAGTCCCTGCCCGCCGGTCAGCTGACCCCGGTCGCTTGTCCGGTCCGGCACAAAACCGATCCCGTCGTCCCGGATGTCCAGGGCGACCACGTCGTCCAGGTACGTCAGCGTCACCTCGACCTCGTTCGCCTTGGCGTGGGTCCGGACGTTGAGCAGTGCCTCCTGCGTTGCCCGCAGCAGGGTCACCTCGACGGTGCCGCTCAACCGTCGCGGGGAGCCGACCACCTCGAACCGCCCGGCCACCTCCGGGGGTAGGGAGTTGGTGACCTGGCGGTCCAACGCATCGGGAAGTGACGCCGCCCCAAGCTCGGCCGGGCCGATGGCATCGACCAGTCGCCGCGCCGCCGCCAGGTTCTCCAGCGCTGTCCGTTCGATCTCCGACAGGGAGTTCGTGGCGTCGCCGGTCCGCATGCCGGCCCGGCTGAGCAACACGATCGAGGTGAACCCCTGGGCCAGGGTGTCGTGGATCTCACCGGCGAACCGGGCCCGCTCTTCCAGGATCCCCTTCGTCCGTTCCGAGGCCGCCAGGCCCGCTCTGGTCTCGGTCAGCTGCTGGATCAGGTGGGCCTGCCTGATGGTGCGTTCGGCGGACCGTCTGATGTCGACCCAGATGAGGACGCTGACCACAAAGACCCCGGCCGGGATCACAACCATCCAGGGCGGCGCCCCCAGGTACAGCCAGGCCGACGCCCACAGCGCGGAAATCACCCCCGCTGCGGCGAGGCCGAAGCGGTCGAAGGCGGTGAAGCCGACGGCGTAGATCACAAACGTCAGGATGACCCAGTCATCGTGCTGAAAGAGCAGCAGGGCCCAGCCGCCGATGGCCAACGCCGCGGCGACATGCAGCACGGTCGCAGCCAGTTTGACGAGGGGTGCGGCCAGGACCAGAAGGATCAGGGCAAAGACCACCGGGGTCACAACGGTCAAGATCGACTGCCAGGTGTCGTCGAACGACGGCCGGTACGCCACCGAACCCGAGAGCACGATTGTCAGGACGCCGAGACCGACCCAGACCTGGGCCATCCAGAGCGGATCACCCGGGAGTTCCGTCCGACCCAGATCCTCGGCCTCCTCCGACTCCTCCATCCGGCCAAGCTCGTTGGTCCCAGCCGGTCTGTCCGCCTCGGTTGTGTTCATTCCCGAACCCTCCATCGAAAGAACAGTCCGGCAAGACCCGCGGCAACGACCAACCAGACCCCGAGTACAAGGTACATCGTTGTGGTCTGCCAACTCCCGCCGGGCTCGGCCGAGGCGAAGCTGTCCGGCAGCAGCGCCTGGCGGAGACCGAGTGCCGCCCACCGCAGCGGGAACACCGACGCCACGTTCTGCAACCACGTTGGGATGTTGTCAAAGGGGATGTAGACCCCGGAGATGAACTGAAGGATCAACGTCGGTGGGACCGCAACGGCACCACCCGCCCGGGGCGAGCTGATGATCCGGCTGAACGCCAGCCCCAACAACGTCCAGATCGCCAGGTTGAGCACCAGGACCGAGATCGCCAGGAACCAACCCCTGGCGTCCGGCAGCGTCACGTTGAAGAACACGACACCCATGGCGAACATGACCACCGCCTGTATCGCCGCCACAACGGTGACCAACCCGATCTTGCCGATCATGTAGGCAGCTTTCGGCATCGGGGTTCCGGCCAGCCGCTTGAGCGTGCCGTCGGTCTGTTCGATGGCCAACTGGCCGGACAGGCTCTGCAGGCCGACGGTGATGCCGGTGGACGCCAGCATGCCGGCGGCGAAGTACTGGCTGACGTCGACGCCGGTGTCCTGGATCTCTCCGCCGAAGATCATGCCGAACAGGGCGAGCAGCACAACCGGGAGCAGGAAGGTGAACACCAGCTCCTCCCTGACCCGGACAAACGCCCGCAGTTCAAGGATGAAGCGGCGCTGGGCGGCCCGCCCAAGCGGCGGTGACCATGACCTGCCCGACCCACCCGACCCACCGGACCTGCCCGACCCGCCGGACCTGCCCGACCAACCCGACCCGCCGGCCCTGCCCGACCAACCGGAGCCGGCCGCCGGTGCCGTTGCGGTTGTCGCTTCCGGTTCGATGGTCATGACTGCACCTCACCGTGGCCGGACCGCTCGACCATCTGTAGATAGATGTCCTCCAGGGATGGTCGGGTGACGGTCAACCCGACCAACTCGCCGTGTTCGGCCTCCAGTTCACTGACCAGCCGGGCCGGGGTCGGTGTGGTGGTGGCCACCATGGTCCCGTCGCGGTCCCACGCCCGGAAGTCACCCGTGTCCGGCGGAACGAAGCGAACGGTCGCTGTTGCCGCATGCCGACTGCCCAGTTCCGCCGGCGCCGCAACGGTCTCCAACCTGCCGTTCAGCAGGACACCGATCCGGTCCGCCAGGTGCTCGGCCTCGTCGAGGTAATGGGTGGTGAGCAGCACGGTCGTTCCCTGGCGGCGCAGGCGGCGGATGACCGCCCAGAGTCCCCGCCGAGCTTCGGGGTCCAGCCCGGTGGTTGGTTCGTCCAGGAACAGCAGTTCGGGGCGCCCGACCAGTCCGCAGGCCACGTCCAGTCGGCGTCGCTGCCCGCCGGACAGGTTGACCGCCAACTGGGACCGCTGGGGACCGAGTTCCACCAGGTCCAACGCCTCATCGACCCCGAGCGGGTCGGGGAACAGGTCGGCGAACATCTCAACCGTCTCGGAAACCGTGAAATTCTCGAACGAGGTGGTCTGTTGCAGCACGATCCCGATCCTTGATCGGAAGTGTGCATCGCCGCGGTGGGGATCAACGCCGAGCACCTCCACGGTGCCGCCGTCGGCCGTCCGGTAGCCCTCAAGGATCTCCACCATCGTCGTTTTCCCCGCCCCATTCGGCCCGAGCAGACAGAAGGTCTCACCGACCGGGATCTCCACGGAGAAACCGTCCAGGACGGGGCGCTCGTCGTAGGCTTTTGTCACACCAACCGCACGTATCGCATACATACCGTCAACTATGAAGGGTGGCGCCTCGGTGCGCATCGACCGGACGGTTGGTTCCGTGGTCAACCGGCCGGTTTGGCGTGGATGACGAACTGGCGTCACAGTTGGGTTATGCCTCTTCTTCGGGGCTATCGTCAGGCCGTTCGGGATCTATTCTGAACGAACCAACGTCTCACCAGACCATACGCGGAGGTTCGCCTCGTGGCCGCACCAACTGCCGCCCACAAACCCGGCGCAAACAGCGCTGCCAGACCGATCAGACCGGCCAGAAAGCAGTGGCCGTTTCCCCTGAACCTCTATCAGACGTCGGTCGGCAAGAAGTGGGCGATGGCGGTGACCGGTCTCATGCTGATCGGCTTTGTGATCGCCCACATGGCGGGCAACCTGAAGCTGTACATCGGTGTCGTCGAGCACCATGACGAGTACATCTACGATGCGGACGTTTACGCCGAGTTCCTCCGGGAGCTGCTTGTCCCGCTGTTCCCCCACGGCGTGTTCCTCTGGATCCTCCGCGTCGGCCTGATCGGCGCATTCGGGGTCCACATTCATGCGGCATACAGCCTGACCAGACTGAACGCCCAGTCGAACTACAGCTACGAGTCAAAGCGGGACTGGCTGGCCGCCAACTTCGCCTCCCGAAGCATGCGCTACACCGGGGTCATCGTCCTGACCTACCTGATCTTCCACCTGGCGGACCTGACCTGGGGTTGGATCCCCAACACCGAATGGCAGTACGGCCAGGTTCAGGCAAACGTGGTCAACTCGATGTCCAACCCCGGTATCGCCCTGATCTACGTGGTGGCCAACACACTGCTGGCCGTGCACATCTTCCACGGCGTGTACTCGATGTTCCAGACCCTCGGCATCAACAACCCCCAGTACAACAGCCTCCGTCGGTACGTCGCAGGCGGCCTCGCACTGCTAATACTGGTTGGGAACGTGAGTTTTCCGATCGCCGTTCTGACCGGGATCGTTGAGTACGACCCCAGCCTCCTCGGCCCGGTCGGCTGAGCGTCGGCGTCATTCTCAGCCGACCGTTCGATCCTTTCGCTGCAACACCAGACGAATACCAACCAGGAGCCAGCCATGTCTCTAGAGTCACCGGTTCTGAACGCAAAGGTGCCCGACGGCCCGATGGCCGAGAAGTGGGACAACCACAAGTTCGACATCAAGCTGGTCAACCCGGCGAACAAGCGTAAGTTCACGATCCTCATCGTCGGCAGCGGCCTGGCCGGCGCGTCGGCCGCAGCCACCCTTGGTGAGCTCGGTTACAACGTGGAGGTCTTCACCTTCCACGACTCGCCGCGGCGAGCCCACTCGATCGCCGCCCAGGGCGGTATCAATGCGGCAAAGAACTACCGGAACGACGGCGACAGCGTCCACCGCCTGTTCTACGACACGGTAAAGGGCGGTGACTTCCGGTCCCGAGAGGCCAACGTTCATAGGCTGGCCCAGGTCTCGGTGGACATCATCGACCAGATGACGTCCCAGGGCGTGCCGTTCGCCAGGGAGTACGGCGGCCTGCTGGACAACCGCTCCTTCGGTGGTGCCCAGGTGAGCCGGACGTTCTACGCCAGGGGCCAGACCGGCCAGCAGCTGCTGCTCGGCGCCTACCAGCAGATGATGCGCCAGGTCGGTGAAGGCAAGGTCAAGCTCCACACCAGGATGGAGATGCTGGAGCTGGTGATGAAGGCCAACGACGAGGGTGTTGAGGAGGCCAAGGGCATCGTCTGCCGGAACCTGACAACCGGTGAGATCACCTCCCACTCCGGTCACGCGGTTGTGCTGGCCACCGGTGGTTACGGCAACGTCTTCTACCTCAGCACCAACGCAATGGCCTCAAACGTCACCGCGGCGTGGCGAGCCCATCGCAAAGGCGCCTTCTTCGCCAACCCGTGCTACACGCAGATCCACCCGACCTGCATTCCGGCCTCAGACGAATTCCAGTCCAAGCTGACCCTGATGTCGGAGTCGCTCCGCAACGACGGCCGCATCTGGGTTCCCCGGAGCCCCGATGAGACCCGTCGAGCCGACCAGATCCCCGAGGAGGAGCGGTACTACTACCTGGAGGAGAAGTACCCCTCGTTCGGCAACCTGGTGCCCCGGGACGTCGCCTCCCGAAACGCCAAGACCGTGGTTGACCAGGGCCTCGGGGTCGGGCCGTTGAAGAACGGCGTCTACCTGGACTTCGCCGACGCGATCGAACGGGACAGCAGGGCCACCATCGAGGAGCGGTACGGCAACCTGTTCCAGATGTACGAGCGGATCACCGGCGAGGACCCCTACACCGTCCCGATGCGGATCTATCCGGCAACTCACTACACGATGGGCGGCCTGTGGGTTGACTACAACCTGATGACCACCATCCCCGGCCTGTATGCCACCGGCGAGGCCAACTTCTCGGACCACGGAGCGAACCGGCTGGGCGCGTCGGCTCTGATGCAGGGCCTGGCCGACGGGTACTTCGTGTTGCCGTACACCATCGGTGACTATCTGGCGCCGAAGCTCAGCCAGCCGAAGCTGTCCATCGACGACCCCGCCTTCATCGAAGCCGAGGCGGAGGTGCAGGGCCGGATCCAGCGGTTCCTGTCCATCGGTGGCACCCGGTCGCCGGAGTACTTCCATCGGGAGCTCGGCAAGTTGGTGTGGGACTACATCGGCATGGCCAGGGACCGCAACGGCCTGGAGAAGGCCATCACCGAGATCCGGGCCCTACGTGACGAATTCTGGGCCGATCTGCGGGTCCTCGGGGAGAACGACACCCTCAATTCGTCCATCGAGAAGGCCGGTCGCATCGCCGACTTCTTCGAACTGGCCGAGTTGATGGCCCGGGACGCGCTCGATCGGGAGGAGTCCTGCGGCGGTCACTTCCGCATCGAGTCCCAGACCGAGGAGGGCGAGGCCCTCCGGGACGACGTGGATTTCTCCCACGTGTCCGCTTGGGAGTGGCACGATGCCGACACCCCGCAGACCAAGCACGTCGAAGAACTCACCTTCGAAGAGGTTCTGCCGAGCCAGAGAAGCTACAAGTGATCGGGCGGCGGAGCGCCCGTTCACAGAGTCCGGCCCGCGGCCGGACATCCCACGCTATAACGGTCCCCATGGGACAAGGAGCAAACCTGTGAGCAAGACCCTCAACCTCACCCTCAGCGTCTGGCGCCAGCCGGGCCCGGGGGCCAGGGGTCAGTTTGTCACCTACCCGGCCAACGGGATCCCGGACGACGCCTCGTTCCTGGAGATGTTGGACATCGTCAACGAGAACCTGATCGAGCACGGCGAGCTGCCGATCGAGTTCCCCCACGACTGCCGAGAGGGCATCTGCGGCACCTGCGGTGTGATGATCAACGGCCGGGCCCACGGGCAGGAGAAGGGCACCGCAACCTGCCAGCTCCACATGCGCAAGTTCAACGACGGCGACACCATCGTGATCGAACCGTGGCGGGCCGCGGCGTTCCCGGTCGTCCGAGACCTGGTGGTCGACCGCTCTCCCCTGGACAAGATCATCGAGAACGGCGGGTTCATCACCGCGCCGACCGGTACCGCTCAGGACGCGAACGAAACGCCGATCCCCAAGGAAGTTGCGGACTCGGCGATGGACGCGGCCGCATGCATCGGTTGCGGGGCCTGCGTTGCGGCGTGCCCGAACTCGGCGGCACAGCTCTTCACCTCGGCCAAGCTGTGGCACCTGAACTCGGTCCCCCAGGGCCAGGCGGAGCGGTTCCGCCGGACCCAGGGCATGGTGGAGACCATGGAGGAGTATTTCGGCTCCTGCACGAACCACGGTGAGTGCTCCGAGGCGTGCCCCAAGGAGATCAGCCAGGACTTCATCGCCTACATGAACCGGGACTACATGAAGTCGCTGGTCTACAACCGGAAGCTCGCCGGCCAGAGCCAGTAGCGGCACGGACCGGGCCGAACATGGCGCTCCGTTCGGCCGGAACCGGCCCACCGACCTCCCGCTCAATGCCGACCTCGGGAAACCGGAGGGGTCTCCCCGTCGCGGCCGTGGTGACCATCGGTGTCCTGTGCCTCGTTGCGATCGCCGTTGCTGCGTGGCTGCTGATCGGCGGCGACGACGATCCGGTCGAGGGCGCAGACCCGATCACGTTCGCCGTCCCCGACGGTCCGGCCACCGAGGTCCCGGCCGTCCGGATCACCGTCTCCGCTTCCAGTTACCTCCCGCCGAACACCGAAGCTGGCCTCACCTACGGCCCGGAGAACCTGATCGACGCAAGCCTGGACACCGCGTGGAACAGCGTCACGGGTCCGGAGGAGGGCAGAGGCGAAACGCTGGTTTTCCGGTTCAGCGAACCGGTCGAGCTGAAGACGATTCGGTTCGTCAACGGCTACACCAGGACCGAGACCGCGTATCGAGCGAACCACCGGGTTCGGTCGATGACGCTGGTGACCGACGGATCGACGGAACCGTCGGTTGTCGAGCTCCTCGACATCATGGAGAGCCAGGAGATCGCGTCGGACTTCGGACTCACCTCGAAGGTGGAGCTGCAGGTCACCGACATCTACCCGGGCGACGGCTTTTCAGATCCGGCGCTGACCACCGACCTTGCGCTGACCGAGGTGACCTTCTTCGCCGTTCAACGCTGATCCTCCGGGAGCGGACCGGTCCGGCAGTCAAGCCCGACACCGGTCCTGGTGACCCACCACACCGCCTCCCTGGTTGGGAGCGCAACCTCGAGCGGATCGCCACCGGCGCTGACCGAACCCGTCACTGCGGTAACACCGGGGTCGACAAGGGGATCGGTCGGCGGCCCCCACTGGTGGCGGCGGACCGCCGGACCGCTGATCGGCTGCTCGCCGCCGGCGAAGAGCAGCTCCCCGTCCAGCCGGCCGACCTGCCGACCGTCGTGGTAGAGCTCCGGTGAGCTCTCGAAGTCGAGCTCCCAGCCGAGCGGGACCCGGTCTCCGTAGCCCCGTCCCAGCAGCTCCTGCGGGTCGTCGATGGCCAACCCGAACGCCTCGAGGCCGTAACTCCAGTGGACCCGGGGGCGCTCGCACACGTTGTCGACCCAGAGACCGGAGGTTCGGAACTCCCAGAGCCTTGCCGGAACCGGCATGTCGTTCTCGGCGATCACCACCGGCAACAGGCCGTCCCGAAAGACCGCACAGTGGAACGACCCCCAACGGCTACCGGGACGATGGTGGATACCGACCTCCATCGCCACTGCGACGGTGCCGTCCTCGCTGAGGGCCAGGAGCCGGTGGCTCTCCGACCACTCCGGTCCGTCCGGCGTTCTTCTCGATTCGTCGGCAGGTTCGGTCATCGGCCCAGCACTTCGGTCGTCGGTGCAGCATTGCGGTCACCGGTACGGTACGTCATCGGTGCGGCACTTCGGTGATCGGCGCAGCACTTCGGTCATCGGTGCAGCACGGGGTGTCAGCGCATGGTCATCGGTTCGAGTGATTGGACGGTTCGGCCGAGCCCGAAAAAGAACGAGCAGGCCGACGGGAGTCCGGGCGACTGGACCCCCGCCGACCTGCGACTCGGATCGACGTACGTCGCCCTCAGTCGATCAGTACCTCAAACCGTTGCCACCCTATAGATCTTGTCAGCAGCACTGCGCCCACCCCTCGACCGGTCCCCTGGACCGGAGGCGTAGTACCCACCAAATGAATTCACGATCCGCCAATGCCGCTGGTACGGCCGGTGCGGAAGGTGCACCGCTCAGTCTGTCAGCATCATCCCAGGAAGCAACCACACTTCGCAACGTTTTCAGATTGAAACCGATTGCCGACCGCCCGATTGTGCGCCCGCTACCTACCCTTGGTCCCGATGTCGTCGGAAATCGCCACCATCAGCGCCCTGGAGCAGCTGACCGCCGCCCTGAGAGGTACCGGCCTGGCCCTGGACATCGGTGACGTTGTGCCCGCCCGGTCGGCCAGAGACGAACTGGCGGACCAGATCGGGGACTACCTGGTCCCCCGGCTCAAGCGGCTCGACGCGCCGCTGCTGGCGGTTCTGGGCGGATCGACCGGGTCGGGGAAATCGACCATCACCAACACACTGATCGGTCAGGAGGTCTCACCATCGGGGGTCCTACGGCCGACCACCCGGGCGCCGGTGCTGATCTGCAACCCACAGGACGAACCGTGGTTCTCCGGGGGTGACGTGCTGCCCGATCTTCCCCGGGTGACAACCAGCGGTGGGCCTGCCGGATCCGCCGGAACCGGTGGATCGATCCTGCAGGTCGTCGCCGTTCCCGACCTGGAACCGGGTCTGGCCATCATCGACGCGCCAGACATCGACTCGGTCGAGGAGGCGAATCGGGACCTGGCCACCCAGCTGCTGGCGGCGGCCGACCTCTGGCTGTTCGCCACCACCGCGGTCCGCTACGCCGACGCCGTCCCGTGGGACTTTCTCCGACAGGCCGAGCAGCGGGGAACCGCGCTGGCCATCATCATCAACCGGATCCCCGCTGGGGCGTCCGGGGAGATCGTCCCCCACCTCGGCACCATGTTGGCCGAAGCGGGGCTGGCCGACGTGACCGTCTTTCCCATCGAGCAGCAGGATCAGCTCAACGAAGGCATGCTCAACGCCGCCGCTGTCGCCGAGCTGCGAACCCTGCTGATCGATCTGGCGACCGATGCCGACCGTCGGGGCGAGGTGGTCCGCAAAACCCTGGACGGTGCGCTGGACAGCATCGGGACACGGGTCGGGACGGTCCTGGACGCCGCGATGAAACAGGACGAGGCGGTCGCCGAGCTGCGGGCCGCGGCCCGGCGAAGCCATGGCGACGCCGAGGCCGCGATCGAGCGGGATCTCAGCTCCGGCAACCTGCTGCGGGGCGAGGTGCTCGACCGCTGGCAGGAACTGATCGGCACCGCCGAACTGATGCAGGCGGTGCAGAGCCGGATCACCTGGATCCGGGACCGGATCGGTGCGTTCTTCACCGGCCGGACCGCGGCCACAGCGGAGGTCCAGGGCGAGATCACCTCCACCCTGGAGCAGCTGCTCATCGATCACGCCGACACCGCGGCGGCGACAACCGGATCGGCGTGGCGAGGAATGCCCGGTGGGCGCCAGTTGCTCGGCGAGGACCGCAGCCTGGATCGGGCCTCCGAAGAGTTCCGGTCAACCGTGGCCACCCAGATCCGGGCGTGGCAGGACGACATCCTGAACCTGGTGCGGGAGCGGGGCGCCGGCAAGCGGACAACCGCAAGGATCCTGGCGTTCGGGGTCAACAGCATCGGTGTTGCGCTGATGATCGTCCTCTTCTCCCAGACCGGGGGTATCACCGGAGGGGAGATCGCCATCGGGGCCGGGACGGCCGGGCTCTCCCAGACGCTGCTGTCCGCGCTGTTCGGTGAACAGGCGGTTCGCGAACTGGCGACCGAGGCCAGAAGGCTTTTAGCAGACCGGGTGTCCGCACTCCTGGCGGCGGAACAGGCCCGATTCGACGGCCTGCTCGATGATCTGGCGGCGACCGATGTGTCGAAATCCACCGAGGCCGCCGACGCCACCGAGGCCGGCGACTTCACCGGGGCCACGAAGGCCCGGGAGACCACCGAGACACTGCGGGACGCACTCCGGATGTACGAGCGTTCCCGATGATCCGCACCTCCGGCTCCTGGACATCATCGCGGATCGGGCCACGACCCGCCGCCGAACTCCCCCGG
>JBCCGJ010000071.1:0-19657 GCA_039029335.1 Actinomycetota bacterium | reverse complement strand
GCCGGCACGGGTGGATCCGGTGAAGCTCACCATGTCGACGTGTTTGTGAACCGAGAGCTGGCTGCCAACGCCGGGTCCGTCGCCGTTGAGCATGTTGTAGACGCCGGCTGGCACGCCCGCTTCATGCATAATCTCGGTGAACACAATGCCAGAGAGCGGCGACTGTTCGGAGGGCTTGAGCACCATTGTGCAGCCGGTGGCCAGGGCCGGTGCGACCTTGCAGGCGATCTGGTTGATCGGCCAGTTCCACGGGGTGATCATGCCGACAACTCCGACCGGCTCCTTGACCACCAGCGACGATCCGACCTGCTCCTCGAACTCGTAGGCGGCAAGGAGCGCCGCCGTGGTGGCGAAGTGGGCCAGACCGCTGGGGGCCTGGGCGGCCTTCGCCAGGCGCGTCGGCGCTCCCATCTCCGCGCTGATCGTGGCGGCCAGTTCCTCGGACCGGGCGCCGAGCAGTTCGACGATGCGGTTGAGCAGGGCGATCCGTTCCTCGACCGGGGTTGCCGAGAAATCGGGGAACGCGGCCTTTGCCGCGGCGACGGCGGCGTCGATGTCCGCCGTGCCGCCGAGTGCGATGCTGGCGATCGGCTGTTCGGTTGCGGGGTTGACAACCGGCAACAGATCACTGGTGCTCGGCGAGACCCACTCTCCGCCGATGTAAAACTGCTGGACGTTCTCGCTGACCTGAATTTCCACCTTGACTGTCCTCTCGGGTCGTACGTGCCTCTCGGGTAGCACGCGCTCGTCGTGTGTTCGGGGTAGTTTACACACTATCTTCGGCCTTGTTGATGGGCCAGAGCTGAGGAGAACAGGGGTTGACGGGGCCGAGGTTTGATGGGATATCGGTTGGTGGGGATGCGGTGCCCGGAGATCGGGGTCTGATGACGCACAAGCCCGCCGGGCCGTTGCCTACGGTTCCGTTCCCGGCAAGACAGGGGAGTGTTCGGTGCTGACGTTGATCGCCTACACCTGGTTCGGTCTCATCCTCGGGGTGTCCTTCCTGGCGACCCCGGTGAAGTTCCGGGCCCCGTCACTGACCAGACCGGTCGCCCTGGACGTCGGCCGGACCACCTTCCATGCGTTCGGCAAGGTGGAGTGGTTGTTTGCCGCACTCCTGGTGCTTGCGGCACTGTTCGACGGTCGGTCGCTCCCCGGCGGAGTCCTCGCCGCCGTTCTTGCGGTGATCGCCGCGGTTCTGTTCCAGGCCGTGTGGCTCATCCCCCGCCTTGATCTGCGGGTTGCGGCCATCATCGACGGTCAGGAGCCGCCGCCGTCGCGCCTGCACACCTCCTATGCGGTGCTGGAGGGGTTGAAGGCGCTCATCCTGGTTGGCATCGGTATCTGGTCCGCCGGCTGACAGGAACTCGAACATCGAGGAGACTTTCGTCATCGAAGAGAACAGGAAGACGCAGACGGCACACGCGGGGTACGACTATCTGGTCGTCGGCGCCGGTGCCGCCGGGATGTCGGTCGTCGACGAGCTCCTCAGCCACAGCGACGCCCGGATCCTGCTTGTCGACCGTCGGCACCGTCCGGGCGGTCACTGGGTGGACGCCTACCCGTTCGTTCGGCTTCATCAGCCGTCCTCCTACTACGGCGTCAACTCCCGGCCACTCGGCCACGACCGGATCGACACATCCGGGCCGAACGCCGGTTTCTACGAGCGGGCCAGTGCGCAGGAGATCTGTGACTACTACCAGCGGGTGTTGGATGAACGGTTCCTGGACTCCGGTCGGGTGACGTTTCTGGGCAAACACGACTACCGGGGCCGCGACGGCGATGCGCACGTCATCGTCTCCCATCTCACCGGGAAGGCACGCCGGGTCGCGGCCCGCCGCCTCATCGATGCCAGCTACGTCGAGTCGGTCATCCCCTCCCGCCACACGCCGTCGTTCGCCGTTGACCCGGCGACGCAGTTCCTGACGCCAAACCAATTGGTCGACCACACCGGCGATGCGTCCGAATACACGGTTCTCGGCGGGGGGAAGACCGCGATGGACACCTGCGTCTGGTTGCTGGAGCAGGGGGTTGACCCGGACCGGATCCGATGGGTCCGTCCCCGAGATGGATGGTTCGTCGACCGGACCTACGTTCAATCGCTCGATCTGATCGGGTCGATGATGGCCTACCAGGCGGCAACCATCGAGGCCGTCGCCGAGGTCGACTCCGGTTTGGAGTTCGCCCGTCGGCTCGAGGAGCAGGGCATGATGTTCCGGCTCGACCCGAGCATCGATCCGCCAGTGTTCCGTGGCGCAACGCTGTCCCGGCTGGAGCAGGCCCAGCTGTTGCAGATCGAGAATGTGGTGCGGCTTGGTCGGGTCGAGGCGATCGGTGAACACCGGGTGCGGCTGTCCGACGGGGAGCTGCCGACCGGGCCGAACGTGGTCCATATCGATTGCACGGCCGGCGGGCTGCCCGACCCCGAGATCCAACCGATCTTCCAACCCGGGATGGTGCGGGTCCAGCCGACCACAACGGGGGTCTCACCGTGGAGCGCGGCGATGGTCGGCTTCGTGGAGACCCTTGATCTTGATGACGGCGAGCGGAATCGGCTGTGTCCGACCATTCGTCGAAGTGGTCTCATCGATCGTCAGCTGGCGCTGATGGCGGTTGGTTACTGCGCGGAGCCGCTTCGGCGCGCAAACCCCGACCTCGCCGCGTGGAACGCCGCGGCGCGGCTCAATCCCGGTCGGCCGGTCGCCGACCACCTGGAGGAGCCGGACGTCAGAGGGGCCCTTGAGAGGATGCTCACCAGCTTCGAGCCGGCCCTCCAGAACCTCCAGCGCTGGCTGCCGGACCCGCCCTAGCCGACGTCCGATCTCCGGTTGTCGGCGGTTGGACGTCGGTCAGCCTTCTGCGGCGACCCGTGCCTGCCGGGCGGCCCGGAACGAGAGCACCGCCTGCTGGAGGAAGAAACCGAGCACCACGACCGTCACGAGCTGGGAGAACAGCGCCCAGCCGGTGCTGCCCCGGCCGATCAATGATCCGAGGCTGCCCAGGATGCCGAGCAGCGCCAAAGCGGCGGCGGCGTGCATCAGGTGATGGCTCATCGCGGGACGGAATCGGGCGGCGAGCCCCAGTCCCACAAACAGCAAACCTATAAACGCGGGAATGAGCGAGGTGACGCTGCCGGAGTCCGAAAGCACCGTTACCACGATGCCCAGGACGATCAGGACTGCACCGACGCCTGTTGCTTTCTCTGCCACCGATTTTCTCCTGTTGGTTCGCGCTTTCCGGTGCGCTCATCGTATTGGCGTCGGTTGGCGACCGCGCCAACCGGGCCGGACGATATCGCGCCGGACGATAAGTGGCCATCGCTCCCAATGGTAAGCATGGTTATCTCATCGCGGTAAGAGCATGATAGGGTGCCGAGATGCACGATGCGGTACTGGACCTGAGTGCGTTGCGGAAGGCGGCCGTGCTCGCCCACTGGGTGCCCGGCGTGAACCTGGTCGTCTCCCAGCTCGGCGGTCCCGCCATCGCAGTCACCGCAGACTCCACGCTGACCATCGCCGGTGCGGAACTGCGGCTTCGTCCCTGTGAGCTCCGTGACCAGGTTCTTGGCCTGATGGCGCCCGCCGCCTCCGCCGCGGATCGCCTGTTCGACCTGGGCGGTCCGGCCATCCACATCGGGGTTGTCACGGCTCCCGGGACCCAAATGGACGAGGAGGGCATCGTCCTGACCTCCATCGACGACAAACACACCGGGATCGCCCACGCGTTCGTGGTCGATCGAGCCCGGGCGGACTCGGTTGTCCCCACCCCGCCGAAGTCGGTGTCGTGCGGGTGGGAGGCGGATGCGGTTCCGTTGGTGGAGCACCTCGACGAGGAGCTCGGCGTTGTGATGGTCACCTGCCTGTACCACACGGACGACGTCGGTCAGGCGACCGCCGCATACGGTGCGGTGTTCGACGCCATGATCACCGGTTCCGCCGAAGAATTCGCCGCTCTGGCCGCCGCGCCGAACCTCCCCTGATGGGCGGGCCGACCGACAAGCCGATACGCGTTCCCGGACCGTGGACCGACCGCGGCCGGAGCGGTGTTCCGGGCCGATGAACGAGCAGTCGCAATACCAATTGTCGGAGGCGATACTGAGGCCATGAGCGTCGTAAAGATCAATGCCGTTGAAGTTCCCGAGGGAATGGGGGACGAGTTCATCGAGCGGTTCGCCAAGCGGGCCGGTGCGGTGGAGAACCAGCCGGGATTCGAGGAGTTCCTCCTCCTCAAGCCGACGGACGGGAACAACCGCTTCTTCGTCTTCACCCGTTGGGAGTCGGAAGAGGCGTTCAACACCTGGCTGTCCAGCCGCGACTTCGCCGCCGCCCATGCCCATCTGGCCGAGGGCCACGGCCCGGCCCACGGTGAAGGCCACGGCCACGGAGGCGCGGATCAGGGTGACAATGAGGGTGAAGGTCACGGTCACGGTCACGGCCACGGGGGCGCAGGCCACGGCGGCACCATGCCGGTGGCCGCTTCGGCGGAGCTGCTGGCCTTTGAGGTCATCGAGCGGGTGGCGGAAGACTGAGCCGACGGTACCGGAGCAGTCCTGACGGCCCGCGTGCGGTAGGTTGCCCGGTGCCCGTCCGCCGGTGGTCGATGACGGCCGGAGCGGGCTCCCGGAACGAGTAGAAGAAAAGGAGTGCGTTCGTGACGAACGTCCGAATTGAGCGTGACACCCTCGGCGAGGTCGAGGTACCAGACGAGCACTACTGGGGCGCACAGACCCAGCGGAGTATCCAGAACTTCGACATCGGCGGGCAGACCATGCCGGCTGGCATTGTCCGGGCCTTCGCCCAGCTCAAGAAGGCGGCCGCCCTGGTCAACACCGAGCTGACCGACTTCCCGGCCGAGAAGGCAAACGCCATCGCCCAGGTCTGTGATGAGATCATCGCCGGTGACCACGATGGAGAGTTCCCGCTTGTCGTCTGGCAGACCGGCTCCGGGACCCAGAGCAACATGAACGTCAACGAGGTTGTGGCCAACCGGGCCACCGAGTTGCTCGGTGGTGACTTCCGGAACGAAAAGCTGGTCAGCGCCAACGACGACGTCAACAAAAGCCAGAGCTCGAACGACACCTTCCCAACGGCGATGCACATCGCCACCTACGACGCCATCGTCACGGAGATGCTGCCGAACGTTCAGTTGCTCCATGACACCCTGGCCGAGAAGGCGTCGGCGTTCATGCGCATCACCAAGACCGGACGAACCCACCTGATGGACGCCACTCCGGTCACCCTCGGGCAGGAGTTCAGCGGCTACGTGATGCAGCTGGTCCGGGGTATGGAGGCCATCGGGGACAGCCTGGTCCGGATTCGGGAGCTGGCGCTCGGCGGCACCGCCGTCGGTACCGGCCTCAACACACCGGCCGGGTACGACGTTGCGGTCGCGGCGAAGATCGCCGAGCTGACCGGCCATCCGTTTGTCACCGCGGAGAACAAGTTCGAGAGCCTCAGTGCCCACGACGCGATGGTCGAGATCAGCGGGTCGCTCAAGCGTCTGGCCGTCAGCCTGATGCACATAGCCAACAACATCCGGATGCTGGCCAGCGGCCCCCGCACCTCGATCGGTGAGATCGTGCTGCCGGCCAACGAGCCGGGAAGCTCGATCATGCCCGGCAAGGTGAACCCCACCCAGTGCGAGGCCATGAGCATGGTGTGCGCCCAGGTCATCGGCAACGACGCCGCGGTGGCGGTGTCCGGCACCCATGGCCACTATCAGCTGAACGTGTTCAAGCCGGTCATGGCCTACAACGTGTTGCTCAGCGCTCGGCTGATTGGTGACGCCTGCAAAAGCTTCAACGACAATTGCGCGGTCGGTATCGAGCCGAACCAGGCCAGGATCGATGAGCTGCTCGGCAAGAGCCTCATGCTCGTCACCGCCCTCAACACCAAGATCGGGTACTACAAAGCGGCCGAGATCGCCCAGGCGGCCCACGGCAACGGAACGACGCTGCGTGAGGAGGCGGTGGCACTCGGCCATCTGACCGCGGAGGAATTCGACGAGATAGTGGTCCCGGAGAAGATGGTCGGCACGCTCGACTGAGCGGCCAGATGCTGCCCGCTCCTCCTTCCGTCATGGCCATCCGCAAGGCGGCGGCCCTGGTCCACTGGGTCCCGGGGATCAGCCTCCTTGTCTACCAGACCGACTGGCCGCCGCTGCTGGTTGCGTGCGCACCGCAGTCGCCGGCGGACGGCGAGGTCTGGATGCAGCTCACTCCCTGTCAGTTTCGGAACGAGCTTGCGCAGCTCCCGGACGGATCGAGCGACCTGGTCGGGCCGTCGCTGTGCGACGAAGATGCGGACCTGCGCATCGATCTGGTGACCGACGGGTCGACGATGATCGATGGTGCGGGTCTCTTCTCGATGCCGAACGGTCATGACCAGCGAAGCATCGGGTTTGTGACGTTGGCCGCGGTGCCGTTCTGCGACCCCCGGCCGCCGACACGGTCCTGCCTCGGTCGGGCACTACGGAGCACCGAGGGCCTTGGGTTGACCACCGTCGTGGATGAGGCGCTGGGGGTCCGGCTGGTGAGCTGCTCGTTTCCGGAGTCGGACGCGGTGCGCGGGGACCGGGCCAACGCCATCATGTTCGATGCGCTGCTGCAGGCGTCGGTGGAGGAGATCACCCTCCTGGCCCGCCACGAGTAGCCCGGCTCGGTTTGGCCTAGCGGCCCGTCCCGGTGGTCAGTCGTCCTTGGGCGGCGAGTCCCAGTCCTGGACGTCCTTGCCTTCGATGGTCGACAGGATATCCAGTGCCGCGGCTGCGCCGTCGCCGGCGGAGATGATGGCCTGGCTGCGCTCCGGGCGGGCGCTCCTGCCGATCACGTAGACCCCGGCGTGGGACGTGCGGCCGTCCCGATCAACGACCACCCGCTCGCCGTCGGTGTCCAGCGACAGTGACTCGGACAGCGGTGCGCCCTTGCCCTCACTGAGGATCAGGTAGTCCGCATCGGCCGTCCCCGATTCGGTTGTCACCTGGAATCCGCCGTCGGTGGTGGCAACAGCGGTCACCTCGGCGTCCACCAGCTGTGCTCCCTGCGCCGCGACCTGGGCCCGTGCCGCAGTCTGGAAGTCCGTGCCGCTGATGTCCGGCGCCCCCAGGTAGTTGTGCAGGTAGGCGAAGTTCATCACGGTCTTGTTCTGTCCGTAGACCGTGACCTGGTGGCCGGCCTTGGCCAGAAACAGGGCGGCGCTCAGGCCGCCCGGGCCGTCGCCGACGATCGCAATGGTTGTCATGATGCTTGCTCCTTCTCCGCGGGCACAGGCCCGATCGTCCGATTGTGGCGACGCGGGACTCCGCGTCAGCCTGCCTCGACTCCGAAGATGGCTGCGAGGTCGTCCAGGATCGCATTGGCCCCGAACAGCCCGACCGCGGTCATCCAGCGGGAGTCTTCCACCGCATGGACGTTACCGGCTTGGACGGCGGTGAGCTGACCCCAGAGCGGACCGGCGACCACTTCGGTAACCGTTTCGGTCACCCGGGGGTCGTCGAAGGTTGCATAGACGATCACGTCGGCGTCGGCGTCTGCGATCTCCTCGATGCTGATAACCGAGATGAAGTTCTCCGTGTCCTGCTGGCTTGCCGGCCTGGCGAGCCCGGCGTCGGCCAACACAACCCCGCTGAAGCTGACGGGCTGGTACAACCGGATGACGTCCACAAACCGGACCACCGAAATCGTCGGATCGTCGAATTCGTCCCTGATGCTGCTGCCCAGTGCCGCGGCGCGGGCCTCGTAGTCGGCGATCGCCTGCTCGGCGACGGCTTCCCGTCCGGTTGCTTCGGCGGCGAGGCGGAGCGCGTCCTTCCAGCCCCCACCCGCCGACTCGCTCATGACGGTTGGGGCGATCTGGGACAGCTGGTCCGAGATGGTCTCGTGGCGAACCACGCTGGTGAGGATCAGGTCCGGCCGTGCACCGGCAATGGCCTCCAGGTTCGGCGAGAGCAGGTCCCCCAACCACTCGGCCTCGGCGGCCAGCTCGGCCGCCGCCTCCGCGTAGATCTCGGGGATGGGCCCGTCGGGGTCGGCGAACGTGGTGTAGCCGATCACCTCGAGGCCCAGCACGAAGGCGATGTCCAGCATCGACTGGTCGAGGGCGACGACCCGGGCCGGTGGCGCGGGGATCTCCACGGTGCCGATGGCGTCGGTCACCGTCCGCGGAAAGTCGGCGGAGTCGGCCCCGTCGCCCGATGAGCCGTCCTCCGACTGGTCATCTTCCGATGACCCGTCCTCCGCTTGTCCGTTGTCACCGGCGCTGGTGTCTTCTTCGGATCCGTCCGCTGATTCCGTCGCTGCGTTGTCGGCTGCGTCGGGCGCCGTTCCGGACGCATCGTCCGATGACTCCTCGCCGGAGCCGCAGGCTGCCACGAGGAGGGTCGATGCGGCCACCACCGCCGCCAGCCGAGCCATCAATCGTCTGGTCATCGCCTCACCGGACAACTCGGGGATCGTGCGCCCGGTCAGCCTTCCGCCGCCGCAAGGAGGGAATCGAACGCGGCTGCCGCACCATCAAGCCCGGTGATCTCACCCCGACCGAAGATGGCCGCCTCCACGTCGTCCAGGACGATCCAGGCGCCCAGGGCGGTGTTGTTGAACCACGCCTCACCAACGTCGACCACGGTCCGACCTTCCGCGTCGACAAGTGGATCGTCGCGGAGCGAGGCGGTTCGGCCGGCACCGTCTGGGGAGGTGGTCTGGACGCCGAACACAAACGGCACCGCCGTCTCATCGGGCACCAGCTCTTGCGCAAGGGGGATAAAGCCGAAGTTCTCGCTGCCGGATTGAGCCTCCGACCTGGTGAAGCCGAGCCCCTCCAGCATCGCCCCGGAGATGGTTGTTGGGCCGTAGGCGAAATAGGAGCCACCGAAGTCCTGAATGATCGTGGCCCGCTCGCCGGCCAGACCTTCCGCTTCGAGTTCGGCCGCCAGCGCCTCTATTCTGGCTTCCACGGCTCCGATTACGGCATCCGCCCGATCTTCACGCCCGACGACCTGGGCGATCAGCCTTGTCTGGTCCTGCCAGGTGCTGGTGAAGTCCGGCAGTACGGTTGGTGCGATGCCGGCGTAGTCTTCAACCACCTCCATGTGGTTGGGGTGGGCGACTCCGAGAATGATCGAAGGCCGGGTGGCGGCCACCGATTCGATGGTGCCGAACTCGACCAGGTCGGTTCGGGGTTCGAGAATGGGGGCCAGCAGCGGATCCTCGAAGAAGGTTGCGATTGTCGCAGGGACAACGTCAAGGGTGATCAGCAGCGTGCCCATCAACTCGTCGAGGGCGTAGATGTTCTGGTCCCCGATCGGGACCTCCTGCTCACCAATTGCGTCGGTGATGGTGATCGTCTCTGGCGCTGCTTCACCGTCATCGGCAGGCTCGGAAGCCGACGCCGACGCCGAGGCAGACGCGGATGCCGAGTCCGACGGTGCCGAGGCCGAGGCCGACGCAGAGCCGGAACCCGAAGCCGAGGCCGATGCAGAAGCCGAGTCCGATGCGGACGCAGAGTCCGATGCGGAGGATTCGGCATCATCGCTCCCGCAGGCCGCTGCGATGACCGCCATCGCAACGAGGAGAACAACGAGGGGTCTGATTCGTTCTGTTATGCCGCTCACGATTGCTCAGTAAACCAGCGGCGAAATGATAAGGCAACTTAATGTTTGGCGTTGTCAAACTGCACGTTTCGACACCACCGGGCCCCGCCGACCGCCGACCCGAGCCTGGCTCGGCGATGGCGCTGCCTCAGCTCCTGCTGTCGTGGCTGTGCGGATGGCCGTGATCGTGCCGGTGATGGCTGTCCGCGGTGTGGGCGTGGCTGTGGCGGACCGGCTCGTGGTTGTGTTCGTGGCGGTGGACTCCGACAAACGGCGGGTTGTGCGAGTGGTCGTGGTGGCCGTCGTCGCCCGGGTCCCGGTGAACGTGCGTGTGGTCGTGGGTGTGGGCGACGTGCTCGTGCTCATGCTCGTGCTGCAGCCCGACCGTACCGCGGGCCAACACCGGATAGCCGGCCACCACCAGGGTGAACAGCACAAGCGAAAGGGTTGTCGCCAGGAGCAGGCCCCGGTCCAGTCCCACACCGCCGACCGCCGCCAGTAGGACAAGCGCCCCGCCGTAGGCGAGCCGCCCACCGAGGCTGGTCATCGACAGGAAGGTCGCCCGCCGCTCCTGCCGGACGTGCCCGCCGACGACGCGCGGCACCAGGACGGCTGCCGTGGCCCCCTGCACGCCACGGAACGCAAGCAGTGGGACGAGCAGCGCGGTTGTCGTGGCCGCCATCATCGTCAGCAGACCGACCGGGATCGCCGCCGCTCCGATCAACGTGGCGGTCAGACCGATTCGCCTGGCCAGCTTCGGAACCGCCGGGACGACCGCGGCGCCGATCAGCGCGACGGCTGCGGCGGTCGCCCCGGTGGCCAGGGCCGCACTGCGGGGTTCGACCAGTCCGGAGCCGAGGACCTCGGTCAGGTAGGGGCCGGTCAGCTCCGCCGCCAGATGGACGGTCACCACCTGGGCGACCACGTAGATGCCGATCCACCCCAGGGGGCGCTCGCCGAACTGCCTTGTTGTGGCCACCAGGTCCCGCCCGAAGTCGATGGGGCTGCGGGAGGTCGGTCGATCGGCGGCGTCGGCCTTCGGCGGTTCGACAAGCCGCAGGGTCACCAGGAACTGGACGGCCGCTGCGCAGAGCGACAGCAAAAAGGGCAGGCGAAGATCGACAAGCCCAACCGCACCACCGATGAGTGCGGTTACGGCGGTCACGCCGAGCAGGCCCCGCCGGCTTCTGGCCTCCCGGTCGTCGAACTCGTCCGCTCGCCCGAGGGCCTCGAGCGTGTCGAAGTGCAGCATCACGTCCGTCCCCGACAGGAAGGCGTACCCGGCGGCGAGGAAGATCTGGGCGATCGCCACACCGATCAATCCGACGGTTCCCGGCGAGACGACAAAGAGCAGGTGGGCGATCAGCCACCAGACCGCGACCAACCGCATGGTGAGCACTCGCCCCAGCTGATCGCTGAACCAGCCGGACGGCACCTCGAGCAGGACGACGGCCGCATAGTAGATCGCCTGAACGCCGAGAGCGGACCGCAACCCGTACTGCTCCAGAAGAAAGAGGAAGGACGTCGGCATCCAGAACAGCGCACCGGCCGTCAACTGGTGCCGCCGATACCACCCGAGCGAATCCGCCAATGCCTGCGTTGCGGTCACCGGACCATGATGACACGGCCCCTCGCGAGGTGAACAGCGCCGATCACAAACGGTTCGGTCAAGTGCACAGCAGGCGGCTCAACCAGTGACCTCCGACCGGATCGGTCGGCGTTAGGTGCCATTGCCAGGTAATGGCAACCTGGCTATAACGGAGGTACGGCCCGATCGGTTCCGGCAGCCCGACCACCGGCCATGAGAACCGAGCCGGCGGTGCAACGGAGGAACGATGGCGAACACCGTAAGCCCCGAGATCGACCAGCCGGACGCCGAAGGAACCGGAGGGCCGACGGCCCGGGGTTCCGGTGACGCGGCCGACGATCCGGCCGCCGCCGAGCCCGGCATCGGCCTTGGTGAAATGCTCGTGCCCATCCGGGGGCAGCTGATCCTGGCCTGCGTACTGCAAGCCCTCTCGGCGATCGTCGGGCTGGTCCCGCTGATCGCCGTTGCCGAGCTGGCGAGGGAACTCTTCGGAGACGACCCGGTGGAGAACAGCCGGCTGTGGACCATCGCCGCGGTCGCCGCCGGAGCGCTCGTTCTGCGCCTGGCGCTGATGCTCGGCTCCGTGTCGATCACCCACTTCGCCGACAACGACCTGCAGCTCCACCTTCGGAGGCGGATGGCGGATCACATGGGCCGGGTTCCGCTCGGCTGGTTCGACGATCGCGACGGCGGGGAGATCAAGAAGGTGGTCGTCGATGACGTCGGCACCATGCATCATCTGGTCGCCCACAGCTTCACCGACCTGACCGCAGCGATCGTCACCCCCATCGCGGCCATGGCCTACCTCTTCACCATCGATTGGCGGCTGGCACTGATCCTCTTCATCCCGTTCGCCGTCGGGGTGTTCCTCTTCGCCAGACAGATGCAGGGCTATACC
The DNA here is from genome assembly GCA_039029335.1 of Actinomycetota bacterium. Classification (GTDB taxonomy): domain Bacteria; phylum Actinomycetota; class Acidimicrobiia; order Acidimicrobiales; family SZUA-35; genus JAHELU01. The sequence goes on along the minus strand of JBCCGJ010000071.1, from coordinate 7,586 downwards.
GACCGGATGGCCGCCTACAACGTGGCCCTGGAAGAGGTGAACGTCGGGGCGGTCGAATTCGTCCAGGGCATTTCGGTCATCAAGACGTTCGGCCAGACCGGCCGAGCCCACGGCCGCTTCATCTCAGCCGCCAACCGCTTTGTCGACTACTTCTGGAACTGGGTCTCCGGCCTGCTCCGCATCTCATCGATCGCCGAGGTGGCACTGTCACCGCTGATGACCCTCACCGTCCTCACCGCCACCGGCACCTGGTTCGTGTCCCGGGGCTGGATCACCGCGGTGGATCTGGTGGTGTTCTTCCTGATCGGGCTGGCCCTGACCGCACCGATCCTGATCCTCGGCCAGGCCATGAACGAGTTGCAGCTCGGGACCGAGGCGGCGCGGCGAATCGGCGTGCTCCTTGCCACTCCGGTCCTGCCGGAGACCGAAGAGCCGCAAATCCCCGCCGACGACACGGTGGTCTTCGATGCGGTCGGCTTCAGCTACGACGGCGACCGGGAGGTACTGCAGGACATCAACCTCCGCCTGGTGCCGGGAACCGTCACCGCCCTTGTCGGCCCATCCGGATCCGGCAAGTCAACGCTGGCAAAGCTGCTGTGCCGGTTCTGGGATCCGACCGCCGGGGCCATCACCCTCGGCGGGGTGGACCTGCGGGATGTCGAACGCGACGAACTGTACGGCCACGTCGGTTTTGTGTTCCAGGACGTCCAGCTGCTTCGGGCCACCGTCGCCGAGAACATCGCGCTTGCGGACCCGGAGGCGTCGGCGGCCGAGATCGAAGCGGCAGCCAGGGCGGCCAACATCCACGAACGGATCGTCGCCCTACCTGACGGCTATCAATCGATCGTCGGGGAGACGGCGTTGCTGTCCGGTGGAGAGGCCCAGCGGGTCTCGATCGCCAGGGCACTCCTGGCCGATGCGCCGATCCTCGTGCTCGACGAGGCAACCTCGTTCGCCGACCCGGAGTCCGAGGCGGTCATCCAGGAGGCGCTGTCCACGCTGGCTGCAGGCCGGACGCTGGTGGTGATCGCCCACCGGCTGTCGACCATCGTCGACGCGGACGAGATCGTGGTCCTGCAGGACGGGCGAATAACCGAGCGGGGCAGCCACGACCAGTTGGTCACCGCGGGCGGGGAGTACCAGCGCCAGTGGCAGGCCGATCAACGGGTGAACGCCTCGCCGACCGGGGGCTCGGACACGAACGGAGAGCCGGCATGATCGGACGACTACTTCGGGTGGTGGCCGACGACGGGTCACTTCGTCGGTGCATCGGTTGGTGGGTGGTCACCGCCGTTCTGGAGGGAGTGGGATACATCCTCCTGGTGCCGCTGCTGGATGCGCTGCTGACCGGGGACACCGACGCCGCCTGGCGGTGGGCGGTCGTGATGGCGGTACTGCTCGTCGTCTACGGGCTTGTGCGGTACTGGGCCCAGATGCTCTCCTACCGTGCCGCCGTCGGGCTGTCCCGGGGGCTGTTCACCCGGTTGGGCGATCGGGTCGCCGAGCTGCCGCTCGGTTGGTTCGAGGGCGATCGGGTCGGGCCGGTCGGTCGGCTGACCAGCAAGGGCGTGATCGACGTCATGGGGGTCCCGGCCCACCTCCTCCGCCCCTTGATCACGGGCTTTGTCACCCCCATAACGGTCGTTGTTGTTGTCGCCGTGTTCGACTGGCGTCTCGGCCTGGCCGCGGTTGCAACAGCTCCGCTGATCTGGCTCACGTTCCGGTGGACCGGGGCCCTCGTCAAGCGGGCGGAGCACGCCACTCACGACGCTGCGGCCGATGCCGGTGGACGCCTGGTGGAGTACGCCCAGAGCCAGGCGGTCCTTCGGGCTCACGGCCGCACCGTCGACGGCCATCAGCTGCTTGATGATTCGCTGCAGACCTATCGGGACGCCGGCCGGAATCTGCTGACCACCGTTGTGCCGGGGCTGATGGGGTTCATCGCCGTCATCCAGGTTGCGTTCACGATCGTGCTGTTCATCGGGGTGGCCATCGCCGTCCGGGGCTCACTTGACGCCGCGGAGCTGATCGCCCTGCTGGTTGTCATCGTCCGGTCGATCGCCCCGCTGATCGTGGCGGCCGACATCGGCGGCGCACTGAAGGTGGCCTCGAACTCACTCGATCGGGCGGACGAGCTGCTGGCAACCCCGTCGCTCCCCGAGCCACAGGACGGCGAATCCCGGGAGGCCGAACTCGCCGACCAGTCGGTCACGCTCGACGCGGTCACGTTCGGCTACGACGACGAATCGGTGCTTCACGACCTGTCCATCGACATGCCGGCGGGCTCGATGACCGCCCTGGTCGGTCCGTCCGGGTCCGGCAAAACCACGGTGGCCCGGTTGGTGGCCCGGTTCTGGGACGTCGACCGCGGTGCGGTGCGGATCGGTGGGGTCGACGTTCGGGAGCTGACAACCGAGGCGCTCATGGCCCAGGTCTCGATCGTGTTCCAGGAGACCTATTTGTTCGCCGGTACCATCGCCGACAACCTCCGGCTGGCCAAGCCGGACGCATCGGCCGAAGACCTCGACCGGGTGGCCGAACTGGCCAGGCTCGACGAGGTCATCGACCGGTTGCCCGGCGGCTGGGATGCGGACGTTGGCGAGGCCGGCACCAGGCTCTCCGGCGGGGAACGGCAGCGGGTGTCCATCGCCCGGGCGCTGCTGAAGGATGCACCCATCGTCCTCCTCGACGAGGCGACGGCCGCAATCGATCCACAGAACGAGCTGGCCATCCAGAACGCCATCGACACCCTGCGGGGGGAGCGCACCATCATCGTCATCGCCCACCGGCTTGCCACGGTCGTCGAGGCGGACCAGATCGTTGTGCTCGATGAGGGGCGTATCGTCGAGCGGGGTCGCCACGCCGAGCTGGTGGACGGCGGCGGCCGGTATGCGGACTTCTGGAACGAGCGTCGTCGGGCCAAGGGGTGGCGGTTGGCTGCACGGGCCGCGGACGGGACTCAGGCGACGGTGCGATGATCGGGCGCGGGGAGGAGCCGCGGCGACGGGGCCGCAACGACGGCGGCCCACCGGATTGGCCGGTGTCCGGTCGGGCAGGGGCCGGGCGGTCCTGGCCGTCGCGGCCTGCCTCCGATCGGGCCGGTCACGCTCGGGGTGCGCCGCCGCCCCCCGGGCGATCCGAACACATTGCCCGGGTCTGTCTGGACTGCTGCGAGGTTGATCATTACGTGGTGGCCGATCCCTCCGAGCCGTCAGAGGAGGCCTGGAGTTGCCGCTGGTGCCACTGCCCGTTCTACGAGCTGATCACCCTGCCGGCCTTCGAAGCCTGAATTCGGGGCGGACCGGTGAGCCGGAGGTCGGCCAGGAACGCCTACCGGACAGGCCGCCGCCGCCCGCCCAGTCACGACCCAACGGTTCAACTTGTAACGAAGGTGGACCTTGTGATTGCAAGTAAGGCACGCTTATCCTGACCGCATGTTTACATCAACAAGAAGCCGACTGGTCACGGTACTGGCGGCATTCCTCCTCATCTTGGCTGCCTGCGGGAGCGACGACGACGGCGCTGAGGTTCGAGACCTGGGCGCATCATCGTCAGGGTCCGGTTCGGGTTCGGGCTCCGGTTCGGGCTCGGGCAGCGGTTCAGGTTCCGGCTCCGGTTCGGGGTCCGGTTCAGGTAGCGGTTCCGCTTCTGGTTCCGCCAGTGCGTCGGCTTCCGGTTCGGCCAGTGCCTCCGGCTCGGCCAGCGCGTCAGGTTCCGCCAGTGCGTCGGCTTCCGGTTCGGCATCGGCACCCGCCGATGCCATGGAGGCAAGCCCCGGCGACGGCGGTTATGACTATGCGTCCAACGTGGACAGCCACCGGCTGGTGGTGGAAGACCTGTGCCCGATCGGTGATCTGCTCGACGCCGGTGACTTCGCCCAGGTCGAGACGATTTATCGTGAGGGCGTCAACTCGGTCAACAGCAGTGGCGGGATGCGCAGCATCGGCGGGTTCGCTGCACGCGATGACCGAAGCCACGGCCTCGATGCGTTCTACGGAACGCCCACCCCGCTCGACGACTTCGTGACCGCAGCCCTTGAAGGCTCCGGCATCTTCGAAGGCCAGAGCGACGGCGTGCGGTCCCAGGGTGCCGAGAAGGGCATCCGGAACCAGGTCATGGTTGCCTGGGTCATCCACGAGCTGAACGTGGCGATGGGCAAGGCGGCCGACGGTAACTACGACATCCAGGAAGGTGCGGTCCACAACTGGGACGAAGGTTGGGCCTTCTACCACGGCACGCAGCCCGGGTGCGCCCCGTTCGGCACTGGCAACAGCCGGGCCGGCAACTTCGGCACCACCGGTTCCGACGGTGAGACCGCGCTTGCCAACGAGATGATCCTGCAGGCGATGATCGACGGTCGTGACGCCCTGCTCGAGGAGAACATCGCTGCAGCCGGCATCGCCGCCGGGGAGGCCGTCAAGGGCCTTGCCATCATCTACTCCCAGGCCACCATCCGCTACGCCAGCCTCATCGAGGGTGACCTGGCGGACGGTGACGACGCAAAGGCCAAGGAGCACCAGGCCGAGGGTCTCGCCTTCTGGCGGGTCATGGAGGCCACCCTGGTGGAGAACGGCGCCGACGGCGACACGATCAACACCATCTTCGACCTGGCCAACGAGCCCGGTGCCAACGGCTTCGGGGACGAGGTTCGGGCCGCACTTGCGCCCGCATGGTCGGCTCTCGGAATCAGTGACGACGACATCGGGGTCCTGCAGTAACGGGCCCGTTCAAATCGGTGCTTGACGCCGACGGGGTACTGATGAAACACTACTCTGGGTGTTGTTCAGCAACCCTAACTTGATTCATTCATCTATCTAGCTGAAGCCGACGGATGTTCCCCAGCCGTCGGCTTCAGCGCTTTTCCGGCGGCAGGGTCCCGACGTGCTGCGTCGACGGCGCCGAGAAGGCGGGAGGCCATGAGCCTGCGAGCCAAAGCAAGACAGTTCACCGTGAAGAACCAGGCCACGGTGGTGGCGACCGAGCCGGTCGGCGACGACCTTGTCCTCGTGACGGCCGAGGCCCGAAACCCCGACCTGAGCTGGGAGCCTGGCCAGGCGGTCGCCGTGGTGGTCGACCCGGACGGCTCGTCGATGAAGGACCGGTGGCGCCACTACACGGTGCGGGCCTACCGTCCGGAGCAGGGCACGGTTGACTTTCTGCTCACCAGGCATGATCCGGACACCCCGGGCGGCCGGTGGATCCGGTCGCTCGAGGCCGGATCCGAGTTCACCTTCATGGGCCCCGGCGGCAGCCCGGTCTTCAGGCCCGGCGCCGACCACTACCTGCTGGTGGGGGACCGGACCAGCCTTGCGTCAATCTCCGCCATGCTGGACGCGCTGTCCGCTGCGCACCCGCACCCGCACCCGGAGGAGGGAAGCGACGGGGCAACACCGACCGTCGATGTGATCGTGGCCACCCCGAACCCGACGGCGGCCGCCCTGCCGACGACCAAGGCCTACCAGCCGAGCTGGGTCAGGGCGGCGACCGCCGAGGAGATCCGGGAGGCGGCGGTGGCCGCGCTGCCCGCATCGATCCCGACCGGCACTCGGGCCTACGTGACCGGCGAGATGAAGATGATGCGGGCCGTCCGGGACGCACTGGTCGAGCGGGGCGTTCCGAAGCGGCAGATCGGGTCACACGCCCACTGGACGCCCGACCGACGGGGTATGTAACCGCAGCGGCGCTCAGGAGGACGCCGCACCGGCCAGCTGGCGGGAGACCAGCCTGGCGTACATACCGTCCGCCTCGAGCAGGGCCTCATGGGTACCGGACTCCATCACCCGGCCTTCGTCGAGCACAACGATGAGATCGGCGTGGCGGATGGTGGACAACCGATGGGCGATCACCACCGTGGTCCGATCCGTCTGGAGCTCATCGAGGGACCGACGCAGCGTCTGTTCGTTCACGGCGTCCAGGTGGGAGGTCGCCTCGTCGAGGACCAGGATCGGCGCGTCCTTGAGGAATGCCCGGGCGATGGCCACCCGCTGGCGCTGCCCCCCGGACAGGTTGGTGCCTCGCTCACCGACCACCGTGTCCAGACCGTCCGGCAGCCCGTCGACCAGATCGTCGAGGGACGCCTGGGACACCGCAGCCGCCAGTTCGTCCTCATCGGCCGTCGGTCTACCGATGAGAATATTGACCCGGAGGGTGTCGTTGAACAGGTAGGTGTCCTGGGCCACCAGCGCGATGTGTTGGCGGAGATCGTCCAGGCGGTGTCGGCGAAGGTCGACGCCGTCCAGAAGGATGGTGCCCCGATCGGGGTCCCAGAACCGCATGAGCAAGAGCGCAGTGGTGGTTTTGCCTGCACCCGACGTACCCACAAGCGCAACAACCCGACCCGCGGGGATGTCCACGTCAACCTGTGACAGCGCCTCCCGGTTCTGGCCGGGGTAGGCGAAGCCGACGTTGCGGAGGGTCATCGACACGGGTTGGCCCGAGGGGCTGACCGGTGCGCCCGGACCGTCTGTGACCGGTACCGGCTCGCTGTTCAGGGCGTGGATCCGCCTGGTGGCGCCCAGTGTGTCCGCCAACTGCCGGCCGATCTGGGCGATCTCCGAGACGGGCAGGAACGCCGACATGGCCAGCAGGGTCAGCAGGGGGAGTACCCCGTCGTCGATTTGCCCGTCACCGGCGAGGGCGGCGCCGATCACCACCACGGTCAACCCGCCGAGGCCGGTCATGACCTCCAGAAAGGCGTGCTGGCTGGTCAGCTGGCGGAAGAACGGCAGCCGGAGGGCGATGTGCTTCGCCGACCGTTCATCCAGGCCATCACCCCGGCCCTCCTCCTGCTGAAAGGCGACGATCTCTCCGAGACCCTGCACCGAATCAACGGCGTACGCCCCCAGTTCGCCCGCCGCCTCCCTGGCCTGGGAGCCCAGTTCGTCCACCTTTCCTCGGAGGAGCGCCGGGCTGATCGCCACCGCGGCGAGGAAGGGGAGCAGTGCCAGCGCCATCCAGGGGCTCTGCACAGCCAGCACCCCGAGCACGACCGCAGGTACCAGAACCGCAACAAAGGCCGGGGCGATCGTGTGGGCGAAGAAGTACTCGACCAGCTCGATGTCGTGGGTGGCCAGCGCCATCAGATCCCCGGTGCGGCGGCGGACGAGGTAGGCGGGGGCCAGAGCGTCCAGCTTGCGGAACGCGTCGATGCGCATCTCGGCGAGAAGTCGGAATGCCATGTCGTGGGCGATCCAGGACTCAAGCCAGTGCAGGACACCGGACAGCGGGGCTACGACGGCCAGGGCGATCAGCCACCGGCCGTACGGGTCCCCGTTCTTCAGAGCGAGGACAACCAGGGCGCTCAGGGCCCCGACACCGATGAACGCCACCACCCGGAGCACCCCGAACACGAAGGTGGCGATCAGCCGACCCTTCCAGGCGGTGGCCAACCGAAGCAGCTCGACGACCAGACGGCCCCAACCGAGTCCCTCGGCCCGGATCACCCCTTCGGTCGGCGCGGCGATGGCCGCGGCCGTTGCGTCGAGGCCCGCCGCCTCGCCCCTGGCCCGACCGTCGTCAGCGCCTGACGTGGGTGCGGGACCGGCGGCCATCGCGGCGTCACGGACCGGATCCGGATCGTTGGCCGG